>JANTFL010000070.1 GCA_024763455.1 Sediminispirochaeta sp. | reverse complement strand
CTTGGGTATCTGCGTCTTGATGAAACCTATGCCCGGTACGACAGGGGAGAGTATGATGCAGCCAGGGAAAAGTACTCCGAGGCAGAAACAGCATTGCTGAAGTCTCTTGAATACCGGGAGGACAAGAAGGTTAGGACCCTCCTTACAACCGAGATGCCAGCACTTTATGCAGATATAATGACAGCTCTGAATAAAAAGATTATCAGAGAGGTCAGACAGTTAATAAATACCGGGAAAGACTACTACAACGTGGAGAAATTTATCAAAGCGGAGCAGACCTTTCAACAGGCAAAAGAGCGGTACAAGGTTACCCATGAGGAGCTTAATCCGGAGATAGAGGACTGGCTTGTCAAGGTAAAAAAAGCATTGGAAGCAACCAGCGGCAGGGTACTGGTTTCCACAGATCCTCTTTATCCGGAAATGATTCAGGTCCTGAACATTGCGGAAGAGGATTTTAACAGCGGGAAGAAACTGGTAAGCGAAGGAAAAAGCGATGAAGCTGCCCGTTTCTTTGAAGATGCGGTAAAGAATATTGAGTACGTGAAAGAAACCTTTCCCAGAAATTTCAAAGCAAGTGTTCTGTACTTAAGAATTCTGGAATTTACCGAAAAAGATACCTTCGATACGTACTTCACCTCCATGTTTGAAGCCGCTGTAGCGAAGATTAATACCGATCCCAAATCGGCGGATGATGACCTTTTAGCACTGTCCGCAGTGAACCCCGATTATCCCGGAATAAAAGCTGCATTATACAAATCCGGAATTGCTGCAGGAAGGCTCTCGCCGCCCCCGGCAAAGGTCGATATTGCAAAAGCACGGGATCTGTATTACAAAGCAAAGAGGATTGCAGATGCTGACAACAGAGCTCAATTCCCTATAGCCATTGCCTATCTTGAGGAATCCATACAGATTGACAGCAATTTCAATCAGGCCGCAGTTCTTTTGGATCAGCTGAGGACAAGTACCGGCGGAGCAGCTGTTTCCGTTATGTCGGAATCTGATCAGCAGAAGCTCAGATTTGCAGAAAATCTGTATGTTGAAGGAAAGTATCTTGAAGCCAGTATTATAGTAAATCAGTTGTGGAGTAATCCGGAAAACAGGAAGAGTTCCAAGCTGAATGATCTTAAAAAGAAGGTAGATGCAAGACTTTGATAGATAAAAAGTGGATTATAGCATACATAACACTGCTCTTTTTTAGTATGACAGGGGCATTATCCGCCCAGGATTTCTACTGGGAAAATCCGGTGGATATAACCCCGGAAAACGGGTGGTTTCCGGTAACGGTGTCAAACAGCAACGAGGGGGCGGTGGTATGGCAGGAATATACTGATGTAACCGAAGATACCGCTGAAGTATGGTTCACCGTCATTTATACGGATGACGGAATTTCTTTTACCCCGGCCAGGAGGGTTATCGGTCCGTTTAGTGTTACCGGAGACAGAATTCCTATGATCTCTGCGGTGATGAATAGATCCGGAGATATATATGCCGCTGTATCAACCTCAGGGAAGGGGATCTCCATCTACCGGTCAATAGACAAGGGAAACTCATTTACGGTAGTAGGCAGCACCGGCGGGGGAGGCAGTAATGTCCCTACCGTTGCTCCCAAACTGTTTCTTACAGATAGAGACCGTTTTATTCTTTTTGCGACCCAGCCCCTTGCCGGAACCTCTACTTCTGCCGGCGGCGATGTTCTCGGTATTACCTACTCAACATCCTCTTCCGGAAGAATCTGGGATACCTTTAAGCCTCTGGTGATTCCTCAGGGGCTTTCAAATATCTATCTCCCCCATGCTGTTTCATCGGGGAACAGGGAGTATGTGGTATTTCAGGCATCCCCCAGGGAAAGCAGATTCTATCAGCTTTATCTCACTGAAAGCAGTGACGGAGGAACTACCTGGAGTGATCCTGTCCGGATTACAAACTTCAATGAGGGGGACCAGCCTGCGGATAACTTTGATAATCAGCGGGCATATCTCTCCGCACAGAACGGCTCGGTCTCTATAGCCTGGGAAAGGCGCCTGGGGCTAGGATCGGCACAGCCCTATTTCGGACGGCTTGATACAACAAACGGTACAATAAAGGATGTTTCCTTAGTAACCGGTACAAATATCAGCAATAACCCCGTAAATAATCCTCAAATTTCCTTTGTGGGGGGTACCCCCGTTGCTCTCTGGTACAACAATATCGGCCGTATAGTGATGGCGGAAAAGAGAGGGGATATTTGGGTGAACATAACCTTGAAGGGGCAGGATACCGACAGAATTAACTCCTTTGGCAGGATGCTGAATATCAACAATGAGATCAATGTTGTCTGGCAGACAGTAAAAAACAGTGTATCAGATGTTGTTCTGCTTTCTCCGGATAAAACTGTCACTGGTCCTGCGGTTTATGCGAAAAATTTTAGACCCGGTAAGGCAAACAAACAGGATGTTTTTGAAATAACCTGGAATCTTCCGGAGGACTCCTCCGGGATATCAGCATTCAGTTACAGTATTGACAGAAATCCGGAGGGAAGCGCCCCGTCACGGTCAATGGTAAAAAGGCGTGACCCGAGAAAAGCATCGGTAACCGTGAATGATGACGGTATGTGGTACTTTCATGTCCGGGCTTTGGACTATGCTGGAAACTGGTCAGATCCTTCCACACTATCCTTTATCCGGGATACCACCCCTCCGGCTGAAGTAAAGTTTATTCCCCCCGATACGGATGAGAACGGATTCCTGCCTGCAAATACCGGAGAGATACGCTGGACGCCTCCTGAAGGGGAGAAAATTGCCGGGTACAGCTACAGAGTGCAGTATCTTTCCTCGGATGATTTTACCGGTGATATAACCGCCTTTAGAATAGGGGACCCTCCGGATGTCCCAACGACAAAAACGCCCTCCTACCGGTTTACTAATAAAGATAACGGTTTATGGGCAATCAGTGTCAGTACTTTTGATGATGTAGGGAATAAGAGCAGCAGTTCTGTCTTGTATTTCAGACTGAATAAGTATATTCCGGTAACCTATATTACCCAGATAAAGGCCTTTCAGGATGATCTTGGGAATATCAGCATAGATCTCTATGGACGCGGATTCCGGGTAGGGGGGGTAATAACCTCCATTATACTGGACAAAGACCGCAGAGCTCCCTACGACTATGTATACAGAACCGGTGAGAATCCCTTTGTTGTTAAAACCGACAGGATTATTACCGGTTTGAGTATTGATGATATGGAAGAGGGAATTTACTATGTCGGTTTAATTCATCCGGCACGGGGTCTATACTTCAACGAGACGGGACTTTCTTTTGAGTCTACCGGTGCTGTGAAATTCGGCAATTTCAGTATTCTGGAAAAAAGATCCGGAAGCAGTGTGGCTCTGGAAAGACTTTTTACCCTTTCCGCCAACATGATTATAGTTATTATTGTAATGCTTTTTCTGCTGGTTATGTTTGTAGGAGCTTCCTTTAAGATTGTTGCACTGGTACGAGAGGGAAGTGAGCTGAACGAAGAGGCAAAGGCTCTTATTAACAATACGGATCTTCCTTTTGAGAGGAGAAAAGAAAAGATGAAAAGTTTGAAAAAACGGGGTATGGGAATACGGATCAAATTTGCACTTTGGATTACCACACTCGTTCTCATTATTGTTCTGATGGTTGCCTATCCCCTAAGCTTGTTTATGATAAAGACTCAGCAGAAAAACCTTACTGAGTCACTGAATCAGACGACGAAGGTTCTTATTTCCAGTATAAAAACCTCTGCAGCCAAATACCTGCAGGAGAACAATACTCTTGAGCTAAAAAGACTCCCGGCACAGATAGAATCAATGACAGCGGCTACCTCCCTCACTATTACCGGACCGGGAATTGTAAATAAAGAGGGCAGAGTCAATGATTATATTTGGGTAACGAACGACACCGGTATTGATAAAAAGGTTGATAAAAAAGACCCTGGTGTGGCAGCTGATCCTGCGCTCCTTCCTGGAGGTGAGAAATTTGCCGAGGGGATGATATACATGAACGATCCTGTATCTGCCAAGATTAAACCCCTTGCCGAGGAAATAGATAAAAAGGGGAGAGAAGAAGTCGGCAAGCTTACCGAGGAGCTTACAAAACTCCAGGCCGAAGCAGCAAAAGCAACCCGTTCTGCCAGGACTGAGGCAGATATCGAAGCAATTAGAAGAATGCAGGATGAGATTCTTCTCCTGAGTACTACCATTGAAAAAAAGCTTGCAGAGATTAGTGATGTCTTTGCCAGTATCCCTTCCTTCGATCCAGAAAAGATTCTGACTGCGGCACCTGACTACACCTTTTATACCCCTATTGTCTACCAAAGCAAGGGAGATGATACCTCATATTTTAAGGGGGCCGTACGCCTTGGTATTTCTACCGCGGCTATTAAAGAGGAGATAACAACATCCCGAACGCTCTTAATGAAGCGGACAATTTATATTGCTCTTCTTGCCATTGGTCTTGGAATAGCCGGTGCTCTCATTCTTGCTACCATTATTATTATTCCCATTAACCACCTTTTGAAAAAGGTTAAGGAGATAAGCAGTACCGATGATCATTTGAATCTGAAAGGATTCAAGGTCGAAGTTAAAACCCGGGATGAGATTCTGGATCTTGCTGAGGCTGTCACTGGTATGGCCCATGGTCTTTACGTAGCAGCAGAAGCACAGAAGGAACTTACCGTAGGTAAGGAAATCCAGAAAAGGTTCATACCGCTTGAGGTAGGGAAAGACGGCTTAAAACTTTCCACGGGAGCAAAATCGACGGAGTATGCCGATTTCTTCGGGTATTACGAAGGAGCAAAGGGGGTTTCCGGTGATTATTTTGACTTTATTGAGATTGATCCGGACTATTTTGCGGTAATCAAATGTGATATTGCGGGAAAGGGAGTTTCGGCTTCCCTTATCATGGTAGAGGTGGCAACGATATTTCATAACTATTTTAACGAATGGAAAAAGGCTGAACAGAGGCGAAAGGTTATCTCCGTTCAGAAAAAGGTGCCCTACAGGCTTAAGAAACCCGATATTGCCGAGCTTGTCTATTCCATAAACAGTCTTGTTGAAGAGATGGGATTTAAAGGGCGTTTTGCGGCTCTAATCGTTGCACTTATCGAAACAAAAACGGGGAAGACCTTTTTCTGTAACGCAGGAGACAACCAGGTTCATATGTACAGGAACAGTATTAGAAAAATGGAGACAATTACTCTCCCTGAAGCCCCTGCCTGCGGTGTGTTTCCCAACGATCTCGTTGAAATGCAGAGCGGATTTAAAAGTATTCCGTATCAACTGGACAAAGGGGATCTGCTCCTTCTTTTTACCGATGGAGTTGAAGAAGCCCAGAGATTTTTCAGAGACAGCAATTTCAACAAGATTAAGTGTGAAGAACCGGGACTCAAAGAGGGAGAACTTCATGATACCCATCCTTTAGGCAACGAAAACGAGGAGCTGGGGATTCCCCGGCTCAAGGAGATTGTGAATGCTGTTTTCGCTGGAAGGCGGTATAATCTTAACAAGTATCATAATCCTGTAGCGGATGAAGTTCTTACCTTTGATTTTTCAACCTGTGAGGGCAGGGTTGATGAAGCTGTTCTTGCACTGGTATCAGTGGAGAAAATATTCAGAATCTATCCCGATCCTGCAGCAGGGCCTATGGACAGGATACAGGTTGATGTCAAGATCAACGAATTCCTGAAAGAGCATTTTCTGCAGTACTCCCTGTACTTTAAACATCCCGTAAAGTCGGAAGAGGAGGGGCTCTACATAACCTTCACACATATGAAAGAGGACAGTCAGTACGACGACCTTACCGTTCTCGGGATAAAGAGGAAGTAGAAAGCGATGCCTTCCTTCTACTGTGAAAACTGCGGGAAAGAGGTCCCTGCCGATGTTTCCTCCTGTCCCTACTGCGGCAAGAGATTTTTCTCGGTAAAATGTCCTGTCTGTTCCTACTCTGGACCTGCTCCGGAGTTTACCAAAGGCTGTCCCTCTTGCGGGTATCTCCGTCCGCCGGAGGACTTGCATACGGCAGGTGAACATGAAACTCCGGTTAAAGAAAAAAAACAACTTCCCCGTTGGGTTTACCGGGTATTGCTTTTTTCCATGCTGGCAGGCCTTGGCGTCCTTGTAAAAATATACCTGAGTCTTTAGTACATCATATGATGTCTGTAACGGTGAAGTACCTCCTGGAACCGGTTGTTTTCAACAGGATTTTTCTCAAAGTAAAACAAGTGTGATGAGCAGCTGCAGTCACTTGATCCGAACTCCGGGACAGGTTCTCCCCCTATCTTTACCATCTCCCCGGCTAAAGAACACTCAATATCTTTAGAGGTGTATATCGGGAAGGAACGTATCCTGTCCGCTTTGACGGTTAGATAATCAATATGCCAGCGCAGATTTTTTTTCTTACGGTTCTCATGTCTTTTTATCCTTTTTGACAGGTTCTTTTTCCCAGAGCCTGCATACAGGTAACTTCCCTCCTTGAAATTGATCATTCCAAGTTTCCCCACCATTATGTTTTTAGAGCTTTCCAGAGTTGTCAGAAGCAGGTATGCCCCGGTATCCCTGTCCAGTAGTTCTACCGGTTTTAAGTCGATGGGAATGTTGAAATTTTTTACCGTAATCTCTCCCTCCGGGGTACAAAAAACAGACACCGCACGAATTCTGACATTTTTGCTGACATCTCTTAAAGTAAGGGAGAAGGAAGGATCGGTATGGATATTCGGTGAAAAAACTTCTGCATCGGGATGTGAGACAACAAAAAGTATTTCTGCCCCACTTCCTGATTCGGCAATCTGAAGAAGTTCACTGATATGTCTTTTTCCCCGTTCTGTAGGTGCATCGGGGAACATCCCTCTTCCTTCTTCTACCAGAGAGCATGCTTTTACCTCTACGTAGGTTTTTATATCTGCAGTAAAAATAAGAAAGTCAAACCTGCTTTTTCCCCAGCTCTGTTCAGGAGTAATTTTTTCAGCTTCGGGATGCAGAACAGGGAGGATCAGCTCAGCCGCAATGCTGTTGGCAGAAGCTGAATAAAGAGGAATAACCTTTTCTTTGTAATAGGCTGCGACCAGAGTATATAAAGTTTTTCTTTCAGGATTATCACTTTTCTGGAATATGAGTTTTTGTCCCGGAAGCAGAATCTCCTGTAGGCGGCCGGGATTCGGGCAGTGAGCCCGAATGATCCCGGTCTCTGTTTTTGCGTTTACAATAAATCTATTGGGGCGCGAAACAAAGAATCCCTCCTGATCGTTGGAAAAGATCCTCACTGCTACCTAAAGAGTCCTTTTATCTCTTTTTCATAAAGTTTGTTAACAACATCCCGTTTGGTTTTCAATGTCTGAGTAAGTTCCTTCCCAACCTCAAGTGGTTTTGGAAGGATCTTGAACCTGAAGATACACTCAAATGGTTTGAACCCGGTTTTTGTATTTACCATAGCCTGAATCTCATTATGAATGAACTCTTCAATTTCCGGATCAGAGAGAAGTTCCTCCGGCTGAATATAACTAATACCCAGCCTGGCCGCTACTTCCTCAACTTTCTCCATGTCGGGTACGATAAGAGCTCCCAGGAATTTTTTATCCTGACCGAGTACAACACTCTGGAGAATAGCATCTGAGGCGTTTAATCTATCCTCAATGGGGACAGGTTCAATATTTTCTCCACCCATAAGCACTATTGTCTCCTTGGAGCGGCCTATAATTTTGACTTCCCTGTTATGGGTTGTGATACAGATATCGCCGGTATCCAGCCATCCGTCCTTGAGTACCGCTTCGGTTGCTTCAGGCTGTTTGTAGTACCCCTTCATGACCTGATCGCTCTTTATATAAAGAGTTCCCTTTGCCCCGGGGCCTTTCAACTCCCCGTTTCTGTCTATCACTCTGTATTCTACATCGGGAAAAAGCGGCCCGACGGTCGATACTACCGGATGATTCTGTTTCCTTACAGCAAGCACCGGCCCTGTTTCAGTCAGCCCATACCCTTCAAGGAGGGAAATCCCGGCAGCCTGGAAAAAGCTGTCAACATAAGGGGGCAGAGCGCCTCCTCCGGAGATACCGGCAATAAATCTTCCTCCGAGTTTTGCTTTTATCTTGGAAAAAACAAGGGCATCACCAAGCAGCTTAAAGGGAGTAAGAAGGACAAGAGGAAGAATGCTCACTGCTTTGTCAAGCCATCCTATTCTGAGCTTGAAATTCGGAACAAGACCGAAAAACAGGTTGTAGAAGCGGGAATAAGAAGTTCCTACTGCAACAAAAAATTTAAAGAGTCCCTTTTTAGCTCCTCCCTCCTTATTAATATTCCTGAATATGGAAGCCCGTACCCCTTCCCAGATCCGTGGGACCGATGCCATCCAGTGGGGCCTTATCTTTGCCATGTCGGGGATCATTACAGCTCCTATGGGTTTGGAATAAGCAAGAGAAGCTCCGGCACCGAAGATTATATATTCAACAGCACGCTCAAAAGAGTGCCATACCGGCAGAATGCTCAGGAATATATGTTCAGGTTTGACATCTATATAATCGTAGACCCGGTCCAGCTGGAATATAAAACTTCCATGATGAAGCATAACTCCTTTCGGAGTGCCTGTCGTTCCGGAGGTATAAATTATAGTTGCAATATCTTCCAATGAGCCTTGATCAACTTCTTTATTGAAAAAATCAGGATTTTTCTCAAAAGCCTTTTCAGAAATGCTTAAGACTTCATCAAAGGAGACAATTGAGTATGTTTCAATCTCTTTTTTCGTGAGTGTGTCAGTTCCGCCGAAGACTATAATCTTGGTGAGTCCAGGAATCTCTTTCTTTTTTGATAGTATTTTTTTTACCTGTGCTGCATTCTCCGCAAAAACGACGGAGCTTTCCGAATGGGAAATAATATATGCAATTTCGTCTGCAGTCGAGTCGGAACCCCGGGGGACGTCAATGGCTCCAATCCCCAGCAGTGCCAGGTCGGTCAAGATCCACTCCATCCTGTTATCGGAGATGATAGCTACATGATCCCCCCGCTTTATACCAAGATCGTTCAATCCGGTACCAAGGGAAGAAATTGTATTGTAAAACTCCCTGTAGCTTATTTCTTCAAACTCCCCCTCTTCGTTTTTTACCATCAGAGCAGGGCGGTCTGCATAAGCCGCAGCAACAGCTCTTACTCTCTTTGGTACAGTATCCTGATTCTTCATTCTTTCCTCCGGTTTCGGCCGGTGGCCGAAATGTTATAAAAAACCCGCACACGCAGATCTATACTCTAAGGTTGACTGAAAAAACTGCTGTCGTCAAGGGTTTTCACCGCATTTTTCTTCGGATCTGTTGTTACCGTTTTTTCAATAGTATTCCATGTAAGAATTTCGGGCAGAACCCTGTAGTCACTGCTCCCCGGAGGGTAGTAGGCATAAACCGGAACCCCGGCTTTGCCGTACTTCCGTATCCATTCACCGATTAAAGGATCTCTGCTGGTGTAGTCGCCGTATAAAAGAGCAATATTCCGATCACTGAAAAATGTCTTCCCCTTCTCTGAATTAAAGACAACCCGGTCGTTTACTTTACACACGGTGCACCATTTTGCAGAAAACTGAACCAGTACCGCATCGCCGTTATCGATATGTTGCTGTAAATTTTCAGGGGAAAAGAGCTCCCAGCCATCTTTTACTTCTGCCGCCTGCTCCTGTTCTGAAGTACTCTCACTGTTTCCCGTATGAAAGTCAAGAAAGTAGAATCCTGAAAGGATGAGCAGGAGTAACGCTCCTGCAAAGACCGCTTTGGGGAAACGAATTTTCGATGCAGGACCACTGAGCTTCCCATAGATCCACGCTATAAATGCAGCTGTAAGAAGATAGAGAAGGACTTTCAGCAGACCTTCGGAATCAACCTCGTACCGCAGGGTACTGAATAGGTAGACAACTGTGCCAAGGAGCAGAAAACCCATCAATTCCTTGAACGTGTCCATCCATTTTCCCGGCTTGGGAAGTGCCTTGATTGCGGCAGGCCACAAGCCCAGAAGAATAAAAGGCAAGGCAAAACCGGCACCTATCGCAGCAAAACTGAGAAGTATAAAGGTTGCTGACTGGCTGAAGGCAAAGCCCAGGGCGGAACCAAGAAAAGGGGCAGTACAGGGGGTTGCAAGAAGAACGGCAAAGATACCGTTGAAAAATGAACCGATGTACCCTTTTTTTGAAGCCGCTCTAACCATTGCATTCATACCCGGGGGATTGATTAGAAAAACATCAAACAGTGATAGGGAAAAGATAAAGATCGTAACCATCAGTACGGAGACAAATACAGGATTTTGGAATTGGAATCCCCAGCCTGCCAGCTGTCCGGTAAATTTCAGTGCTATTACTATGACAGCAAGAACCAGGAGAGAAAACAGAACCCCAAGTCCGTACAGCATGGCGCTGATAAAGATACTTCGGTTGTCATTTTTACTCTGGTTTATCAGATTCAGGGCCCGCATGGATAGAATTGGAAGAACACAGGGCATTACGTTAAGCAGGAGTCCGCCGATAAAAGCAAAAAAAATGAACTTTAAAAGTGTTAGGATCCCTGACTCTGTGTTTGGCGGTGCTGCTTTGGATTGCGTAACGGCTGCCAGTGGGAAAGATTGTTCTTCAGGGAAGAAACATGTGCCTTCATCAGAGCATATCTGCCATCCTGCTCGTATCTCCGGCTGGTATCCGGGAGGGATCTCTTCTGTTATGGTGATTTCAGCAGATAGTACCGTTTTCCCGTAGTAGTTTACAAATCCATCCTCTTCGACACCTTCGGGATAATGAATTTCTCCGAGGGAAATAAATCTTCCTGCGTCCCCTTCTGCAGGAAGGATATAGAAGAAATCAGGGGTTTTTGTTTGATGAAACCCCTCGGGAAAAGTAAATGTTACCTCAATCAGTCCTTTTTCTCCCGGCCGGAGTACCTCCGGAGCGGTCTGTACATCAACCTTCACCGGAGGTATATCCTGTGCACTCAAAGAGAAACCGGCAGACAAGATTAGTAAAAGAACGGCAAGCCGGATCTTATTCATGGTACCTGCTTTATTCGATTATACTGGTGAATATATCGATTATTTCGTCGGAGTCCCACTCTCTGGCACCGACAAGCCGGGCCAGAATAGTTCCGTCCGGGCCGATCAGCCATGTTGTGGGAATACTCCCTGATCCGTATATTCCATAAACCTGCTGGGATTCATCAACCAGAACAGGAAAAGTGTACTCGTTCCGCTTTATATACGAAATGATCTTATCCTTTGTCTCTCTGGGGGGAGAAGGTGTTCCCACTGCAAGAATGGTAAAATCTTTACCCTTCATCTTTTCACTTAACCGCTGCATGGAAGGCATTTCCTTCTGGCACGGCGGACACCATGTGGCCCAAAGGTTAAGCATTACAAGTTTTCCTTTCAGGGAACTCAAGGTAACGTTCTTTCCTGAAATATCCGGAGCGGTGAAATCTACCGATTCAAGTGTTGATTTTGGTATATCAAAACCCAATTGGTAAAGTTTCTTCTGAGAAGTGCTCATCTGCACATCTTCCTGGGCAAAAACAGCCGCAGTTAAAAGGATAAGCATAATTATTGTGGTTGTTAGCTTTTTCATATAAAAAAACTAATATAAAAAAAAAGATATTTCAAGTTAATTCATAAATATACTGAGAATCAGTACAAAAAAATTGTAAAGACCATGCCCGACGGCGATAGAATGAATTCTCCTTTTTTTTAGAAAGACCAGGGAAAAGAACACCCCGATTATAAAAGTACTTATAAAGCCGCCGGCTCCCTGGTAGATATGGCCTGCTGCAAAAAGGAGTGATACTGCCACTATCACGGCTGTTTTGTTGGTTCCCTCACTGTTTATGAATTCAGTCAGCAGATAACTTCTAAAAAAGAGCTCCTCACTGTAGCCGATTGTTATAGTTGTAACAAATACCAGCGGTATTACAGCCGGGTTGTTAATCTGCCAGTCCACGACAGGAAGAGCTTTTGCAGCTGTATTGTTAAAAGCAACCTCCGATATCATTGTGATGATAACCATGGTCGTTGAAAGTATTGCAATAACTCCCAGGGCATAGAGAAACCCGGATCCGATATCCTTTGCAGTAAGTTTGAAAATACCATATCTGCTAAAACTTTCTTTTCCCTTGAGACTTATAATGTAGAGAAGAAGAAAAATCTGGGGGATGACAGAAACCAGATAATACAGGTTAAATATGGGCGAATTGAAGATTTCACCGTCAATTTGCTGGTTTTGAAATAAAAAACCGGGGAGAAAAAACGCTAAAAACAACAATATTGGCTCTATTAGAGATTTATTTTCCGAATTTTTTAGAAAGTTTAAGAAAAACATGTTTTTTTTACTCTTGTTATAAGGTATGATGAATACTATATGTTCCCTAACGGCTTGTCCATAGGGATTATTTGTTATGAAAAGATAAAAAGGTTGCGATAATAAATATATGATTTTATTTATAGTACTTGCTGTTTTATTTATACTCGTTACTGTTCTAATCGTACTTCTGCGCAGAGCCGGAGGCGGATCGTTCCCCTGGTTCCATTTTTACACGAAAGGTAAAGAGGCAGGATTCAGTTTCAAGGAAGTTAATCTTTTAAGAAAAGTAGCGGTAGAAAACAGGCTCTCAAATCCAACATCACTATTCTGGTCGGTTAAACTTCTTGACCGTTCAATCAGAGGAATGATCATTAGATTTGCTTCTGAGGGAACATTAAACATCGAAGATAATGTATACTTCCTTTCCAAGCTTTTCGAATTCAGGAAAACGGTGGAAATGAACCTTCCGAAGTATAAGATCGGTCTCAAAACAACAAGAAAAATCTCTGCAAGACAGCATTTAAAGATAACCTTGGCAGGTGTAGGAACATATCATTCTCAGGTTGTCGAGAACCAGCGGAGATATATAGCAATATCCTACCCCGAGGGTCCGAAACTCCCTCCGGGATTTGAATTTAAAGGGCAGAGGATAGGGGTTTATTTCTGGCGTCAGGAGGATGCCGGATATGTTTTTGAATCGAAGGTTCTGG
>JANTFL010000069.1 GCA_024763455.1 Sediminispirochaeta sp. | reverse complement strand
ATAACAGAACGGATATCCTTCAGATAAGGAACCGGTGATCCAAAGGGGATCTTCTGCCAGGCAGTTGAAAGTTGATCCCGCAAATAAGGGAAAGCCCGCAGCGGGCGGAGAAACATATTCATACTCCGTGTAGAGGATAAAACCTGCAATCTGGACTGGAGTTCTTGAGTCAAATTACCGAATTGAAGCTGCCGTACACTGAGCAGGAATTTTGAGAACCGGTAGTACAATCGAGCAGAAAAATAAAGATCAACACTAAGATATACAAGGAAAACGTATATCAGAACATACCGCAGATTAACAGGTATTTCTTCTATAACACGGCTGACAAACAGATGCAGATATACAATTTGAAACAGGATAAGTACTGCCCAGAAAAAGCTGAACAATAAACAGACTCTTCCGTTAATGTTTAACGGTAAATTAATGTGGCGGGTCTCATGAAGGGGGAAATTACTGTAATCCCAGAGTTTCATTTTAAAGATTCTTTCAAGTGCTACAGACGTTATGTATTCAAGAATAGTTGCAAAAACGGTGAATACTAGTACCTGTCCATACAGAGGTACTCCGGATACAAAATCACCAAGTCCTGCAAATATAAGCCCGCCGAACCCGTAAACAGGGATAAAGGGACCAGAAAGAAACCCTGAGTTTACCGGTCTTCCCTTTTCGACAACCGATCTGAAAACCGATTCCACCATCCAGCCGATAAATGAATAAAAAATAAAAAAGAGTCCTATTTCGCTCATCATTTAATGCTGGTTACTGCTGTTTCTTTCTGAACTTTTCTGCTTTCCGGCTTATTTTATTCCAGGCTCCTGTAAGCCCCATGGCTTTCTTCATTTCAAGGAGTGTCTGCCGTGCTTCCTCCTGCATCTTCCGGGTTCCGGAAAATATTACCTCATCTACATAACCGGATTTAGAAGCATACCCTTCTCTTCTCTCGCGTATAGGGTCAAGAAAGCTGTTAATAGCTTTTGTCAGCTTATCCTTTACTTCGACATCCCCCACCTTCCCGTTTCTGTACCGGTCTTTGAGATCATCGACCTCTGCTTTGTCAGGATTAAAAACATCATGATAGATAAATACAGGATTCCCCTCAACCGTTCCGGGAATATCAGCACGGATTCTATTCGGGTCGGTATACATTCCCTTTACCTTTTTCTCCACTGTTTTTGCATCATCGGAAAGATATATGGCATTTCCCAGGGACTTGCTCATTTTAGCATTTCCATCGGTGCCAACAAGAGTGGGCACTTCTCCAACAAGGACTTCCGGAATGGGAAAAACTTCGCCGTACATACTGTTAAAACGACGGGCTATCTCCCGGGTAAGTTCCACATGTGCTTCGTTGTCTTTCCCCACAGGAACGAGGTGTGCTCTCGGCATAAGGATATCTGCTGCCTGAAGAACGGGGTACCCTAAAAGACCTAACGGCATCTCATTTAAATTTGCGGATTTAGCCATTTCTTTCAAACTGGGCACCCTTTGCAGCCGGGGGACTGTCACCAGCATCTCAAAAAAAAGATTCATTTCATATACTTCATGTACCGCAGACTGGAGGTAAATAACCGATTTTGCCGGATCAATTCCGCAGGCAAGATAATCCAGAACCATTTCCCGTGCATTTGAGGAGATGTTTTCAATATCGCCTCTTGATGGTTTTGTTGTCAGCATATGCAGATCAGCAATAATAAAGTAGCAGTTGTAGGTATCCTGCAGCTTAACCCTGTTGGCCAGCGATCCCACGTAATGTCCAAGATGCAGTTTTCCAGTGGGTCTGTCCCCGGTGAGCATTCTCTTATCCGTCATATCTATATACCCTTTTATACAATAATTTTAGGTCAATATAACGGCTGGAGCGATTTTTAACAATAGTAAATCGTGTATCATTGTACGGATTCAGGTCCATTGGCTTCTCTTATATCTCTGCCGCTGCTCATGATAACACTTACAGAACGGAGAAAAGGAACATTCTCACAGATTATCTGTACAATTACTGTAATAGGTACAGCAAGAAACATACCGACAACACCCCATATCCAGCCCCAGAAAATAAGGGAAAAAAGGATTACCAAAGGGCTGAGATTAAGCCTGTGACCCTGCATCCGCGGATCAATAAAATTTCCTATTATAAGCTGTATAAGACTCATTGAAATTATAACAGAAGCTATCTTACCCGGAGAGGGGTAAAACTGAATAAAACTCATTAGTATTGTCACAAAAAGAACAATTGCAGAACCGATGCTGGGAATGAAATTCAGTAAAAAAGCAAGCACTCCCCACATCAATGCAAAATCGAGTCCAATTATCTTAAGTGAAATCCATACCAGAATACCGGTAGCTGCACTGATAAAAAATTTTAAGTTTAGATACCGTGCAATTTGCTGGTTTATCTTGTGCAGCATCCGGGCAAGACGTAAGCCTGTTTTGGCGTCAAAGGCCAGGGCCAGCTTCTTTTTTGAAAAAGGATTTTCCAAAAGCATAAAGATAAGAAAGATCATAATAAGAAGAACTTTCCCTGCAAAACTCATAATAGAGCTCGAAATTGATACCAGGTGGGGAATAAGACGTTCTGCCCAGTTAAAATCTTTGAAATAATCCAAAGAAACGCCAAGTCTGCTTTCGGAGAGTTGAATTATCTTGCTATTCAGAATACCGAACCGCTCGGCATATTTGGGATACTCGGTAATAAAGGAGTTTATACTGGCCTGAACGAACAGGGTTATCAGAAATACAATACCGGAAAGAAAAATGATAACAACCAGGACTGCAATTGGTCTGGGAAAGTGCCATTTATCAAGCCTGTTTATCATGGGACCAAGAACCACAGAAAGAATTGATGCCAAGACCAGAGGAATGAGTATTGCCCCTGCAAGCTTCAGGACAGTACCTAGAAGTATCAGAGCAATGAACCCCAGGAGAACAGTCTGAATATTATACGCTTTCATAGGGTATCCTACCACCTTTTGATTCATGGGTAAAGTTACTATTTAAAACGATTATTTGCAAGGAAATAGAAATTAATACACCAACCTTACGTATTTTACCATCATATTTATCGGTCGTCAACCGACAAATATCAAAAATATTCACCTTTTCATACCTTTTATTTAAAAAGCTTTTTTTTGAAAGATATTTCTTTTTCTTGCCTTGACATAGATACAGTAACAATGTTTTCTATTTACAAGAAATTTTCCCTAAGGAGGAATTATGAACGCATATATTAAATCAATAGGTACGTACATACCTGAGAAAAGAGTAACAAACGATGAGCTGGCAAAAACCATGGATACTTCTGACGAGTGGATCAGATCCCATACAGGTATCGGATCGAGACATATTGCGGATAAAAACATGAACACTGCGGATATTGCAGTAAAAGCTGCGGAAGTGGCTCTTGAGAGAGCTGAATTGAAACCGGAAGAGCTGGATATGATTATTCTTACCACCGCTACTCCCGACTATGTAGGCTTTCCTGCAACAGCATGTATCGTACAGGACAAACTCGGAGCTTCCAATGCTGGAGCATTTGACCTTACAGCCGGATGTACAGGGTTTGTTTACGGTCTGGAAGTGGCAAAAAACTTCCTGCTAAGCGGCCATATGAAGAACATTCTGCTGGTTAGTGCCGAGATGCTTACACAGATTGCAAACTGGGAAGACAGAAATACTGCTGTACTTTTCGGGGACGGAGCTGGTGCTGTTGTGGTTTCTGCTTCAAATAATGACATCAGCGGAATTGATGATACCATTCTTAAGGCCGATGGATCCGGTTCTTATGCACTTGAACGAAAGGTTGGAGGAGTTGCCCATCCCTATGAAGAGGGAAAAACTAAATGGGCAGATACAGCGCTCTACATGGACGGCCAGGCTGTTTATAAGTTTGCCGTAAAAGTCAACACCCAGCTTATTTCGTCACTGATGGAAAGAAACAATCTTACGATTGATGATATAAAATGGATCGTTCCTCACCAGGCAAATGAAAGGATTCTCCAGGCTGCAGCAAAAAGACTCAAGCTTTCCATGGACAAGTTTTTTCTTAACCTTGAAGAATATGCAAATACATCATCAGCTTCTATCCCTCTGGCACTTAACGACCTTTACGAGAAAGGTGAACTGAAAAGAGGTGATACCCTCCTTCTGACAGGTTTCGGAGCAGGTTTAACCTATGGCGGAGCAATTATCAGGTGGTAATAGTGTAGTTTTCTTTTTAGTGCTTTTCGGCTCGCAACCGAAAAGTACTGAAAATACAAAATTATGAAGGATAAGGATAAATAATATGAAAAATTGTTTTTTATTTCCGGGTCAGGGCGCACAGTATCCGGGCATGGGAAAGGATCTTTACGAAGCATCCCAAAATGTAAAGGATTTATTTGAAAAAGCGGATAACGTTACCGGAAGAGACCTGAAAGCACTTTTATTCGAAGGTACCGTTGAAGACCTTAAAAAAACTGAAAATACACAGGTCGCAATTACCCTGATCAATCTGGCAATACGGAGATATCTTGAAGACCTCGGGATTACTTCCGGGGGAGCTGCAGGATTCTCACTTGGTGAATTCTCTGCAATGGTTGATACCGGGATACTGACCGAAGAGCAGGTTCTTCCGCTGGTAATAGAAAGAGGAGAAATAATGGCAAAAGTTGCTGCAACCAGCCCGGCCCTGGCCGATGGATGCGGAATGGCTGCTGTTATTGGCATGGGTTCTCAGGATGTTGAAAAGGCAGTAGCAGGACGGGAAGATGTATTCCCGGCAAACTATAACTCACCTGTCCAGACAGTAGTATCCGGTACTGCTGCAGGTATCGAGTGGGCTGCCAAGGCATTAAAAGAAGCAGGAGCGAGACGGGTTATCCCTCTTAAGGTATCAGGACCTTTCCACACTCCCCTTTTGGAAGAGGCGAAGAGAGCTTTTGGAGAGTATCTATCTTCTCTGGATTTTAAAGATCCCGCAAAACCGCTGTATTCAAACGTAACCGGCACTATAGTTAAAGAAGGCGAAGAGGCAAGAAAACTTTCAGCTCTTCAGATTGTTTCCCCGGTTAAATGGGTTGATATCCAAAACAACATTGTTTCCGACGGTTTTGAAGCATGTATTGAAGTAGGTCCCGGTAAAGTCTTGAGCGGGTTATGGAAGAACATTAAGTCAGATATACCCTGTTATCCCACAGATAAAAAAGAGGCTATTGATACCGCCGCAGGAGAACTGAAATGAGTTTAAAAGGCAAAACAGCAATTGTAACCGGAGGCTCCCGTGGAATAGGGGAAGCAATTGTAAAAAAATTCATCGAAGAGGGAGCCAATGTATTCTCTTTAAGCAGAAGTGAAGGAGCGCTTTACGGTGAGTTCTCCAGCAAAGCCGAAGAACAAGGAGCATTCTTCACATGGATTAAGAGTGATCTATCAAACCCGGCAGATATTGAAAATGCTGTCAAGCAGATTCTTGAAGAAGCCGCCTCTATAGACATTCTTGTAAACAATGCTGGGATTACCAAAGACGGTCTTATATTCAGAATGAAGGATGAAGAGTGGGATGATGTTCTCAACACGAATCTGAAATCAGCTTTTCTGCTCTGCAGGGGTTTTGCACGGACTATGATTAAACAGAAGTCAGGCTCAATTATCAATATTTCAAGTGTTGTTGGAATTATGGGAAATGCAGGCCAGACCAATTATTCAGCCTCAAAAGCGGGTCTTATCGGCTTGACCAAGAGTCTGGCAAAAGAGGTTGCCTCGAGAGGAGTCAGGGTTAACGCAGTTGCTCCTGGATTTATAGACACCAGTATGACTGAGAAGCTTGGAGAAAAGGCAAAAGAGGCTCTTGCTGAAGTGATCCCGGCGAAAAGAACTGGTAAACCGGAAGAGATTGCAGACGCTGTGTTCTTTCTTGCATCGGACAACAGCGCCTATATTACGGGACAGGTACTTGCCGTAGACGGCGGCATGACAATGTAATTTTACAATGGAGGATAGAATGAAAAGAAGAGTTGTCGTAACAGGAATTGGTACCGTCAATCCTCTTGGTAATAATGTAGATGAACTTTGGGATGGAATCACTCATGGTAAATCAGGCATTGGAAGAATTACCCGCTTTGATCCTTCTGAACTGCCTTCACAGATTGCAGGAGAAGTAAAAAACTTCAACCCTGCTCTGTTTATGGATAAAAAAGAGAGCCGTAAAATGGCTCTGTTTTCACAGTACGCTGTAGTTTCTGCACTCCAGGCGATGAAAATGGCAGGGCTTACTTCTGACAACTTTAATGCAGAGAGAGCTGGTATAATACTTGGCAATGGTATTGGGGGATTTGAAGTTCTGCAGGATGCTTTTAAGATCATGTTTGACAAAGGGACAGGAAGAATACCGCCGATGACAGTCCCGAAAATCCTTTCAAACGAAGGAGCCGGAAATATTGCTATTCATACCGGCATAACAGGTTCAGCCTTTTCAATAAATACGGCCTGCGCATCCGGGACAGACGCCATTGGTCAGGCTGCCAATGCAATCAGATACGGCCAGAATGATGTGATGGTTGCCGGAGGAACTGAAGGAGGCCTGAACGAGATGGGAGTTGGCGGATTTTGTGTACTTAAAGCACTCAGTACCAGTTACAACGAAGCTCCTGAAACAGCGTGCCGGCCGTTTGATGCGTCCAGAGATGGTTTTATCATTGCGGAAGGTGCCGGGATACTTGTTCTTGAAGAACTTCAGCATGCTGAGAATCGGGGAGCAGTTATACTTGCAGAAATAGCCGGATACGGTTCCACCGCTGATGCTTTTCATTTGACTGCACCAACACCGGACGGCAGGGGTGCTGCCCGTGCAATGACACTGGCATTGAATGATGCCGGCTTAAAACCGGATGACGTTGATTATGTCAACGCTCATGGGACTTCTACACCGACAAATGACCCAATTGAGACAAATGCCATAAAAACAGCACTTGGTGAACATGCTTATAAAATAAAGGTGTCTTCAACAAAATCAATGACCGGACATCTTGTTGGTGCCGCAGGCGCTTTAGAGGCAATCATCAGTATTTTGGCGATACAAAATAATTTCTTTCCTCCCACAATCAATCATAACACTCCGGGTGAAGGCTGTGATCTCGATTACGTTCCCAATAAAGGAATAGAAGGAGAAATAAAAACAGTGCTTTCAAACTCCCTTGGTTTCGGAGGACATAACGCAGTATTAGCAATAAGAGAGTATGCAAAATGAAAAAAATAACAGATTTAATTCCTCACAGAAAACCGTTTCTATTCGTGGATGTACTAGATGAAGTAAGCGAAGAAAAAATTGTAGGACGGAAAACCTTTACAGATGAAGAGTTTTTCTTCGCTGGCCATTTCCCTGATTATCCGGTTGTGCCCGGGGTTATTCTTATTGAATCCATGGCCCAAACAGGTGGTGCAGGGATAGGTGAGCTCGGTATTGTCGGAAATGTAATATTTTTCCTTGCCACAGTAGATAAGGTAAAGTTCAGAAGACAGGTCCGTCCAAACGAAGAAGTCCGGTATGAAATCGAGAATGTTCGAGTGTCCAAAACCATGCTGAAACAACGTGGCAAAGGTTACGTTGGTGATGAAATGGCGATGGAAGCAGAATGGCTCTGCCTGATTAAAGAGCAGGACCAAGCCTGAATACTCATGTAGTTTACAGGTGGAAGAGATACTTCTTCCGCCTGTTTTTATACCCCTTTTGCATGCTTTATGAAACAACTTAATTTGACTCTCAGCTTTTTCTCTTTTATACTCTACCTGTCAGTGGAGGATAAAAATGTTTTCAATAATGAAAGATGCTATCAGGGAAACTGTATCCAATCTCAAACAGCAGGGAACGTACAAAGAAGAAAGAATTATAAAAACTCCCCAAGCCTCTCTCATAGAGACAGATTTAAACGGTCAAGTACTCAACTTCTGCTCCAACAATTACCTCGGGCTTGCAGATAACCGGGAAGTAATTGAGGCAGCAAAAAAAGCCATGGATGAATACGGATTCGGACTTTCTTCCGTACGGTTTATTTGCGGGACACAAACTCTGCATAAAAAACTGGAACGGGAAGTTTCCAGATTTCTGGGGACAGAAGACACTATTCTGTTTTCATCAGCATTTGATGCTAACGGAGGGTTGTTTGAACCGCTGCTCAGCACTGAGGATGTTATCATTTCCGATACCCTTAACCATGCCTCAATAATAGACGGTATAAGGTTATGTAAAGCCGGAAGAGAGCGGTATGCACATTCTGATATGGAAGATCTTGAACGGATACTAAAGAATAACGGAAACAAACGGTACAGGCTGATAGCGACCGACGGGGTTTTTTCTATGGACGGCGACATTGCTGATCTTAAGAATATCTGTATCCTTGCAGAAAAGTACGATGCACTTGTTATGGTGGACGATAGTCATGCAACAGGATATATAGGCGCATCCGGACGGGGAACTCCTGAATACTGGGGAGTTGAAGGAAAAGTTGATATTATAACCACAACATTTGGTAAAGCTTTGGGCGGGGCATCGGGGGGCTGTGTTTCCGGCAGGAAAGAGATCATAGAAATTCTAAGGCAGAAATCCCGTCCGTACCTGTTCTCAAACACTCTTGCTCCGGCAGTGGCGGGGGGTGTGTTGAAGGCGATCGAGCTAACGTCAGCGAATCAATCCCTGACTGATGCACCGCTGGAAAATGCCCGTATATTTAAAAGTGCAGTAAAACAAGCCGGTTTTAAGATAGTTGAGGGCGATACTGCAATCGTACCGGTAATGCTCTATGATGAGGCTACTGCTGTTAAGATGGCAGACATGCTCCTTAAGGAGGGTATTTACGTAATTGGATTTACTTATCCGGTTGTGCCGAAAGGAATGGCGCGGATCAGGGTTCAGTTCTCAGCAATCCATAGGAAAGAAGATGTTGAAAAATTAATTTCTGCTTTTACGAGAATTGGCAAAGAGCTTAAGGTTATACACTAATTTAAACACCTACACGGAGATAATGTGAACAGCTTTCTAAATCAGGTGCAGATTGTTCTTGTCGAACCACAGGACGGAGCAAACATCGGAGCAGTCTGCCGTGCAATGAAGACTATGGGGATAACCCGTCTTGCGATTGCAGGCAGCAGAGAGTATGACGAAAACAGGGTTTTTACCCTGGCCCTTCATGCACGGGAGATCTATATCAATGCTGAAAGATTCGAAACACTTGAGGATGCATTAAATACGAGCGTTCTCTCTTTTGGGGCTTCCCGCAGAAGAGGGAAGTTTCGAAAATACTTTTCAATGTCTCCTTCGGAAATGGCAGAAAAAACTGCAATGGTGGGTAAAGGTACCGTGTCCATTGTGTTTGGAAGGGAATCAGACGGATTAACTGACAAAGAGCTTGCCTTGTGCGATGCAGCAGTTAGAATCCCGACCTCAGAATTATTTCCATCCCTGAACCTGGCTCAGGCTGTGCAGATAATCACCTACTCTCTTTTTACCTACACTGGTCCGTTTGGAAGGTATACACCAATAGACCGGAAAGAGCTGGATCACCTGACAGATGTGATAACAGAATCTCTTGACAGAATCAAATTCTTCAAGCTGGAGGAGAAGGAAGAGGTTGGACGGTTTTTCAGAGATATATTTGCCCGCTCCCTTCTGTCCCGGTCCGAGGCAAAACGGCTGGAAAAGATGTTCGCTAAAATTGCGTCAATCAAGATACACAAACAATCCTAAACTTCCGTTAATTCCCCGGCCTTGTGCTGATATTCAAGAATTGAAGTCCGTATACTTAAAAATACCATTGGGAAAACGTAGTTATAGAAATAGTTACGCTGGTAGACCCGTTTCTCCTTAATTGAGTTCTCCTGTATGACCCACTTACGCAGCGCATCCATATACTCCTCGTAAGAATCAAAGCTAAACACAGGTTTCTCATTAATATCTGCCTCAATTTTCAAAGTATCCTGCAGTGATCCAAGGAGTTCAAAGATATCAAAAAGGGAATATTTCCCCTCCAGATTTTTATCTACGAGACGCTTGTTCCCCTGAGCAGCTTTTACCAGAGCCTTATACTTTTTAGGGAAAATAAAGTTGTAAATATCACCCATTCTGATTTGAATATTCCGCTCCTTAAAAGCACTCTCAATCTTGCCTATGACAAACTTGTTTCCTCTATAATACTGAAGAAGGTTCACTATTCTGTCAGCGCCATCCTCCCCTCTATTTAGCAGAAGATCGACCTGACGCATGATAGCCTCAGGAAGCCCGGGGTTTACCTGTATACTGTAGGTTATGAACTCAGCTCCTTTTTTTTCTTTCAACGTTACTTTGTTGTACTTGAAAAGTTCATCCATGGTTATGTTGCTGAAAGATCCAAACAGCGCCTGTGCTTCCCTCTTGAATCTTTTATAATAGTCATCAACTATTCCGTTTTCTTTAAGGACATTGTAGAGTTCCTCTGAAATTCTAAACCCTCCGATAGGAGCAGTACTTTCCATTCTTTTGGCTTTAATTACCGGAACCCCGATAACATCCCACTGCTTGCTCCCTTCGGGGCCAAAGTTACCCATGGTAACTTCTCCTATATTAGCCCCGATTCTTATCCGAATTTGGAAAAAAGCGTTTATGGATTGGGAAAACTCACTGTTTCTCATGGCACTAATAATATCAAAGGCTTTTTCAATCTGGATTTGTATATCATCATTCTTGTTGCCGTATAAAAAACTTTTATTTGCTTCATTGAACTGAAAAGCAACTCTCTGCATCTCTACACAGGTATAGAAAAGTTCCCTCGCTATGTAATCCTCAGTTTCTTTCGGGGTCAAGTCCTTCACGTTCGGATCGATATTACCCCCAAAATGAAACATTAGACTATCGCCTTCAATCTTGTTCAGATAGCCCCCTCTCCGCTGAAGAACCCAGCTGAATGCAGCGTAAAGGCCGTTAAGAACAATCTGATTCTCCATCGGGGTAAGGAATTTTGAAAGATACGTATAATCTGCAATATCCAGAAATCCTATCCCTATGACACTCTCCTCCGATTTTCCAGGGATTTCCCCATTTTCCATTATAGCGTTGACAAGCTGTTTTGGAAGATAGAATTCCTCAATCTGCTTCCTGAAATATATTTCCCTGGAAGCTTTTTCCAGCGCATCAACCGGCTCCTCATCATCCGATTTCTCCAAACCGTCAGAGAGTGCTGCCAGAGCTTTATCTTCAAAATCCTCTATTATCTTTTTAACCCTCTGTACAGAAGGACTATCAGATCCCTTAATTTCATTGACTTCAAGTAATTTGGTTAAATACTCTGCTGCAAAGGCAGGTTTATCCTGGTACCGCTCCCGTACCCATAGTGCATGTTTCTCGATACTTTCAGGTTTAAAACTGTAAACTTTTTCTTTTGTAACCATAACTCATATTTTACCATACCATTTAACTTGCAACAACTCATATTCTGTACAGAGACAAAAAAGTATGATACATATATTCAAAGGAGTTTCTATGGCTTATTCGATAGCAATTGCATCTGGCAAGGGAGGGGTTGGGAAAACCACTACCGCTGCCAACCTGGCTGTATTTTATGCACGCATGGGTTTAAGAACAGCTTTGATTGATGCTGATCCCCTTTCTGATGTTGCGGTAATCTTTGATATTCCTGAACCTCTTTTTGAGACTTTGGCAGATAAACTGAATAAATCTCAGCCTTTGAAGCATTACACAATAGAGATTTTTAAAAATCTTGATCTGCTGTTTCCGCTTTCAAAAACTAAAAACAACGATACTAAAAAACTGTTTGAGCTTGTATCTTCGGTATATAATGACCAAATACAAGAGAACTATGACATTATCCTTTACGACTTGCCGGCCGGTATGGCTCAAGAAGATCTTTCCTTCCTTTCACTGGCAGATAAAAAAATAATAGTAACA
Organism: Sediminispirochaeta sp.; assembly: GCA_024763455.1. Taxonomy (GTDB): domain Bacteria; phylum Spirochaetota; class Spirochaetia; order B11-G9; family B11-G9; genus B11-G9. The sequence continues at coordinate 1,483 of JANTFL010000069.1, read as the reverse complement.
AATCCAGACCCCATTTCTCACGTGGCCGCAGGGTCATATATCAAAAAAGCCGGTGAATATCTGCACCTTTCCGATTTTCTTGTCTGGCACAATAAATTCAGGGGGTTCCCGGATATAAACTTCAATCCGACTGATATTATTGGGAACTACAATAAAAATGTGCCTGAAGATGAAAGGCTGGACAGAGAATCTCTACACCTTAAAAATCTTGCTCTTGTCCCGGATGACTCATCCATGGATCTATTAAACGGGGATCCTCTTATAATGCTGCAGCTTCTGCACAACATGGAAGATCTGCTTGATATGATTCACAACGAAATAATCGCACCGGTTGCACTGCAAAATCTCTTCTCTAAAAAAACGATCTCCCTTGTTGTGTTTTACTTTTTTAAGAATCCGTCAATTACGAATGTAAATGATGCACTTACAAACATAATGAGCTATATAGCTGTAATTTCAGGAATCTCACCGGAAAAATTACGTTCAAAAGAGAATGAGCTCTTAAGTAAAGAACAGGATAAAGTACTAAGAAAGTACATAACCGGTCTTAAAACCAACAAGCTTCGATCTCAGGTTTTGAAAATACAACGGCTGCTGAAACAGAAAACAGCCTCCCTTGACTCTGACACCCGCCTCTTCTCCGTATCTGCTTCGGTGGATCCCGGGAAAGCCCTGGACCGTGAACTGAGTCTCCTGCTGGTGCAGGTAAATGCTGCTGCAGGTACAAACAAGACCTTAAAACACAGTGCAGGACTGCTTCTCTTCACCTTTTCCATGTACAAACTCTTTCAGTCGGAGAAGGTGACCTCCCTTATTACCGGCTTTGTCCCTCAAAAAGGGGGCAAAGATGGAGAACAAAGGAGAGACAGATATACACAAATCCGGAAAATGGTTGAGGAAGACAGTGCTTACAAGCAGCGGTATCTGAAACTTGTAAAAACCCTGTTTCCTCTTATAAAGAGGCAGGTTCAGGTTGCTGCGAAAACCTTTGAACTCAACAACCTTCTCTTTATGGACAGTCAGAATTCTATCAGGGATGATATCTATCTGAAACTTACCAGTACCTTTATTCATGAGGCTGTTAACAGCGGTCTGGGTATTGTTGTTACCTTCGATCACCGGCCGGCAGCCCATGCCTTCACATCAGCTGCAACTGTCCTCCTCGGGACATTAAAAGAGAAAAGAGAGCAGCCGGATAAAGCACTGCCCTCTTCAGTATAATTTATTAATCATAAACTTCAGGATTGATACACTGGGGCGCTCTTTCCCCCTTTATCATTGCCAGCAGATTACGTGCCGCCATTATCGACATTGCCGCTCTGGCCTCCCTTGTGGCTGACCCGATGTGTGACGTAACAACAACGTTATCAAGTTTCTTCAATCCTTCTGTAACCTTTGGCTCGAACTCAAATACATCAAGCCCCGCAGCTGCTATTTCACCTGCTTCAAGGGCGCCTAGAAGATCGTCTTCCTTGATTACAGG
>JANTFL010000068.1 GCA_024763455.1 Sediminispirochaeta sp. | reverse complement strand
GAGTGTTTTCATCCACTACCTCCCCTAAATTTTTATATGAAGCACGTTAAATAGTACCCGCAAAGAGGGGAATTTACAAGTTTTTTATTCAGATTTTTAATTGCACCCGTAAAAACAAAACCCCCGCGGCCGCGGGGGAAAATGAGTATTTATAAACAGAATCTATTATACGTCCGGTTTGTCCGGAATGATCAGGTTTTCTGCTTTCTTCAACAGGTCAGCAGGAACAGGACGGATAAGATCGCCGTGAACAAGCTGCTTGTTGTAACCCTTAACCGTTGAGTCCCAGTAATCTCTTCTAATATAGTAAACTGCTGCACCGCCGAGCTCATGCTGATATTCAGGCCATGGATATGAAGGCTGAGCTGCACCAAGACCGTATCTCTTCCATCCGTTGTAGGATTCGAAAGTTGACCACCATTCCTGAGCGCCGAGTACTTCAAAAGCATACTGTGCTTTAGCATAGTACATTGCTGCACCTACACCGCCGCCTCTTTTGAAAGCCATTGAATGAAGGGAGATATGCACTTTGTCATCTCTCTTTCTTCCATTGGCAAATCCTGCAAGTTCACCGTCAATTGAACCAACAAGATGATAGGAATCTTTCAATCTGTTCCGCAGCCATCCAAGAACCTCTGCGTAAACACGTACACCTACGATGTCGTAAAAGTCTCTTTCTACTTCAAGAAAATTCTTCAAAAACTTTAACAGAGCAGGAGCTTCGTCCTTTCTAAGTGCTCTAATAACGAGTTTCTTACCGTCTCTGGTTTCTGTATAAGCCGGTTCAAACTCAGGAAGCTCTACTTTTGGGCCTGAAAGCCAGGATTCGATTTCCGATACAGGAATTTTCAATTCTTCCTGAGATACTTTCTCAGGTACTACTGATTTCATACATATTCTCCTTGTTATGAATTTAAAAATGAAAGAAGTATTGTAATTCGGGTTATGATATCTGTCAAGAAAAAGTTTTTCTTTTTTTTTATTTTTTTCGTCCCCGTTATTATTCCTTAATTCTTGTTCAATCTTCTTGACGTAAATAAATTCGGCTGTTAACATGAACTTTATTTTTCATAAATTTACAGTTTAATGAGAGGGAATATGACAAAGGAAGACGCTTTTAAAAGGTTTGAAGAAACCAGAGAGAGGACCCTTAAGGGGGGCGGTGATGCCAGAATTGAAGCTCAGCACAATAGAGGCAAGTACACAGCCCGGGAAAGAATATCCATGCTTGTGGATCAGGACTCTTTCACCGAGCAGAATACCTACGTGGTACCACGATCCAACGATTTCGGGATGGATAAAAAAAAGTTTCCCGGAGATGGTGTTGTCAGCGGCAGCGGCAAGGTGAACGGGAGGAAGGTTTATCTTTCTTCTCAGGACTTTACAGTACTCGGAGGTTCACTCGGAGAAATGCATGCATTGAGAATATCAGATGCACAGATGGACGCACTTAAAACAGGATCTCCGTTTATTCAGGTAAATGATTCCGGCGGAGCGCGTATTCAGGAAGGGACTCTTTCTCTCGACGGGTATGCGAAGATTTTCAGGGCAAACACCTTAAGTTCCGGTGTAATTCCCCAGATATCCATAATTCTGGGACCATGTGCCGGCGGTGCAGTGTACTCACCTGCGATCACCGACTTTATCATGATGGTGGATAAAGTGAGCAATATGTATATTACCGGTCCGGACGTAATAAAAGCAGTTACCGGTGAGGAGATATCACACGAGGATCTCGGAGGGGCCAAGGCTCACACTTTTAAAAGCGGAAATGCCCACTTCCGGTTCAGTTCGGAACAGGAATGTCTGGCTTTTACACGGAGACTGCTGAGCTATCTTCCGTCGAACAACAAAGAGATGCCTCCCGTTTCCCCCTGCGATGATCCCGTTGACCGGCCTACTCCCGAACTGAGTGATCTGCTTCCTGAAAACCCCAGGAAACCATATGACATACGAACACTTATTAATTCGGTCTTCGATGCAGGTTCTTTTATCGAAGTCCAGGCTGATTTTGCACAAAATATTGTTATCGGCTTTGCAAAACTCAATGGACATACCGTTGGATTGATGGCAAACCAGCCCAAAATGATGGCAGCAGTTCTTGACATAAACGCAGCTGACAAGGCTGCACGGTTTGTCAGGTTTTGTGATTCTTTTAATATTCCCGTTGTATCTCTGGTAGATGTACCGGGATTTCTCCCTGGAACTGCACAGGAACACGGCGGAATTATCCGGCATGGTGCAAAACTCCTGTTTGCTATTGCAGAAGCTACAGTGCCAAAACTGGCTCTGATAGTGCGGAAGGGATACGGTGGTGCCTTTATAGCAATGGCATCGAAGAGTCTTGGATATGACAGAGTACTCGCTTATCCCTCCGCCGAGATTGCAGTTATGGGAGCCGAAGGAGCTGCCAACGTAATATTCAGAAAAGATATTGCTGCAGCCGAAGATCCAGCACAGAAAAGAGCAGAAAAAATTGAAGAGTTCAAAGTTCAGGTTATGAACCCGTTTATCGCTGCCGGATACGGTTATGTCGATGAGGTTATTGATCCTGCTGAAACACGAAAAGTGCTATACAAGTCTCTTGAAATGTACTTTAACAAGCAGGAAACCAGACCTGAGAAAAAACACGGAAACATGCCGTTATAAGGAGACATCAATGCCGGAGGGAAAAGAAAAAGTACGGGAAATTGTAAAGAGTGCGGGTTACTGCCAGATGGCCACCTCTGTAAACGGACAGCCGAGGGTACGGCCCATGAAGTTTGTTATTACAGATGACTTTAAATTCTGGTGTACCACCATACACATAAGCGGCAAGGTTAAAGAACTTGCCGACAATGGCAGGGTTGAGCTTTGCTGGGTTGACAAGAACGGTACCCATCTCCGGGTTGAGGGGATTGCCGATATGAGCGGGGGTGCAGAAAAGAAAAGAAAACTTCTTGAACTGCATCCCGGAGCAAAGGGATTGTTTTCTGATGAGAATGACCCCAAACTTGTACATGTGGAGGTTGTCCCTACAAAGGTCAGATGGAAGGACCACTCTTTCGGTGAATATAACATTGTCCCTGTAGAATAGATGACAAAGGCTGTCCGTTTAAAACGGACAGCCTTTTTATTGGCACAAGACCTTTATGTATCATTATTTAAAATCTTTACAGAATACCTATATTTAATTCATATCTACTTTACACTTTGGAATTACATTATCCTCCATAAGGAGAATGAAATGAAAATAAAAAAAACAACACTTAACTATATAATTGATATTTTAACAGGGTTAGGGTTTCTCGTATCTTGTATAACCGGGATAATCTTATTGTTTAATGAATCGGGAGGATATCAAGGAGGAAGGAATCCTCTGTATTACATACATGAAATGTGGGTAAATATACATATATGGAGTTCGCTGGTAATGAGTGCTGGAGTTGCAGCCCACTTGATACTCCACTGGAACTGGATGGTCTGTATGACAAAGAAATTGCTGTCTCCCGGAAAAACCAAAGATGCTAACAGACCTGACTTTATCCCTGTATGTGAAATGAATACTGATTCTAACTATGATTAGCCTTGAAACTACTCAGATAATGGTTTAAAAATTACGGTATAGATAACCGGTACAAAGGAATATAGAGATGAATATACACGTAATTGAACCACTCGGGGTTTCACAATCAGCAATGAATCAGTTTCAACTAAGTTTTAAAGAGAGAGGCCACACTGTTAAAGTATACCGGGACAGAACGGAAGATCCAAATGAGATTGTCAAAAGATGCAGCGGAGCTGACATTGTGGTTATTGCAAATCTGCCTTTTCCGGACAGTGTTGTTAATGCACTGCCCGGTTTAAAAATGCTGGCTGTTGCGTTTACGGGGACGGATCATATTGCACTTGATGCCTGTAGAGAAAAAGGAATAACCGTTTGTAATGCTTCGGGATATTCAAGTATCAGTGTTGCAGAATTAACAGTCGGGTTTATTATTGACCTTATGAGGAATATTACAAAACTTGATCCAGCTGCACGGAAGGGTGGAACACGGACAGGTTTCCAGGGATTTGATATTGCCGGTAAAACCATTGGAATAATAGGTACTGGAGCTATTGGACTGAGAGTCGCCAAACTTCTTTCCTCATTCGATGTAAACCTGGTTGCCTACAGCCGTTCTGAAAAAGATGAAGCACGTACCTATGGCGTTACCTACACCAGTCTGGATACACTCCTAAAAGAGAGTGATATCGTTACCCTGCATGTTCCTCTTACTGGTGAAACAAAGGGATTGATTGATGCCGGAAAAATAAATCTTATGAAGGATAGTGCCTGCATAGTAAACTGCGCCCGGGGACCGGTTATCAACTCAGAAGACCTCGCCGCGGCTCTAAGGGAAAAAAGGATTGCTGGGGCAGCACTTGATGTATTTGACACTGAACCCCCGCTACCTTCAGACAATCCCTTCCTTTCGCTGGATAATGTTATTCTAACCCCTCATATTGCTTTTGCCACAGAAGAAGCTTTTATCAGGCGGCTAGAAATAATAGAAACCGATATCACTGCTTTTCTTGAAGGTAACCCGGTAAATATTGTTGTTTAAATACCCAGGATCCTTTTGTGGTTCTTCCATCTCTGGACAATGCCCATATGCATGTAAACAACTTTATCCTGATATAAAAATACCTCATTGGAAGCAGGCGGAGCTGTAAGTATCTTTTTCCGTTTAGGATATCCGACACTCGCATAAAGCTGTTCCTCTGTCATACCTTCAGCGACAGTCCCTTCCAGGAGAGCGTCTTTTATATTTTCAGGAAAATCGGGATGCGCCTCAACATAACGCTTCCGTTCCTCTGCAGCAGCTGCTTTCTCTATCTTTTCCCGCTTACTGTACCGGAAGAAAAAATAGATAAAAAACAGTGCAGATCCAGTATATATGAGCAGTTCACTGCGGGTTACTCCGCTGAATGTAAAATTGATCATGATTACCTCAAATGTATAAGTTTCTTGCGTATATCCCATTTCTGAAGGACACCTTCTTCCATGGCTGCATAGATCCCGTTTTGGTAGATCCATATCTCATTTTGAACCGGATGGGTACGCAAAACCTGTACCCTCCTCGGAGAGCCGATAGCGGCAGTCACCTCAGCACCGCTCATACCCTTCAGGAGCTCCCCCTTTTCTATTGCGCGGTAGATCTCCTTATCCAGATCCGGATGAGCTTTCACATAGTCATGACGGTGCTGAACGACACTTAGACTGGTTCCCTGAGCTCTTTTTCGGTAGTAAACCGCAAAAAGAATTAAAAAAGATCCTAAAAGCGCGTAGGTAACGACATCCTTCGGGGTCAAATCACTGAATCTTGTAGCAAGCAGCAGCGGCAGGGTAATTCTCATCAGCTAAGCGTCCTGGACGGTAATAAACAGAGATTTCCTCGGTTTCCCATCAGGAACCCATGACTTATGCCCCTTCCCGGTAGTATCCTCTACCAGGAGAATCGATCCCGGAGGGAAACTCCTCTGCTCCCCGTCGCTTGCCTCCACTACCAGCATCCCTTCCAGCATAACAATATACTGTTTTCGCGGAGCCGGATGCCAGTCATAGAAATAGTCCCCCGGATTTTCCCGGAGCATCATCCCGTTGACAGGGAGAATCTCCGAGAGACTCCCGATGGGTCCGCTGTCACTCAAAGGAACAGAAATATCTTCAAAATGGGTTTCCCCTGTTTTATCTGTATATAACCGTGTAATCTTCATGGTAGATGAAAGAATAGAGAGTATTTCAAACAAAATCAAGAGCGGGGAACGGTTAATTAAATCTCGTTTAAGATATCTAACTTATCAACAGAATCAATAACCATCTTTTTGTCCGTCTGAAAACTATCAAATAATTTATGCTGCTTTTCTGTTAATTCAGAATTATATTTTGATTCAATTAAAATACCTTCTGATGTATAGAAGTCAATCTCTATTCCATCCTCATAAATGTAATATATGCTCCTATTGTTGTTCCTTAAAAACAAATATAAATAGTTTTCAAAGTAGCTCCCATAATCTCTTCCACCTGTAAACAAATATTTTATTCCAAGATCACATGCATATATTTTTTTAGGGGACAGTAATTTTTCATTTGTTTTCCCCCACCTCGGAAGCAGATAAATAAGATACGTTTCTTCAAAATAGAGTAAATATCTTCTGGCAGTATCAGGGGATATATGTAATATATTTGCTATTTTATTTATGCTCAACTGCTTTCCACTTCTTTCCATTAGCAGGGTATAGTAGTCTCTCATTCGTTGATGATTCTTTATTCCATGGTACGCAGTTATGTCTTTTTGGATTATATCATCAATAAGATTCATTAAGTATTCTCGGTTCGGTTCAATGACATTTTCTGGTAAACCGCCTTCTTTTATGTAATCTTCAAAATATGATTCATTTAAGATACTATCTCTATTTTTAATTTCAATCCTTTTAAATTTCTTATACTCATCAAAACTTAAAGGCTTTATTTCAATTGTTCTTGATCTTCCGGTAAGAAAAGCTTTTTTATCTTTTAGTAGGGAACTTGATGACGATGTTGCATATATTTTAATATTTTCTTTATCATAAAGATTCTTGAGCTGTCTGTGGTAATCATTTTGATATGTCACTTCATCCAAAAATAGAAAAATTTTTTCTTCAGTTCTTAATTTATGTATTTTTCTGTATTCTCCCAGAATTTCAAAAATATTCTTTTGCAGTAATAGATAATCATCAAGGCTTACATATAAGATATTTTCTTTCTTTATTCCTTTTTTTAGCAGTTCAGCAATAATTATTTTCATGAGAGTTGTTTTTCCAACTCGACGCAGGCCTGTCAAAAAAACAATTTGTCTTTTTGTAATTTCTTCTTTTAAACGTTCTGTATACGCGGGACGGTCTACAAAGTTTTTATCGCTGTACCCATCGTCCCACCAAGGATTATATTGGTATAATAGGGTTTTCATGGTTATATTATACGTCTATATCGTATATTCTGCAAGTATTTTATATGTTTTAAAATTTTTATAACCTGGTACTATCGATAATTCTTTTAGACCTTAAATATTTCTCCAGTTTTATCTCTTCCAATTTTTCGATGGAAACAAAATCTTGCCGAGAACCTTGTTATACAAGAAAGCTTTGTAAAAATTTCCTGGAAAGAAGGGGGAGCGGAAGCTCCTGCTCCCCTTCCGGCGGAGCGTGAGCGAGCCGGGAAATAAGGGGAGCGGACCCGGCCGTATGGGCCGGGAGGAGCTGCAGCGGGGGGAAGACTTTCCCCCGTATACTTTCTTTCTAGAGCTTTTTCTCCAGAGAGTGAATCTGCTTGTACGGGTAGATTCCTGAGTTATGGCCGTCGTTCCATACAATCTTTAATGCATAGTTTCCAAGGGGGATAATCTCGGTAGGTTTAATATCCTTCCGGATGTCATTGCGATTTAAAAGCTTTTCGCCGGTGTATTCATCAACACACACAGCACAGCCGCAGTCAGCACGGAGATCAAAGTTCGATACCTCTGACTTGGTTCCATCGGGCCAGGTAAAGGATATTTTTTCATCGTCGTAAGAAAACTGTGGGGTTGTATTTTTGTGAAAGGCGTTCTTCCCGATTGCCCTCACTATGTTATCAACCATGGTTACGACATCGGGATCTTTGAAATCCCTGTCAATGTGACCGGTAATTCCGCTGTTCGCTTTTATCGGAATCTGCATAAGAGTCTCAAGCCCGTACTTTTTGGTTACAATGTTGTCTTCGTCACCGCCGAACAGGTAGTGGCGCTTTCCGCATCCGTCGCAGTCGAAGTAGGACATGTTCTCTACAACGCCGAGCATGGGAACGTTTACCTTTTCAAACATCTCTATTCCCTTTGCCACATCAACCAGGGAAAGTGCCTGCCGTGTTGTAACCATTACCGCTCCGTTCAGCTGGATGGTCTGTGTCATGGTAAGCTGAATATCTCCTGTCCCGGGGGGCATATCAATTATCAGGTAATCAAGTTCTCCCCACAGGACACCGGTTAAAAGCTGCTGGATGTACCCCGAAACAATAGGTCCCCTGAGTATTGCGGGGCTGTCTCCAAGAAAGAACCCGAAGGACATGATTTTCATGCCGTTTTTCTCTATAGGGATTATCCTCTTTTCCTCGTCCGCGCGTACATCAGGTTTGTGAATATTGAACAGTGTGGGAACTGAGGGGCCGAATATATCAGCATCAAGAAGTCCTATTTTGAAACCTCTGGAAGCAAGCTCTCTGGCTACGTTGGCTGCAACGGTAGACTTGCCGACACCTCCTTTACAAGAAGCAATTGCCAGGATGTTGTTGACATGCTCAAGGCCGCCCTTATTTTTGTCATCTTTTTTCACTTCCCTGGCCGTCATAGTGACCTTTACCTTGTCAACTCCTTCAAGAGCCAGCACCGCTTCTTCGGCATTTTTCTGAAACTCGTTCTTGATCGGACAGGCAGGGGTTGTAAGTTCTATATCAAATGAGACCTCAGCTCCGTCTATTTTAATATTCTTTACAAATCCCAGGGACACAATATCTTTATGAAAATCAGGGTCTATTATAACCCGTAATGCATTAAGTATCTCTTCGCTTTTTACTGCCACTTTATACCTCCGGTGTTTTAATCCCAACTAAACTACTAACTTTTAAGGAAAATGTCCAATCAAAACAGTAAAAACGCCTTATTTCTTTCCCATATTTAATTTTCTCTTGATTATTTTAGCTCCGGAGTATATTCTGTTTTGCATATTACTAACTAGAAAAGGAGAAGGTAATGAAAAAAGCTATCATTATTGCTTTGGTACTTGTTCTGTCTGTGTTTGTCATAACAGGCTGTGCCAAGAAAAATGCCGGACCAATTAAAATCGGAGTTGCCGGTCCCCAGTCAGGAGACCTTGCATCGTACGGTATCCCGACAGCAAAAGCTGCCCAGATTGTAGTAGACGAAGTTAATGCTGCAGGCGGTGTTCTCGGAAGACAGATTGAACTTGTTGTTGAAGATGATGTCTGTAAACCGGAAGTTGCAACAAATACCGCGTCAAAGCTTGTCGGCGAGGGTGTTGTAGGTGTTATCGGCCACATCTGCTCGGGAGCAACAAAAGCAGCAATGGGAACATACAATGAATCAAAGATTCCAGCCATTTCCCCTTCTGCTACAAACCCTGCTCTTACCCAGAGCGGTGACTACCCCAACTTTTTCAGAACAATTGCTTCTGACGATGCCCAGGCCAGAACAGAAGTAGACTTTGTTCTTGATACTCTGGGCCTGACAAAGATCGCTGTTCTTCATGACAAGGGCGATTACGGTAAGGGTCTTGCAGAGTTTGCAAAATCTTTCCTTGAAGCTGATTCAAGAGCAGAGGTTGTCCTTTTCGAAGGTATTACCCCAGGTGCTGTTGACTATTCTGCTGTAATCAACAAAATCAAGAGCTCAGGAGCCCAGGCTGTAATATTCGGCGGGTATCATCCTGAAGCTTCCAAGATTGTCGGACAGATGAAAAAGAGAAAGATGGATGTTGTTTTCGTATCCGATGACGGTGTTAAAGACGACACCTTTATCAAGGTTGCAGGCGAATACGCAGAAGGCGTTTACGCTTCAGGACCTAAAGATACAGCAGCAAATCCTCTTGCAAAGAAATATGAAAAAGCACATCAGGACAAGTTCGGCGAAGATCCCGGACCTTTCTACCAGAACGCAGTTGCTGCTACTCTTGCTATGATTAACGCAATTAAGGTTGCCGGATCTACCGACTACGATGCTGTTACCAACGCACTGAGAACCAGTCTTGTTGATACGCCTCTTGGGAAAATCAAATTTGATGATAGAGGTGACGCAATTGGTGTAGGTTTCGCAATGTACCAGGTACAGAACGGAGTATACGTAGAGCTTAAATAGCATTTCCATAATGGGGCAGCATCCTTTTAACGGATGCTGCTCTTTTTCTTTCATTTTATATACTTATTGTTAAGGGGAGCCATAACTTATGGACCTTTCATACTTTTTTGAACTCTTCCTTGGAGGAATGACACGGGGAAGTATTTATGCATTAATTGCCCTGGGATACACCATGGTATACGGTATAATCAAGCTGATAAACTTTGCTCATGGTGAAATATACATGATTGGCGCTTTTACCGCCTTGATTATTTCTTCCGTTCTCGGATTTACCGGGATGAATTCTATACTGATCCTTGTAATATCCGGTGTTCTGGCAATATTCTTTTCTGCAGCCTACGGCGCTACAATGGAAAAGATTGCCTACAAACCACTCAGGCAGGCACCGAGACTCTCTGCACTCATTAGTGCAATCGGTATGTCCATGTTTCTTCAGAACTACGTTCTTTTAGCACAGACTCCGGACTTTCTGCCCTTTCCGGCACTGATTCCGGATTTCAAGTTTTTAAAACCAATAGAGAAAATATTAAGCTCAACTCAGCTTGTTATTCTTGTTACAACAGCTGTTGTTATGATTCTGCTCACCATACTGATTAAATTCACCAGAACCGGCAAAGCGATGAGAGCAACTTCCCAGGATGCAAAAATGGCTCAACTCCTGGGGATCAACATAAACAGGGTCATTACCATAACGTTTATTATCGGTTCCGCTACCGCAGCTATCGGCGGGGTATTAATCAGCTCCCACACAGGACAGCTGAACTACTATATCGGCTTTATTGCCGGTATCAAGGCCTTTGTTGCTGCTGTTCTTGGAGGGATCGGCAGTATCCCCGGAGCGGTACTGGGGAGTTTTGTCCTTGGGTGGACTGAAAGTTTTGGAACCGGATATGTCTCCAGTGATTATGAAGATGTATTCGCTTTTATCTTTCTGCTGATTATTCTGATTTTCCGGCCTTCGGGAATCCTCGGAAGATCCCAGAATGACAAGGTTTAAGGGGAGGTAACGGCATGTCAAATTTAATGAAATACTTCAGTCTTAAAGAGATAAAGAAATCACTGGTCATGACTCTATGGTTCATGATTCTCACCTTCCCGATCATGGTAATAAAGGTAAATACCATTGAAAATACCGTCATCTGGCGCTGGGGATACCTTGCGGTTATAGCTGTAGGAAGTTTTATTCTTTCGACGTTATGGCGGTATATGATGGAGAGAAAAAGTCTCCAGGCAGGAAATGAATCGAAAATTTCGCTCCAGCAGAAACTGCGGGAACTGGGAGAAAAGAATCCACGGCTGAAAAGAGGCGCATTAGCAGCAGTGATAGTATTGGTGGTTGCGTATCCCTTTGCGACATCCATGTACCAGACAGGTATTATGACGACGGCACTTATGTATGTTGTACTCGGTCTCGGTCTTAACATCGTTGTCGGGCTGGGGGGACTGCTGCATCTCGGTTATGCAGCCTTCTATGCAGTCGGTGCCTATACCTATGCATTACTGCACGTTCATTTCGGTATCGGATTCTGGGTCAGCCTGCCGATTGGTGCTGGACTTGCCACTATTCTGGGGATTCTTATTGCAATTCCCGTTCTCAGACTCCGGGGAGATTATCTTGCAATTGTAACCCTTGGTTTTGGAGAGATTGTAAGAATTATTCTTGAAAACTGGAACGATTTCTCCTTCGGCCCCAGCGGTATTGCAAACATCCCGCGCCCCACCCTGTTCGGTATTCATTTTAAACTGCAGCAGGCAAGTGTATTCATCTATTTTATTATGGTTGCACTGGTGGTTTTTACCATATTTATTGTCCGGCGTCTTGAGAACTCGCGGATGGGCAGGGCCTGGATCGCCATGAGAGAGGATGAAATTGCCAGCCAGTCAATGGGTATCAACATAACAAAAACAAAGGTAATGACCTTTGCCATTGGAGCATTCTGGGCCGGTATGATAGGAGTAGTTTTTGCAGCAAAGACAACCTTTATCAACCCTGCAAGTTTTACTCTGTGGGAATCGGTTATAATTCTTTGTATCGTTGTTATCGGCGGTATGGGCTCAATCTTTGGTGTTGTTGTCGGGGCCGGGATTCTTATCCTGCTGCCCGAATATCTGAGAGCTTTTTCACAGTACAGGATGCTGCTTTTCGGAGCAATTCTTGTTCTAATGATGGTGTTCAGACCCGGCGGTATTGTTACCAACGTCCGTAAGGTATACAGAATTGATAAAGATAAAACAGGGGAGGCTGAGTAATGGCGCCTATACTTGAAACAAAAAACCTCACCATGGATTTCGGGGGACTGAGAGCTGTTGACAACATTAACTTCCAGGTAAATGAGGGAGAGATTGTTGCTCTTATCGGACCCAACGGAGCTGGAAAAACGACGTTCTTCAACTGTATAACCGGTGTTTACAAACCTACAGGAGGCGATATATACATTGCCCCGGAGGGTGAAAAAACGGAACGGATAAACGGTCTGAAACCTAATGTTGTTACCGAGAAGGGTCTGGCAAGAACGTTTCAGAATATTCGTCTTTTCCAAAACATGACAGTTCTTGAAAACGTAATGATAGGGCGTCACTGCAGACTCTCCGCCGGCCTTCTGGGAGCTATTTTCAGAACCAAGGCAACTGTGGCTGAAGAGAAAAAGGTTGTTGACGACAGTTATGAGATCCTTGAAGAGATCGGTCTTACCGATTACGCCAACGAGTTTGCCAAGAATCTTCCCTACGGAGCCCAGAGGCGTCTTGAGATTGCCAGAGCAATGGCGACAGACCCATTCCTCCTGCTCCTTGATGAACCGGCAGCCGGAATGAACCCCCAGGAAACAAAAGAACTGGACGAAATGATTCTTCATATAAGAAAGAACAATAAGATTTCCATACTTCTTATCGAACATGATATGAGCCTTGTAATGAGTGTTTCCGAGAAAATATTTGTGGTAGATTACGGCAAACTAATAGCCGAGGGTACTCCGGATGAGATAAAAAAGAATCCGGAGGTAATAAAGGCCTACCTGGGAGATGAAACCGATGCTTAAGATTGAAAATATTAAAACATTTTACGGTAATATTCAGGCACTCCACGATGTTTCCATCGAGGTAAAAGAGGGGGAGATTATAACCCTGATCGGTGCGAACGGTGCGGGAAAATCAACAACCCTTATGTCAATTTCAGGCATAGAGCCCCCGAGATCCGGAAAAATATTCTTCGAGGGTAAAGAGATTACCGGGATGGCACCGGACAAAATCGTCTCGTTGGGGATTATTCAGGTTCCCGAGGGAAGAAGAATCTTCCCCTTCCTTACTGTCCGGGAGAATCTGGACATGGGTGCTTTTTTGAGAGAGGACAAAGAGGAAATAAAAAGGGATATTGATTACGTGTTCGACCTGTTTCCCATTCTAGCAGAGCGGAGGAATCAGGCAGGGGGAACTTTAAGCGGCGGAGAGCAGCAGATGCTTGCTATTTCCAGAGCTCTTATGGCAAAACCCAGGCTTCTGCTTCTTGATGAACCTTCCCTGGGACTTGCACCTATTATTGTTCAGCAGATTATGGAGATTATCAAGAAAGTCAACAC
>JANTFL010000067.1 GCA_024763455.1 Sediminispirochaeta sp. | reverse complement strand
GCAGTTAATTATTTTATAGATGGGTATTTTTCTGAAATAAATAACACTATTGAAATTCTTGCGGCTAATGAAGAAATCCAGAATGCGCCCTGGCTTGACGTATCCGAACGGCAGCGGGTGTTGGATTTGCTTAAAAGTTTTACAGAAATTAATAACAATATTTCTTTTATCTACGCAGGATATAGAAATAAAGAGTTATTGATAAACGATTATATCCCGCCTGAAGGATTCAATCCCACTATCCGGCCATGGTATCAGGCAGCAATGGATGTAAAACCTCTCCTTTCGACTGGAGTACCTTATCAGGAAATAAAAAGTAAGGAATGGTTATTTTCCACCAGCAAGGCTCTCTACAGTACAAAAAGGGGATATACCGGTGTTATTTCTTGCGACAGTTCCATAGAAACGGTAATGAGCCAGTTACAAAATACTGGATATATTTATAAATCATCGTACAGCTTTGTATCAAAACCCGGCGGGGAAATTATCCTGCATCCAAATACTTCATACTTAAGTGATAATATTTCAGAAATCATGGTGAATACACTGGATTTGAATGAAACCGAGGGTACTCTGCGCTACAGGATAAATAATAAGGGACATTTAGTCTTTTACAGCCGTTCACGTGAAACTAACTGGGTGATCTGGACTGTTGTTGATGAAAACGAAATTATAAAAGCAATTATTTTGCAAATAGCTTTCTGGATTCTGCTGACGGGAGTACTGGCTCTTTTACTCGGACTTGGGCAAAGCATCATGTTAAGCAGACGGTTTTCAACTCCGCTGTTCGAACTCCGGAAAAAAGTTAAAGCAATCATCAATGGTACGAAGGAGGCTAATCCTGATTACCAATATCCCGGGAACGAAATCGGCATAATTGCCAGAGAAGTAGCTCTCCTGACTGAACAAGAACTCTATGCCAGATCCCGGGAGTTGGAACAACTTAACACTTTACTGGAGCAGAAGAACGAGGAATTGAAGATTTCTTCTGCTATCGATAAACTCACCGGTCTTTATAACCGCCGGCAGTTAGATTCTGATATAGAGCGGGAACGCCGGCAGGCACTACGGCATAAAACAAAATTTTCAGTTATCATGTTTGATATAGACTGGTTTAAAAAAATCAATGATAAATACGGTCATCAGACAGGAGATAGTATACTAAAAGAGATTGCCTTACTGCTTAAAAATAATTTACGTTCCATAGATATCCCCGGCCGATGGGGTGGTGAAGAGTTTCTTATTTTATGTCCGCAAACAGACCTAAAAGCTGCGGAAGAATTGGGAATAAGGATATGCTCAGTAATAGCAAACCACCATTTTGCCATCGCCGAACATATTACGATTAGTGTGGGAATTGCTGAGCTATCAGAACAGGAAGATGTTGATGAGCTTATAAAACGGGCCGATGCAAATCTTTATACAGCGAAACATCAAGGTAAAAATACTGTGGTTGCGACTCCAAAGAAAAAGAGTTAATGATCTATCAGATCTTCCCAGATAACGGTGAGTGCAACGGTACTTGAGGAGGTATAACGTTTTATGAAAGAAAGAAACCCTGTAATCGAGATGCTTGGAAGGCGGCTGCGGCTTGCCGTTATAGGCGGCGGTCCTGAGTCCTTTATCGGAGGGATTCACCGGACTGCAGCACGGCTTGATGACAGGTATGAACTGACAGCAGGAGTCCTTTCCTCAGATCCTGAAAAGTCCATTGTAAAAGGGAGAATGATCGGATTGCCTGAAGGCAGAGCATATCCGTCTGTTCCAGATATGCTGGCAACTGAAAAGGGTAGAGATGATGGTATAGACGTTGTTGCTGTGATGACCCCTAATGATACCCATTTTACCTATTCAATGGCTGCATTGGAGAGTGGATACCATGTCATATGTGATAAGCCAATGACCAACACAGTTGCCGATGCCCGCACACTTCATACTACAGTTGCCAAAACCGGGAGAATATTTTGTTTAACCCATAATTATACCGGATACCCCATGACACGGCAGGCCCGGGCAATGATTGCAGCAGGAGAATTAGGAACTATTCGACTTGTTCAGGTGGAGTATGTTCAGGGGGGGAAAGCCGATGAAAGCAAGCCGGATTTGCTATCCGGCCATCGAGCCTGGAAATTTGATCCTGAAAGAGGTGGACCTTCTCTTGTTATGGGAGATATCGGAACCCATGCACATAACCTGGTGAGGTTTGTTACAGGTTTGGAAATAACAGAGGTTTGTGCAGAAAAGGGATCAGTCGTTCCGGGGAGAAAGGTGGATGATTTTGCCGGCGCATTGCTGCATCTGGAAAACGGTGCTAAGGGAAGTTTCTGGGTAACCCAGGCTGCAGCTGGAGTGGAGAATAGCCTTAAAATCCGCGTCAGCGGTACAAAGGGCAGTTTGGAGTGGTTTCAGGAGATCCCCCAGCGCCTTGTCTATAAACCCCTTGGAGAACCTGTTCAAATCCGGACTCCCAATGGGCCGGGCACGCTTCCCTTAGCCAAAAGGGCAAGCAGGATTGTTGCAGGGCATCCGGAGGGCTTCCCCGAAGGGTTCGCAAATATATACTCGGATGCCGCTGAAGCAATTGCAGCGAAGATATGCGGGGGTGATGCAGATCCGCTGGCAATGCATTTCCCCACCTCGAAAGACGGTTTGGCCGGAGTTTTGTTTGTGGATGCAGTTATCCGTTCCAGTGAGAATGAAAGCAGGTGGACCAGGGTATTCCGGGATGGGGAGAACTTGTAGGCGTTGCCTCGGGAGCAGACTTTCTACCCACTTGACCTAACGCCCCGTTATGGATATATTACCTTGCAACGGCGGGATGTGGCCCAGTGGCTAGGGCACCTGGTTTGGGACCAGGGGATCGGAGGTTCGAATCCTCTCATCCCGAAGAAACGGCAGTTTAAAGAGGTAATTGTTATTGAATGGAACTGCTGAACCGGGTTGAATCAAGGATTCGACTCGAGGGAGCGCCGAGCGTAAAGAGAGGACAAGCGTACAGGATGTGCTCGGCAGCGAGCGAAGCGCCAGGAGGAAGGAAACAGGATGTTTCCGACCGTAAGGCGAATCCTCTCATCCCGAAAAAGCGGCAGAAATTGACTTTAATTGTCCTTCTGCGTTAGAATGCTTTATCATGCGTCCATAGCTCAGCTGGATAGAGCAACGGCCTTCTAAGCCGTAGGTCAGAGGTTCGAATCCTCTTGGACGTAAAAATTTAAAAAAAGACGTAAATCTGGTGTCTTCTGTAAGGTTCAGAAAAAGCCTCGATGTTGAGGATTCGACTCGTGGGAGCGCCGAGCGATTAGCGAGGACAAGCGCACAGGATGTGCGCGGCAGCGAGCGAAGCGCCTGGAGAGAGGAAACAGGATGCTTCCGACCGTAAGGCGAATCCTCTTGGACGTAATACATAATTCTTTATTTGATAAGGAATTACTAAAAACTGCCAGAAAACCGGCGTTTTATCTCCACTTTAGTGTGACAAAGACTGTGACAAAAACAGTCGAAGGGAGGTAAAAATGCGTCGGTTTTATTTATTTCAGCGAGGTAGTATTTGGTATATCAGATTAAAGAATCCAGTAACAGGTAAACTTCTTACCGCAAAGAGCAGTGGTACTGCTGACAAACAAGAAGCTGAACATAGCGTTAGTGCCTCTTCCATTCCTACAACGTGTCAACAAGAGGAAGAGCTTTTACCCATGAAAACTATAGCTAAATTCCTCGAAAGGTTCATAGATGTTTTTGGGAATTTCTAAGGTTGGCAGCTTTAACCCCCGTATGACAAAAATATCTATGCTTTGGACTTTTCTCAGGAAATTCGTTTGACAAGTAATATAACTTTCCCTATCATTAAGTTTGACAATAGGAAGAGATATCAAATCATTAAGGGAGTGAGAAATGAAAAAATTTTTACTGATGGTTTCAGCAGTACTGCTGCTGGTAAGTTTTAATGTTTTTGCCAATGGATCGAAGGATTCTGCTGGTGCACAACAGGAAGAAAAAAAGTTGGTTGTGTATTCACCTAACTCTGAAGGTCTTTTAAATGCGGTAGAAAAGCCATTCGAGGAGAAATACGGTATTAAAGTAGAAATAATTTCAGCCGGTACCGGTGAATGTTTAAAGCGTATCGAATCTGAAAAAAATGATCCGCAGGGTGATGTTATGTATGGTGGCAGCTATGCAACTATTCTGGGGAAACGCGAATTATGGCAGGATTATGTAAGTAAAAATGATTCTAAACTGATACCTGCATACAGGAATACGAGCGGTTATGTTACGCAAAATACGCTTGACGGCAGTGTTATTGTTGTTAACAAGACAAAATTAGCTGAGAAATTACCCGGTGTCACTATTACCGGTTATGAAGATGTTATTAAGTATGGACCGCAGTTAAAGGGTCAGATTGTATCTGGAGATCCTGCAAAATCATCAAGTTCTTTCGCACACTTAACTAATATGCTCATTGACTTTGGCGGATATGAAAGTGATGCTGCATGGGCAAAAGTTGCTGAAATTTTCAAAAACTTAAAAGTGTTGGGTTCAAGTTCCGCAGTATGGAAAGGTGTACGGGACGGAGAATATACTATTGGATTATCATATGAAGATCCCTGTCTTACCTTGGTTAATGATGGGGCAGACGTCGAGGTTATTTATATGAAAGAAGGTGTAGTATTCCTGCCAGCCGGTTGTGCAATTATTAAAAATGCTAAACATCCGGAAGCTGCTAAACTATTTATGGATTTTATTACCTCCAAAGAAGTTCAAGAAGTATACGGCATGACACTAACTAACAGACCCGTATATGATGGTGTTAAAACAGCAGACTACATGACCCCAATTGATCAAATCAATGTAAAAGTTGAAGACACCGCTTATGTAACGGCACATAAGCAGGAACTTGTTGACAAGTACATCGAAATGTACACAAGCATAAGTAACTAAAACTGAACTACCATTCGCACATAAAGGAGGCTGCGGCCTCCTTTATGTGTTTTAAGTTCAAAATAATGGGGAAGTAGCAGTATGAGTGTAGCGATAAACATAAACCATGCATTAAAAGCGTATGGGAAAAATGTAATTATTTCAGATCTGAATTTGAACATTAAAGACGGTGAATTCTTCACCTTGCTTGGACCGTCCGGATGCGGAAAAACAACACTGTTAAGAATGATTGCAGGATTTAACACCATAGAGGGCGGAGATTTTTATTTTAACGATAAGAAAATTAATGATTTAGATCCGAGCAAAAGAAATATTGGGATGGTTTTTCAGAATTATGCTATTTTCCCTCATTTGTCAGTTCGTGAAAATGTCGAATTTGGGTTAAAAAACCGGGCTTTTGATAAAAAAAATATAGGCCCCATGGCTGATAAGTTTTTAAAATTAATACAGATTTATGATTTAAAAGACCGTATGCCGGAACAGTTGTCCGGAGGACAGCAGCAGCGTGTTGCTTTGGCACGAGCTCTTGTTATAATGCCCGATGTGCTTTTAATGGATGAGCCTTTATCTAATCTGGATGCCAAACTTCGGCTGGAGATGCGTCAGGCCATCAGGAATATTCAGCGAGAAGTAGGCATTACAACAGTATATGTAACCCATGATCAGGAAGAGGCAATGGCGATTAGTGATAGAATTGCAGTAATGAAGTCGGGGGAAATTCAGCAGATTGGCAGACCTCAGGATATTTATCATCGACCTGCTAATGAATTTGTTGCAAATTTTATCGGGCGAACCAATATGGTACTTGCTGATTGCAATAAGAATGAAGTATCTTTTTTAGGACATAAAATCAAGATTAAAAATCTTGATTATAATGGGAAGGTAAGGGTTTCTATTCGCCCCGAAGAATTTATTATTACCGATGATAAAAATGCAATTAAAGCTGTTATAAAGGACACCATTTTCCTAGGGTTAAATACTCATTTTTTTATGGAGCTTCCGAATAAACAAATTGTAGAAATTATCAAAGAGAGCATGATTAACAGTAATAATGAATCGGATAAAGAAATTTACTTAACAATAAATATAGATAAAGTAAACGTATTTACCGAAGACGGTACAAAAAATTTGGTGATAGCAAATGAAAAATAAACTGAAAGTAAATCTATGGTCATCGTCAACTTTAGGATTTATCATTCTATATTCAATATTTCTAATTGTTCCGCTTATTTTGTTACTGTCAGATTCTTTTATCGATTCAAATACAGGACAATTAACGTTGGCGAATTTCCAAAGATTCTTTGGGAAAAAGTATTATTATTCGACTCTGTATAATTCTTTTAAAGTTACTGTGTTAGTAACGTTTATTGCAGTAGCGTTAGGAACTGTTTTAGCGTATTTCTTTGCCCGGTTTAAAATTAGAGGCGCCAAAACTCTCAGAATTTTAATTATTTTATCGAGTATGTCAGCCCCTTTTGTGGGTGCTTATTCCTGGATATTATTGTTAGGAAGAAATGGGATAATAACCAGGTTTTTCGGAAATTTACTTGGTATTACAATGCCGGATATTTATGGATTTAGAGGGATTTTGCTCGTATTGTCGCTGCAGTTGTATCCGCTCATATTTCTGTATGTATCAGGAGCTTTTTCTAATGTAGATAACTCTTTACTGGAAGCCTCCGAGAATCTGGGTTGTTCCGGTGTAAAAAGGTTTTACAAGGTAATTATACCATTAATTTTACCCACTGTTTTAGCCGGAGCATTACTTGTCTTTATGAGATGCTTTAGTGATTTTGGAACACCGATGTTAATTGGTGAAGGTTACCGTACCTTCCCTATTACTATATATGATGCGTATATGTCTGAATTAGGCGGAAATAACGGCTTTGCAGCAAGCATTGCTATTATAGCAATCATAGTTACCTTGGTAATTTTCTTAGTACAAAAGCGTATTTCTGAAAAACATTCTTTTACCATGAACAGCATAAATAAAATAAGGCCAAAAAAGATTTATGGTATCCAGAATGTTTTGGTTCATCTCTATTCGTATATCCTTATTACGCTTTCAATAGCACCTCAGGTGTATGTAATTTATACATCTTTTAAAAAAGTTAACGGAACTGTATTTACCAGTGGCTATTCATTAGAAAGTTATGTAATGGCTTTCTCCAGGATGGGAAGTGCTATTAGAAATACTATTGTAATCCCTCTCGTTTCATTATTCTTTGTTTTAGTCTTTGCAATATTTATTGCTTATTTAGTAGTAAGACGAAGGTCAAAGATTACAGCGATCATTGATTCGGTATCTATGGTACCATACATTGTTCCAGGAATTGTAGTTGGTATTGCACTGGCAAATGCGTTCAGCAACCCGCCTATTGTTTTAACTGGAAGTATGACAATTATGGTAATAGCACTGATTATCAGGCGTTTACCATATACGATTCGCTCTAGTGTGGCTACGCTGCGGCTCATTCCAATAACCGTAGAAGAAGCTGCCCGTTCATTAGGAGCAAGTAATTTCAAAACTTTTTGGAAAATTACCATCCCAATGATGTCTGCGGGCATTATTGCTGGAGCTATTTTATCGTGGATAACTATGATTTCGGAATTGTCGTCTGCTATTTTACTGTATACCGGTAAAACAAGAACTCTAACTGTTGAAGTTTACACTCAGGTTTTGCGGGGAAATTATGGTGTAGCTGCCGCACTCGCCACAATTCTTGCCGTTTTAACGACTCTATCTTTAGTAATCTTTAATAAGTTTAATAAGGGTCGTGATTTATCATTGTGATAGGAATGTATGTATTCTTAAATAATAGTTGTACCTGGATATGAATATTTCTGTAGGAATAGGAGTTCATGGGAAGTATTCACAATGAGAAAAAGCCTGTGGGAAGTAAAAACGCTTAAAGGTCTATTACTGGTTTATATTACTTTATGTCTGATTATAGCCGGTCTTAATTATGGTCTGGGATCATCTGTATCAAACGATATCAGGCAGATGATTACAAAAATTTGGCAATTTTACGAAAATCAATTCAAAGTATTTTTAATACTTATCGGCTCCTGGCTAACCATAAGGGTTACAGGAGAACGATCCAAGATGCAGAAAAGAAATCTTATTGGTTTTATCTGTGCCGCCCTGTTTATCCATATTATCGGACCGTTTCTGACGTCAAATAACGACCTTTATTTCTTTGCTATGCCGCTTCCCTGGTCAACAACGGCTTTGCAGTTAATGGTAAAATCAGACTTTTACATAAGACATGTCCCCATATGGGGGGTAAGTGGAATTTCTGTTGTTTTGGTAGTTTATTTGGCGATCACCGTAATTGTTTTTTTGGGCACTCTCGTCTTTGGGAGGAGATGGCAATGTTCATTTCTTTGCCTTTTTAATGGGTTTGTTGCGGAAATTTTCTCTCCTGCTTTTCCCTTTATCGGGAAAAAGAAAAATAAAGGTGCAAGGAGATTCCCTTTATTAACTGTTATGAAATGGCTGTTATTAATTGCGGATCTATTCTTTGTTGCATTCTGGATATATTTAATTGTTTCGAAAAAAAGTAATCTTTCTCTGTCAACGCTGTTAGCGAAAGTTGAAACATATAAATATCTCTCAACAGAATTACTTATGGCTATGTTTTTATGGATTATATTCACAGGAAGAGGGTATTGTTACTATTGCCCCCTGGGAACTGTTTTAAGCGGGATTTCCCGAATAGCCGGACAGAAAATTGTCACAGATAAAACAGAATGTATACAATGTAAAAAGTGTGATAAAGTTTGTCCGATGAATATTAGTATTTCGGCTTTGGCTGGAGAAAAGAAAGCTGTCGTCGATTCTCGTTGTGTGGGCTGCGGTCACTGTGTTGATGTCTGCCCTGTTAACACCCTTGAATATTCAACAAAGATTCTGGATATAATTACAAGGAAATGATGATATGAAGAAACCTTTAAAAGTAATTATAATAGTATTCAGTTCAATCTTATTAGTACTTTTCCTGTTGCTTATTTTCTATATAGCCCATCCATCTCCATCTGATTTTAATACCTTTATTAAGATGAGGGAATATCAGGAAAAAATTCTCAAAAAGTATAACTGCAGCGAAAGAGAAATAAATTCTTATTTTACCGATTATAAAATATCTCTACCACTTCTGTATCGAATAGTGTTCAAAACAAAAAATCTCTCATTATATCTAAAAAGTTATTTCAATGATCGAATAGAAACTGCCACTATTAGTCAATTTGAAATAGGAAGTAACAGCGGAAATTATTTCGATTACACATTTATGATCAGGCCTAAGCCCGGGTATAATGTTCCTCTTTTCCATGGGGATGCTCTTAAAGCCTTGCCGGGAGTTACCAGTGCTCTCTATATGGATTTCTACTCTTTAAATAATCAGGTTGATAGTGAATATTTTTTTAAAGATGTAAAAGACAAGCTGGAAGAAGCTCTCAAACTGGCTGAACCGTATTGGAAAACAGAAGGTTTTGGAGAGCTAACTCCTCATTTGGATCCGTATAAAAGCAAATGGCGTCTGGAAATGGTAGAGCCGGACAAGGGGACAGAGGAGGAGAAAAGAAAATATTTTGAAACAGCATACACTTGTTATACCTTGTACCTTTTATCATATATGGAAGCTTTATCCGGATTTGATAAAAATAGAGATTCTAATTTAATAGATCAGAATAAAAAAGAAATAAAAGATTTTGTATCTATTCTTTATAATAAAGATATAGCTGTTAAAATGGGGAAAATGATTTTTCCTGAAAAGGATTTCGATACATATTTTCTTAATGGTTTCTGGGGAATTGAGGAACAGAGGTAAAACTGACATGATTGGAAGCTGAATCCCGGTCGCTAAGGCGTTGGACAGCGAAGTAGAAACACAGTTGTGTTTTAACGTTTCTTTTTATGCTATACTAAGTCTTGTATATTGGAGGTGTTCATTGAAAACTATCGTTTATTATTACTCGTTAACAGGGAATTGTGAAAAGATTGGCCTTAAAATTGCTTCCCGTTTGGGGTGTGCAAGTGAACGGATAGTAGAAAAGAAAAAACGGCCGTCAAGAAGTTTTCTCAAGTTTATTAATGGCGGAGCAGCAATGCAGAATAAGATTTCAGAAATTAAGGCATTGAAACATGATCCGGAAAACTATGAACAGATTATTGTCGTGACCCCATTTTGGGCTGCAAGACCGACACCTGCAATCAGGGGGTTTATAAACCACTATGGAAATAAGCTTAGAGATAAGCATCTCGGGCTTGCGTTGTCAAATTTGGGAACTGATCCGGAAGAAGCCTTTCAAAAATACCGTAATTTATTTCCCGGGTCTATAAAAACCATAAGCTTTACAAAAGCCAAAAATGAATGGACAGATCCTGTACAGGATGAACTCATAGAAAAATTTGTAACTGATTTAGCAGCTGATACCTAGTATGGATAAAAAAAGAGATGCCCGGGTAGTAATCCGTTTACTCAGGGTGATGTCTCTCAGTTAAAGGTTGTGAGGATATTGTTGCTGCTATTACCTTGATCTTAAATACAGAGCTATGCCATGTTGCGGATTCTTACATCAATGTCCGTATCTTTCAATAAAGCTGTCAGTTGTGTTGTATCCGTTTTCCCAAAATGATAGGGGTACAGTATCGATGGGTGAAACGCCACCGCTGCATCCGCAACCTTTGCCGGAGTCATGGTGTAGGGGCGGTTCATAGGGAGAAATGCAATGTCAATTCCCTGTAGATTTTTCATTTCAGGAATATTTTCCGTATCACCTGCAATATACAGTGTGACGGAATCCAGTGTAAGAATATAACCGTTTCCTCTGCCTTTAGGATGGAAGGGCAGCTTGAGATTATAAGCGGGTACCGCCTGGACAGGTATACCGGCGGCGTTAATTGTTTCCCCGTTTTTCAGAACATGCAGTTTCTCAGTTATTTTCTTCAGTTTACTATAACAGCTTTGTGTACAGACAATCTGACTTGTATTCTTTACCAGTCTTTTTACTGCAGCTGTATCCAGATGGTCCGGATGCTCATGGGTAATTAAAATCACATCAGCCCCGGGAAGCATTGAATAATCGGCAAGGTTAGACCATGGATCGATATGAATGACAGTATTGTCATATTCGATCATAAGGGTTCCATGACCAATAAAGGTGATATCTATTGCACTGGTGCTGGTTGGGATACGGTCTCTTTCAAATTCCATAAAAACTCTCCCTTTATTCAGTATACTCTTTTTCCCATCCTTAGATATTATAAACCAGTGCAATAACAGGGGCCACCCAGGGCTTGCGCCAACCACTTTGCAGCTGATGTTCCAAAAGCATTCCTGCACCAATCCTCAGGCCTAAAGCCTGTTTCTGATTGAACCGATACGAAGCCAGGAGTCCCAAGCCGGGGATAAACCCATAATATGGATCATCAACATAAGGATCCCAATCAACATACCGCCCCTCTATAAAATCAAAATAAGCAAGCGGAAGTCCCGCCTCTATATCGAGCTGAAAATGTTCTGATGGAAGATTGAAATGATAAACAAACAGAACATTATACGTAAAGCTTGTCCCGCTGATGCCGGGTATGCTAAAGCCCCCTTTTAATCCCATGGATTCGTTAAAAAAATACTCAACGTCAAACTGTGCGTGCAGCATCATGTTTAATTCAAATGAAAAATCCCATGGTCGTTCAGGATTGGTAACCTCTGCAAAAGATAAAGACACAACCAGAATTGATAAAACTAACAAAAGAGTAATTTTTTCTTTCATGAGCGTCTCCTTAAAAAGAGAACTTACATTAATAATAATAAAAATAATTGAGAAAAGGAAGGCTGCATGTAAAATTTGTTTACACAGCCCTTGTGGATAACTCTGGTATAAATGCTTCTCTTCCATTGTTTTAAAAAATCAGCAGGATACCATTTTATTAACAGAGGGAAAACCTTGACCTCCGTAGGAACCGCTATCATACTTGAGAAAGAGAAGTAAGGAGTTTGTATGAACAATTTATCCGGGGTGTTACTACCGGCACTGCCACCCAACAATGATAGAGGCTGCAGTAAAGCTGGCAAAACATGCAATAAAAGAACGAATATTATTGTTTTTAATGGAAGCTTTCACGGGCGAACGCATTTAACCATGGCAATGACAACGAGTAAGCCTATCCATCGTAAAAAGTATCAACCCCTTGTTTCAGGTATACTTGTGACTCCGTACTCATACTGTTACAGCCGAACCGGTTTCGGGGGAAGGAGGGTACGTTGTTCCGCCCAAAGGGTTCTTGAAGAGACTAAGAGAAATTTGTGATGAATATGGTATTCTGTTAATAACAGATTGGTGCCTATAAAATATACCTCGATATTATTCTATAATACCCCTTACGCTATTTGTAGTCCTTTTCTTGCACCTATGTTCCTGTATATTCTCTCTTCTATGATTCTCCTTTTATGCAGTTTCAGTGTATTCAAACTGGCTGTTGTACAGTTCAGCATAAAATCCTTTCTTTTTCAGCAGTTCTTTGTGGCTGCCCTGTTCAATGATATCACCTTCATTCATTACCAAGATTAAATCTGCATCTCTTATGGTGGAAAGGCGGTGGGCTATAACAAAACTTGTCCGGTCTTCCATAAGGGCATCCATTGCTTTCTGGATATGAATTTCTGTTAGAGTATCCACCGAGCTTGTCGCTTCATCGAGAATAAGCATTTTAGGATTTGCAAGAATTGCCCTGGCAATGGTTAACAGCTGCATTTCTCCCTGGGATATGTTATTTGCCTCCTCGTTAATAACCATGTCGTATCCTCCGGGCAGGGCCATGATAAAGTGATGAGCATGGGCAGTTTTTGCAGCTGAAATAACTTCTTCATCAGAAGCATCAGGTTTCCCATAACGGATATTCTCCAGTATGGTACCATTAGACAGCCATGTATCCTGAAGTACCATGGCGAAAAGTTTGCGCAGGGAACTCCGTGTATAGCTGCTTATGTTTAGGCCGTCTATCAAAATAGATCCTGAATGGAGTTCGTAAAAGCGCATAAGAAGTTTTACCATGGTAGTTTTCCCGGCACCTGTCGGACCAACTATGGCAATCTTGCTGCCTTTTTCTGCTTTGGCAGAAAAGTTATTAATAATTATTTTGTCTTTTGTGTAACCGAAATGAACATTCTTAAACTCAACAATGCCTGAAATATCAGCAGGTAAATCTTTCTTTCCGGTTTCATCCTCATGTTCTTTCTCTTCGAGAAAAATAAAAACCCTCTCTGCGGCAGCTGCAGTCTGCTGCAATACATTGGAAATATTTGCAAGCTGGGTAAGTGGTTGTGTAAAACTTCTGACATACTGAATAAAGGCCTGAATATCTCCAATGGTTATTGTTTTCTTAATTGCCAGCCATCCACCGAGGATACTAATGGCAACATAGCTTATGTTTCCCAGGATTGTCATCATGGGCATCATTATTCTTGAAAGGAAGAGTGATTTCCATCCGGCACGGAATAAGGTGTCATTATATTTTTTAAAGTTTTTTATACTTTCCTTTTCTCCATTAAATGACTTCATTACAATATGGCCGCCGTACATCTCTTCAACATGGCCGTT
>JANTFL010000066.1 GCA_024763455.1 Sediminispirochaeta sp. | reverse complement strand
GTTGACTTCTATTTATTTTCTATTGGTGAAAAGGCGATACAATATGCACGACTCATGGAGGGCAAAGGTGGATGGGGGGATGCAAAATGTGACCGATTTAATATAAAATATTAAATCGGTCATTAATAAAAATGTTGACAAATTTAAATTATAAGATTAGAATACTGCTGTGTACCGAATACGCCTTATAGAAAATGTATTAGCGGAAGCAAGAGAGACATTTCCTGCTGTTGTAATTTCAGGACCCAGACAATCGGGGAAAACTACCCTGCTTAAAAATTTTGTTAAAAAAGGATCGTTTATAACCCTCGATGATCCCAACTTCAGGGCACTTCTCTATGAGAACCCCATAGACTATCTTGATGCCCTTAAAAAACCGGTGGTTATTGATGAAATTCAATACATGCCGGAATTAACCGGGATAATAAAAATACTCATAGACAGAGATAGAACTCCCGGTAACTGGTTTATTTCAGGGTCGCAGCAATTTTCGGTAATGAGGAATATATCAGAATCTCTGGCAGGGCGAGCAGCTATTCTTACATTATCTACATTTGCATACTCCGAGAGGGGGACACAAAAGGATCTGGTTCCTTATCTCTTGGAAAGCTCCTATCCTCAGCCCCTTCTTTATAGTAATGTGAACCAGGAGCTATGGTATTCAAGTTATCTTCAGACATACCTGGAGAGAGATGTCAGGAGTTTGATGAATATTGATAACCTGCGTGATTTTGAACAGTTTATCCGTCTTCTTGCTTCCAGGATTTCCGGGCAGCTGAACTATTCATCATTTGCCGGAGATCTGGGATTAAGTGTCCCAACGATAAAGAGGTGGGTATCAATTCTGGAGGCAAGTAATATTATTTTTCTTCTTCCTCCTTTTTACAAAAACTACGGAAAACGTATTATAAAGGCACCTAAAATATATTTTCTCGATCAGGGACTTGTTAATTTTCTTGTGGGTATAAAAAATGAGACTTTTTTGCTCAACGGACCCATGGGGGGAGCAATTTTTGAAAATGCCGTAGTTTCAGAAATAGCAAAAAGGGAATATGCAAGGGGAGTCAAACCGGAGATGTACTATTGGCGTTCGCAAAGCGGAAAGGAGATAGATCTCATAATGCCGGTGGAGGGAATAATGACTCCCTTTGAGGTAAAACTTTCCTCCACAATAAAGCCGCTATTTTATAAAAATCTTCAATACTGGCTTGATTTAAGCGGTCAGAAAAACAAAGGCTTTCTTATTACAAACTGCCAGGTTGATTTACCGCTTCCCGGGAATATCGGGAATTTGTACTGGAAAGATTACTTCGCTTGAGTGTAAACGTTAAAATATGGTAATTGACTAGATAGTCTTTTTGTTGTACCATTTAAGGACTGGAGGTACGGATGGCAATTAATTTAAAAGATGACATAAAACCTATCTCATATATTAAAACAAACGCCGCTGACATGATGAAATATGTAAACGAAAAGAAGAATTCCATCATTATTACGCAGCATGGAGAAGCAAAGGCTGTCCTTATTGATATTGAATCCTACCAAACTATGCAAAATGCATTCAATTTATTAAAAATGATCCAATTATCCGAAAAGGACATCATGTCCGGACATTTTAAAGAATCAGATACTGTTTTCAATGAATTACATAAACGGCTAAACATGGAAAAGTAAAAAATTGAGAAAAAACTATAAGACGATAATTTCCAGATTTGCTGAAGATGATTTATTTGAAATACTTGATTATTATAAATCTATAAATTTCGAGTTTGCGGAAACATTATTAGGAGCTATTGAAGATAAGATTAAAAAACTAAAATCGTTCCCCGAACAAGGCAGAATAGTCCCTGAACTGGAACAACAAAATATTATTGATTATAGAGAATTGATTCAAGGGCATTACCGGATTATTTATGCAATACAGGCGAGCACTGTTATGGTTCATACAATTATTGATTCCAGACGCAATTTAGAAGATCTTATAATCAAAAAGCTGATGAGGAATTATTAGTTATTTCTGTTGCTATTTCCCTGACCCTGGAAAAGTTGATAAACTCCTGCTCAAGCCTGAGCCCCTCTCGTATTTTGTTGTATCGGAGCTCATTGTAAAGAAATGCCTCTTCTTTGGTCAGGTTCGGCAGGTCTGCAGCTATTGGTGTCCTTTCAAATCCCCAGTGGGCCTGATGATCCATAAGGGTTTTTCTGTCCATAAGAAAGGAACTCGCTTGAGGGAATAGTGTTCTGAACTGATTTAAAATTGCAAAACCATGGGTGTCGATATCCCCCCAATACCAGAGTTCCTTTTCGTTAAGCCATGAAGCCTGGTGTAAATGGTCAAAGCTGTATCCTCTCCCGAAAAGTACCATTGCATTTTTGACCTGAGGCAGCGAAAGAGCGGTAATATCATTTTCGATAATAAAAACATACTTTACGGGGATCGATAAAGCTGCAAATTCATCTGCCCTTACGGTAAGGTCAGAGAAATTGCCTATATTTAAATTAGGGTCAAGGATCCTGAACCGTACTGTTACGGGGCGGGATAAAAACCCGTAGCGCTTTTCAAAGTTTCCTGTGCCGGTAAAGTGTTGGTAAATTTGACTCTCTTCAAGAAGTATATCCAGCCACTGCCCAAGAATCTTTTTATGGGTCTCTATAAACTTGGTATCTACACCGGGAAGAGACAGCTGCCGCAGGTAAATATCCGGATGAGGATTTTCCAGCCGCCACTTAACAATAGAAATGAGCCTTGCAATATCCGGTGCATTTTTTATTAAATCAAAGGGGTGCTGTGCTGCCCATGGTACAAAGGGGGGGAAGGTGTTGCCCAACAGAGACAATCCTTTCTTAAAAACCCTTAGTTCTGTCTTTTTCCCCAAAAAATCGGCAAGCTCTGTAACATTGGAAAAATAAACTTTTACGGGGATGGAATTCCGTCCAAGCTGCCGGTGGTTAATTTCTTTCCAGATTAGTTTCAGCCCGGTTTTTTCGCAGCTGGTTTGAATTTCTTTAATCCAGATCCTCACTGTATCAAAATTTTGTACCATTTCGGCAGCACCCGGGCCCTTAATAGATGCTTCAAAGGGGAAAAGGTCTTCCGACGAGACAATGGATTTTAAGAATTTCCCCCTCTCCCATTGTTTTGTAAGCCGCAGTTTAATCTGTTTTATGCTGCCGAAACTCATTGTGCTCCGGCCCCGGTTCCGGATGACTGTTCTTTTTCTGCCCTGTACTCCTCTATGGTAATGGAACGGATAAGAGAGTTTTTATCCTCTTCGTTGTGTACAAAACCGACTGTCGAGACGTAGGGCTCAATAATATGGATCTTCTGCAGGGGTGTAATTATAAGCAGCTGCAGATTTAACTGTTTAAAAAGCTCAAGGCCGAAGCGTGCAGATTCATCTGAGCCCCGGCCGAAGGCCTCATCTATAACGACAAAGCGGAAGCTTCGGGAGCGGACCTCTCCCCATTCAAGGCCGAACTGATATGCCAGACTCGCTGCAAGTACTGTGTAAGCGAGTTTTTCCTTCTGCCCCCCGGACTTGCCACCGGAATCGGTGTAATGCTCATATTCACTATCGTCTTCGACCCAACGCTCGGAGGCGGCAAATGAAAACCAGTTCCTGACATCCGTTACTTTTTGGGTCCATTTCTTGTCAAGGTCCGAAGTGCCCTCCCGTCCCTTGAATCTGTTTACTATTGCCTTAACCTGCAGGAACTTTTCTTCGGTATACTGCTCGTTATTGGAGCCTGTAAAACTGCCTTCGGTACAGGCCTTGAGTTTCTGCCGGAATTCCCTGATATCGGAATCATTTGACGGGAGGGTTTCAAGCTTTATGAATCTGTCCTTGTTATACTCAATAGCTGCCATAGATTTGTTTATATGGGTTACCCGCTCTTCAATCTGCCGGTACTCCTTGTTCAGCTGAGCCTGAAATCCTGCAATACCCCGGATTGTATTTTCGTTCAACTGCCGCTTGAAGCGCTCTTCGTACTTCGGAAGATCATCTGCAATGAGCTGATTGAGAAATTTAAGAAAATCCGGACCCGACTCCAGGGAAGCATCGAAATCTCTGGTTTCTACGGGGTAATCGTTCCTAAAATCAGCCATGATTCTAACAATACTTTCAGACAAGGTCTTTGCTTTTTTATCCAGAGAATCAATTGTGGCCTGAAGCCATTCCCGGACTCTCTGCTGATTTTTATCGCAGTTCTCAACGGTAAGCTTCTGCCCGGCTAGTGCTTCGAGAACAACGGGTCTAACAACACCGTCGAGTTCATCCGGATCAAGTCCAGATTCTGCAATAATTCCCTTTTCAGCTTCAAGCTGTTCCTTTGCTGCTCTGTTGCGTTCGGTTAGGGTGGTGATCTCGGCCTGCACCTTTTTCAGGTCCTCTTCTACAAGCTTTAATTCCGATTCCAGACCAAGGAGGCTCTTGTTTAAGGATTTAAGTTTGTCAGAGGACTTTTCAAGTTCAGCAATCTCTGACTTTAAATGTTCAATACGTTTGGCAGCAGGATGCCAATTGATTTCATCATAATCGCTATAAAAGTCAATTTTATTAAGGCTGTCTTTCTCTTTTTCTATACTCTCAAGTTCTGCATATATCTTGTTAATGATACCCGCTATTTCCGCCATGGATGCCTCAAGTTCTTTCTTCTGCAGCACCAATGCCTTGATTTTTTCAAGGTTTGACCACCCAAGAACATAACGGCTTTTGTCTTTTATATCATGCCTGTCGTCTTTTTCGTGCCGCGAGGGAGAGCCTTTTATCTGTCCCGATTGGGTAAGTCCTTTTTTTACCTTTCTAAATTCATCAAGACTTTCGCAGCAGGTATAATCAAAGCGTTTGAGCAGCTGATCTTCAAGCCACCCGCGGAATGGTGAATCGGGTTTTACCTGTAATTTCGAAGGAAGGGAGCTGCTGTCCAACGAATACACCGGTTCAGGCTTACCTTCGGCAACCTTGTAATAAACAAGACGGCCCCGCAGATGTGTTTTGTCAACCCACTCGGTAACTTCCCTGTAATAGGCCGCAGGAACAAGAAGCGAAAGTGCAAAATTATGAAGGACCCTTTCAGCAGCACCCTCCCATTTTGATTCTTCCTCCTTGACCATAATAAGCTCACCGGCAAAGGGGATCTCTTCCGGCTTTACTCCCAGGGCCTCGCATAAATTATCCCTGATACGTATCTGCTTGAGGCTGATATTGCTCCGCCTTTTTTTAAGAGATTCAACTTCCTCTGTAATTTGACGGTGCGTATCCTTTAGTCCTTTTATTGAAACTTCCTGTTCCGTCCTGTCATTCTGAAGTTCTGCGGATTTCTGCCGGATGCTTTCAAGCCGGACCCTTGCTTTAGTCCGGTTATCTATAAAGCCTTCACCGTCTTTAATTTGCGGAAGAGCAAGGGATTTGCAGAGGTTTTGATAATCTTCAAATTTTGCAAGACGTTTTTCTTTTTCATGTTCCTCTGCTCTCTTCTCGTTTTTAAGGGATTCAAGGCGGTCTCCGCCGTTTTCCGCAATAGCCAGCTTGAGATCATCGCGTTCGCTCTGCAGCGAATTCCGGCTGGATGTTATTCCCTCTTTCCTGATTTCCAGTTTTTTGATCTTATTGTTTTGTTTTTCAATTCTCTTTGATAAAAGACCGGCTTTCTGCGATGCAAACCAGGGGCCGAGGCCGTTCCGGCAGTACCGCTTATCTGTCCGATCTTTTTCCAGTAAATCAAGTTTTCCCAATTTTTGTGATAGAGGAGTCAGCCTTTCGATCTGGTCTTTAGCCTTTAAAATTGCTTCATGGGACCGGTTGAGGTCTTCAAAATGATTTATAAGCTCCTCTATCCGTGGGGCGGTGTCAAAGGCCTCAAGCATATGTTCACGGACAAAACTGGTTAAATTACCCACCGATTTAAGGGATACCGTCTGGTGGAACAGTTCAAGGGCCTGGTCACTCTGCAGACCGAAACGGCGGCGGAAGGCTGCACCGTAGGGGGGAAAGGTATCAAAGGGGGGTTCGACATGCTCTAGCCTTTTAAGCTCTCTTTTAAGCCTGGAAATATCCGAACCAAAGTTTGAAAAATGATCTTTTATTGTAAGGTCCCTGTCGGCTACAATATAAAATCTTGAGGGCTGCCCTGTGGTATCCTTCTGCCAGAAAACCTGAGCCAGCGTAACAGCTTGAGCGTACCCCTCATTAAAGAAGGAGCCTAAAATAACGGAATAAGAGTTCCTGTCCCTGAGGGCCACAGGTTTTGCGGAATATCCGCCATCGCTCCTTTCTGACTTATAGTACCCCAAAACATAGGACCTTAGGCTCCTCTCTTTATACTCGGCACCTGCTGCTTTATTGTATAAAACCCTGTTTGCCGGGACAAGGAGCGTGGTTACTGCATCGACCAGGGTGGATTTACCGGAGCCGATATCCCCGGTTAACAGTCCGTTAAGGCCGTTAAGTGTAAGCTCCCAGATTCTGTTATGAAAGGTTCCCCAGTTGTAAACTTCCAGCCTTTTCAGCCTGAATCCGGCAAGTGCATCGTCGGTAGAGAATTCAAATACTCCGTTGGAATCACTCATCTGAAATCTCTCCTGTACCTTGATTTCCCTTTCCGTATTCACGGTATTCGTTTATCCGTGTATCGAATTCCTGCAGCCACTGGGCATCAATAAAGGCTTTGATTATTCTTTTAACTTCAATTTTATCTTTTTTATCCCCCAGAAACCGGATAAATCCCAGCTCGGAAACCTTCTGCAGTGTGCCGTCTATCTTTCTTATAAACTGGACCTCGTTGCTTCCGGAAACAAAAAATGTTCCCATTACGTTGATTATTTCCTGTTTGTCTATAATAAGACGCTCTTCTCCGCTGGAGGCATCGTGTTCTGCAAGTTTTCTCCTGAGCTGGGCAAGGAGCAGGCTTACCGGATATGACAGCTGCCGGCGTACAATAAGCCGGGGGATTTCTTCATCCTCTTCCTCCCGTTCCCTGTTTTTAAGGAATGCAAATCCTTCATCTTCAAAGAACAGAAGTTCCAGACCAATTACTGACAGATAATCCCGTATCTGCCCCTGATAATCGACAAGATCCTGCCATTTTTTGATGTTATCTTCCCTGTATACAACACCTTTCAGTAGTGCAATAAGTATACCGGGAAGACGGTCGTTGTTCTCAGTCATTTTTGTTCTTCCTTTGAAACATTATTACGGGCATTGTTGCCGACCTGTGTGCACCTTTGTGATCTGTCCATTGGACCGTAGCCTTCCTACTTTCATCTATAAAAGCAAACCTGCTTTCCTCTGCAATGGTAAGGTAGGTTATAAGCTCTGCAAGACCTTCTTCAAGGGGATACTGTTCAATTAAAGCAGCAAGACTTATCTGGTCTTCGAATTCCAGAGCTTTTAAAATACGTCTTTTAAGTTTAAGTTTATCTACAACCACCTGGTTGTACAGGGCAGCGGTATCGATAGTTTCGCCGTCCCCGTCAAGAATTATGGAATCAAGTTTGATTTTAAGGGGAGGCGAAAACAGGGGGCGTTCCATGGGGAGGTTGAGTGAGGGGCGGACACCGTCAATCCACATAAAATCCTGTTTCTGCGGAGAATGCTCCCTTATTTCAAGGGATTTTTTGTCTATATCGTCCAGGATTTTCACTATCCTTTTGTTTTCGTAGTAGCTGCGGTCATCTAAAAAACGCCTGAGCTGTTTTGAAAGTCTGGCGACCATCCGCTGGGTCTGCTCCCCTGCATTTATCCAGTCAAAATGGATCCGTTTCATCCGAATATCTTCAGTCAAATCTCCAAGGTCCTTCAATTCAAAAACCCTGTCTAACAGCTTTGTAAACTCATCCTGGCTTCCGGGGGACATTAAAAAATCCCAGAAAGCCTGAAAGCTCAAACCCTGTTCGGACTGGGTAATATCATCCTGTTCTCCGAAGATTGTTTCAAGGAGATCTCCTTTTTCACCCGTCCAGGCTGCAATTTCTTCTCTTACAGAACGGTCCAGTTCCCTGAAATTATGTTCGACCATTCTAAAGTCGCCAAGGAGTTCCCGGGCTGTTCTGCTGAACTGGATATACCGCTCTCGTATTTCCCTGGAATCGAGTACCGGGATATCTCCCTTCTCTATAGCCTTGATTTTCCTGTTTATCTCTTTTCTCTGCTGTTTAAGCTCATGTATTCTTTTGTCCTTGTCCTCTTCTACTCCATGGACAATCTGTCTGAGAAGATCAATGCTTGCAAAAAGCCTGCTTTCGGTGCCGATAAAACTTTTTTCGAAGAGGCTGTCCATCCACTGCAGGGCCTTTTCTGCCGGAGGTGTAAGATCGTAATGGGGGGTGTCAGAACCCTGGGGGTAAAATTTCCTGAGCCATGCTTTGTCGTTGCCCGCCCAGTCGTCCAGGTAGTCGCCGGCACTCCGGGGAAACTCCTGTTCGGCACCAGTTTCGGTTAAATAGTAGATATAGTCTTCCAGCCGCATGGTTAGTTCCGATTCTTCGATACTCCGGATATTATTTTCCCTGAATACGGAATCGAGAAAGCTTGCTATAAGCGGGCCGTTTTCTGCTGTCATCAAGCGCCAGGCAGGGTGAGTCTTGCGTATGTTCTTTAGATCGAAATAATCCAGGGACATGAAGCAATATTAGTATTTTTCTATTCCAAGGGAAAGGGGTAATAAGCAACAAAGGCCATATTGAATCAATTCACCTGCTGGTTAATCCTGCTGAGCCAGCTCCTTCCACTTTACAACAGCCCTTTCATTTTTGTAGTCGAAAACAACGGGCAGCAGAGTTACCGGTTTCCCGCTGTCTGCAAACCGCTTTGCGTAGTCAGTTTCAATAATCTGCCTTGCTGCTTCTTCCAGCAGATCCGCAGCATTTTTGTTTGTTTTGCCAGTCAGCTTGAACTCAAAGATATAGGTCCGCTCCGGCATGTTTATAAAAGCATCTATCCGGCCCCGGCTCGTTCTGTACTCCGCCTCTATGTAGTACCCCATTAGGGTAAAGATCATGTAAAAAAGGCTCTGCCAGTATTTTTCGTAGGGTAGGTGTATGTCGTAGGGGATCTTTGCAAACAGGATATCCAGGGTTTCAAAGAACAATTGAAGATCATGGATTTTAAGGCTGTCTTCG
The DNA here is from genome assembly GCA_024763455.1 of Sediminispirochaeta sp. GTDB lineage: Bacteria > Spirochaetota > Spirochaetia > B11-G9 > B11-G9 > B11-G9. The sequence goes on along the minus strand of JANTFL010000066.1, from coordinate 4,611 downwards.
AGCTGATACAGAGGATAGTCGGTCCCGGAACCTGAATTTTTCCCGTAGTCAAGAAATAAGCTCTCCAAAAAAGCAGAGCGGACTTCCCTGTTCGGAAATCCAAGAACAAAGGAGTCTCTTGTTTCCTGAAAATCCTTTATGGTTACATAACCGCTTTGAAAAAGTATGGGTAAAGCTTTTAAGTCCTCTACATCGTAGGTCGAGAACGCACTTGCAGGACAGGTTATCCTCTCCAGCTTATCCGGCACAAATCCTTCTTTCTTCATCAGTTCAATTAAAAAGGTCGGTGTTCCCGTTTCAAACCAGTAGGCGTTAAATCTCCCATCTTGTAGAAAATTCATAATGGAAACGGGGTTGTATACCCTAAGGTCCCGGGAAGAAAAGCGAAAACCGTTGTACCACTCCCGGACCTTCGCTCTAAACGCTTCGATGGGTGTGGAGGCTTTTTGCGCCAGGTTCTCAAACTCTTTTCCAAACCATGTGTCCAGCTCTTTCTCGGTGTAACCGCAGATATCAGCATACAATTCTTTCAAGGTTAGATCTGTAAGGTTGTTTAGTCCGCTGAAAACACTTATCTTGGCAAACTTTGTTACCCCTGTTAAAAATGAGAACCGAACATGTGCATCGGAGCTTTTTATTACCGAATAGAACCCCTTTAATATTTCCTTTGCTTTTGCGGCTTTAACGGGATTGGTAATGTAGTTCAGTATAGGTTTATCGTATTCATCTATCAGAATTACCGCTTTTTCGGGGAGGTTCTCCAACAGTTCCTGAAATTGACTGTCATATTCACTTTTTGTCAGGGTTATTCCCCAATCTTCGGCAAATGTGGATAACCAACCGGATATACGTCTTTCCAAAACCTCGGGTTCGTGAGTTTCGCTAAAAATACTGAAATCGAAGTGCAGCACCGGCCATTTTTTCCACTCCCATTCCCGGTCGTAGATATACAGCCCCTTAAAAAGTTCCCTTTTCCCTTCGAACAGGGCTTTAAGAGTGCTTAAGGTAAGGCTTTTACCGAATCGTCGGGGGCGGGAGAGAAAATAATGTTTACCTTGTGTTGCTATTTCATAGATATGCCGGGTCTTGTCGACGTAGACGTAGCCTTCTTCTATGATATCGCTGAAGGTCTGTATTCCAAGGGGGAACTTTCTCATATTTCTATTATACAACCAAAGGGGAAGCAAATCCAGTGGAGAAGTATATCCCGCTATTTTGAGAAAATATAATTGATATCGTCGGGTGTAAGGGATTTGAGGAATGATTTTTCTTCTGATATAAGTTTTGTTACCAGTTCCTTTTTGTGTTCCTGCAGCTTCAGGATTTTTTCTTCAACTGTACCCTTGGTAATTATTCTGTAGGCTATCACTTTATGGGTCTGCCCTATCCGGTGGGCCCTATCAACTGCCTGCATCTCAACTGCAGGGTTCCACCAGGGATCAAGAATAATAACGTAATCTGCAGCGGTAAGATTTATACCTGTCCCCCCTGCCTTGATACTTATGAGAAAAGCTTTTGTTGCAGCATCCTTTTGAAACGTGTCAATTTCCGCTTTCCTGTTTTTTGTTGAGCCGTCAATGTAGGAGTAGGGTATCTTTTCTGATTGAAAGTACGCTGCTAATTCCTTAATCGTTTTAATAAATTGGGAAAACAGAAGTACTTTATGGCTGCCGGAAAAAATATCATCGAGAAGTTCCTTTACCAATGCCAGTTTACAGGAGGATAGAGTTGCATATTTTTCATCGATCATGGAAGGGAGAATGGCTGCCTGTCTAAGTCTGAGCAAAGCGGTAAAAAAGGATGTTGAAATAATGGTTTTCCCGCTTTGTTTTATCTCTTTTTTATAATGTTCCCTTAAGGAGGTATAAAATTCGTCCTGGTCCTTCTCCATGTCAACAAAAAGGGTAATCTCCTCTTTTTCAGGAAGACTTTTTTCCACATCCTCTTTCCTCCGGCGTAGGACAAAGGGTTTTATTATTCTGCGGAGTATTTCCGCTTTTTCTTCTCCCTTTCCGCTTTCCATGGGTTTTGCAAACTTTTCAATAAAGTCACTCCTGGTGCCGAGAAGCCCAGGCATAAGGAAATCCATCTGGGACCACAGCTCCAGGGAGCTGTTCTCAACAGGGGTACCGGTCAGGGTCAGCTTGTGTGCTGCCGGGATGGACCTTACAGCCTTAAAAATGGCAGTGTTGGAATTTTTAATGGCCTGGGCTTCATCCAGGATAAGCCAGGAGATATTCAGGTCCCTGAATGTTTCAACATCATTTCTCAGAGTATGGTAGCTTACAAGAATTATATCGTGGGAGAGTAGGAACTCACCCTTTCTATCCAGCCCTGCATACTTGTAAACGGTTAACGCTGGAGTAAACCTTTTTACTTCGTGTTCCCAGTTTGCCAAGGTGCTTACCGGTGCAGCAATTACGGTACGCTCCAGTCTGCCATCATCCCGCACTTTCTGAAGGAGGGCCAGGGTCTGAACTGTTTTTCCCAGCCCCATATCGTCTGCCAGACATCCCCCAAGGTTGTACCGGTAAAGAAAGCAGAGCCAGTTGTATCCGGTTTTTTGATACAGTCTAAGGGTTCCGCGGAAATTGGGGGAAACGTCGATAGATTCAATACCGGAGAAATTTTTTAATGCATTTATAGAAGCCTTTACTTCAAGAAAATCCTTGTCCAGTTTCTGTTTTATCAGGCTGCTGTATTCATCCAGAAAATATGCATTGTACTTTGATACCCGCAAGGACCCATCGTTGTCATTATGAAAGAGCAGAAGCTGCTTGAGCTTTTCAATGTCTTTTTTGCTTATAAGAAAAAAATCGTTCCCCGACTTAACAATCCCCTTGTTGATCAAATCGCTGCTGAAATCTATTTTTTTCAGTCTATTGGCCTCTGTTCTTATTTTGATGGAGAAATCAAGCCAGTCCATGTCCCTTTTAAATTTAAGTTCAAACCCTTTGTATCCTTTGAAAGTAATTTTGGTCCCTTTTCGCTGAAGTTCATAGCCCTTTTCAAGCAGGGTTTCACCGTAACGGATAAGAAGTTCGTCCAGGGAAATGGCCATTGTAAAATTGTATCCCCCGGCACTGGTACTGGAGCGTATTATCTGCTCTTTTAACAGGGTCTGAATCTCGTTGAAGTAAGATGTATGGGATTTATCCTTTAAAAGTGTTATTTCCAAGGTTTCCTGATTACCTGAATCAAGGTAAAGGAAGCTTTTACTGAAATCGGGGGAGTGGAGTTTTTCTCCCTCCCTAAAGAGCAGCTGCATTGTAATTCCGGATGTATATTCGACTATTTGTATTATGGGAACTGCTGATACATAAGTTTTTTTTATGGTGTTATAGGTGAAATCCACTGCAATACGTGTTTTTTGAGGGAGCGATGACATTTTGTCGGCAAAAGATTTTACTTCCTCGAAGGTTTTGTGTTCAGCAAGCAGTTCGGGCAGGAAATCTATTCGCTTCCACGAAAACAACAGGGCAGAAGTTTTGTCTAGTATGCCCATTAAAGGGCTTTTGGGAGACAAAGCAATATCTTCCTTGAGGGGAGTGAATGTTCCTTCCCTGTTGTTTACAGTGATTGTAAATACCGGTTCGAAGTAGATTTCGCTGCTACACTCCGTTACTGCAGGTGTAAATCCCAGTTTGATTTTTTCCGGACGTAACAGCTTAAGGGGTACTGCTTTATGGCCCCTTTCAAGATAAAGTCTAATTGCTTTTGATTTTACAATATGCTTAAGGTTATCTGAAAGGGGAGCAGTGTTTTCCGGTTCCTTTTCCAATTTTAAATAAAAGCTTTTTACCGCAGGATTTCTTATTTCCGAGGAATCTGTCAGCAGTGAATTATTTTTTATAAATACAACCAAACTACCCTTGTGAAATTTTACAAAAAACAGGGGCGGTCCAAAATTAAAAGTTTCCATACTAGGGATATTTATACTCTGCAAACGCACAAAATTTCAATAAGAAGTGGTATTGATACCTTTCATTCCTATAATACGGACTCTATAAAACTTGCCATAAGCGGGCTTCTTCCTGTCGTCATCAAGTGCCAGGCATGATGAGTCTTACGTATGCTCTTTTGGTCGAAATAATTCAGGGAAAGGGGGTAAAATAGTACGACTATCATGAAAAAATATAGTTGGAAAAAACAGTAGAAGTTTAACCTGAGGGAATGAGATATTGTGCCTATTGATCATTTATTTAAAAATAGCGATACAAGTTTGGATTCTTTAACATCTATTATCCCTTTGTCTGTAATTTTAAGTTCAGGGCTGACCGGTAAGGTAAGGGTACATAAAGACATAATAGGATTTATATGATTGATTCCAAGACTTCTTAGTGCTTTTTGTAAAGATTTCACATCTTTAGCCAGTTTTTCCATAGGGGCTTCAGAAATAATACCCCCTATATGAAGTGGTACAGTAGTGAGTAGTTCCCCTCCCGAGACAGCACACATCCCGCCTCTCTCTGTCAGGACCCAGTTTAAAGCCGTTTTCATGTCCCCTATATTATCTCCAGCAAGTAATATATTATGGTGGTCATGTGCATGACTGGTGCAGAAAGCTCCGTTTTGAAGTATGATCCCATCCAAAAGCCCTTGTGCTGTATG
>JANTFL010000065.1 GCA_024763455.1 Sediminispirochaeta sp. | reverse complement strand
GTGTTATTTTCAGTATTTGGTAAGGAAAGAAGGTGGGTATTGGTCAAAACTGTATAGGTATGACTCATACTCTTGTAGGCATCTTTACTTTATAGTAATAGCAATCTCCTCTTTTTGCAGTTCAAATTTTTTTTGTTTTTTTTTGGAATTTCCTCTTTTTTGTGATATAATAGCACTTTAGAAAGTTTAAAGAGGTAACGGCATGTCCTTTTCAAAAAGTTTTGCTAGATACCTTGTACTTCTTGTATTTATTTTTATTTCTACTCTCTCCTTCTCCCAGACAATAACAGTAAATGACGGCACCGGTTCAGACACGGACTGGTGGACCTCCAGCTCCACCTTTTCTGCCAACTGGAGTGATACCATAGACTGGACAGGAGTTTCATCGGCTGTAAAGCAGTATGTCTGTGATGTATTGGTAGATGATGGTTTTGGCTTTTGGGGGCCAACCGGAACGAGTAAAGTTGTAAGTGTGGGGGATCCGCTGAATCCTCCACGTTCGGTTTCTTTTTCAGGATTATCTCTCAATGACAATGAGAGATATGGAATGAGAGTCAGAGCTCAATATCAACAATTAACGGGAGGGTTCACAACAATAGCAACAGATGATTCCGACGGCGTAACCACTGATTTTACTCCCCCCGCTGTAAGCATTACTCCCCTTTCCTCTACCTCAACGGCCAACACCTTAACAGTACAGTGGTCGGGGACTGATTCAGGGTCAGGGATTGATACTTACGATTTACAGTATAAAACCGGAAACGGAACATGGCATGACCTCCTTACTTCGGCAGGCCGTACAACTTATCAGTTTACCGGGAATAACGGCTATAGCTACACCTTCAGGGTCCGGGCCCGGGATAGGGCGGGGAACGTAAGCGACTGGACCCAGCCCACCTCTCAGACACAAACGACTGTCAATATGCTATCGCCTTCAATATCGTTAAGTGTATCTCCTTCTGCTCTTTCATTCTCATCATCTGAAAACGACAAGAGTGTGGATCTTGCAATTACCGCATTCGGAGGCAGTGTAACCCTGACTTCTGTAACGGAAAGCAGGAACTACCCCTCCTGGGGAACGGACCCCGGCATACCTTTGAGCCTTTCAACCGCCATTTCATCCGGAGGGAATTATACTTTTCCCAGGACTGTGCATCTGGATAGTATTGCCCGGTCCAGGGCTCTGGGCAGCGGTACTGAGGGAAGTTTTACCCTGTCATACACGGTGGAGGGGCATGATACGTACGGGAATCCCGCTGCAGCTGTGGTCAATATCCCCGTAACGGTAACCGGGGGGCTTGCCTCCTCCCTGGACATAAACGGTGTGAGCATGGAGCTTCCCCCGTCTCCCTACTACGTCGGCGATACCGTGCAGAACGCCAGGGTAACCATAGATGCCTCCGGTTCGGGAACCGTGAGCGGTCAGGTACTGGTGGATGATGATACCTCCTGGAGCGATAATCCCGGGTTTACCGTAAACGTAAACAATACGACCAGTTTTAATCTTGCCGGGACTCTTCCTACCGATTCTCCGGGAGACCATACGGTAACGGTAGAAGTTACGGAGCCGGAAGAAGTATCGGCACAGGCAGAGTATACCGTGTCCGATGAAACGCCTCCTTTTCCCCCGTCTATCCTGACTCTGGTCAAGGATGTGGCAGAGCTGTCTAATTTTGACGGTGTAGCAGATGCAGTTAACGGAGATCATTACGTAGATTTCCATTTTAACGGAACAGCCAGGTTAAAAATATTCCCCTTAAAAGATGACAACGGTAATCCAACAATAGTAAACGATGCTGCGGTTACGGAGCTGGTGGTCAGGTACAGCGATGATGATCCTACCAAGGCAAAAATACGGGGAGGGACAGTAGAAAAGGAAGTTATAGGGGATGAAGTAATAGCTACAATCGGCAAGGGGTATCTCAGGGTAAAAAAGGTTTCCTTTACCGGTCAGGTCAGCCCGGCAACTGATTATCTCAGGATCGATACAAAACTGTTTATACCTAAACTTCATATGGAACTTATGAAGATAGGGGATCTGATTCTGAAAACGGACGGCATTGAGGCAAAGGGAGTCTCCGTTGCGGACAACAATGCAAAAACCTTTAATGCCTTCGGTATGGAATTCAGAATTCACAATGTTGATGCGGAACAGGCAATCGTTGTAGGTAAGGATAAGGCCAACGACAGATATTACTTTACCCTCTCCGGCGGTGTCGCCATGAGCGAGAAGAGCGGAACAACAAAGACCAAAAAGGAGATGACCACCTTCAGGGGGCTCACCTTCTATTCCGACGGCAATGTTGACGGAACGATCAGTTTTAAAAAGAGTTTCGACATTATTCCTGACAAGCTGACCCTTAACAAGATCAAGATCATGAAAGAGGGTGATGCTTTCAAGATGACCCTGGGAGGAGAGCTCAAGAATCTTCCCTATCCTCTGGATTCTCTCGGTACCACGGTCTTTGAGTTTAAATTTGACAAAGACGGTAATGCGGAGGGATTCGTAACTCCTGTTCACGAGCTTAAGAAAAACAACCAGGGCCACGGATTGGGCAGCAACGACGAAACGGAGTGGGATTTGGGAATTGCCCAGGTTGATGTAACCTATTTGAGTCTCTTTCTGAAATTCAACGAAGGTGATTTTGACAAGGATCACAGTGAAATACAGATCGGAGTTGATCTCTATCTGGACCTTGAGAATCAGGATGGGTCAAATCCATCGGATAACGACAAACGGATAAGTTTTGGTGAACTGAATCAGAATGAAGATTTTACCGGCGGACTGAGAATTGCCATGGACGGGGATATGACCTGGCATCAGCCCACCAATGCCAACATAATACAGAATAAAAAGCTTGATATAGCCGCAATGACCATACTTATCGACGGTCTTGCCGTTGCTCCCGATCCCTTCAGGATTATCTTTTCCGGAGGAATCCTCGTTGATCTTGACGGAGTTGCAGGGGAAGTTGATTTCGAAAATCTGGAAATAGGTCTTGACGGAAGTGTTTCCAACCTTTCCGATGCGGTAAGCGGAGGGATGCTGGATATTGTAGATGCAGTTCATGTGGAGGTTGAGGATGTGGACTGGAGTAATCAGCCCGGGACGTTGACCTTTCAGGGTGATGCCACAACTGGAGAAGGGGAGAACCGTGCTCCCCAGAAAGCAGACAAGACTGTAGAGGTTCAGAGTTATCTCCGCTTTATGGGAGCTTCTGTAAGTGTTGGAGATTCCGATGATCCGGCGATGAACGGAGGATTTGACGAGCTTACCTTCTACAAACTTCAGAATAATTCCTACGGAATGGTGTTGCGTAATGCTACCCTTTCCACCTCCGGAGTGGATCTCCGGGCGGATATAGAGTACGAAAATGCTCTTCTGCGGGTAGCCGGGGAGGTGGACCTTCCAAATGATATTTCAGCTGTCGCAGTAGGGAAGATCGGGCTTCAGAACGGCAGTCCTACAATGGGGATTTTTATTGCTGCTTCGGGGCTTTCGGTTGCGGTAGGGCCGGGGGTTTTTCTTGATGAAATAGGGGGCGGAGTATTTATCAACCCGGTTCAGGAGGATATAGAGCTTGTAAGACATATTGCAAGGTTCGAACGGCCGGAGTTGAGTGATGACATAACGAGTAAGCGCCCCGGGGGTGCCGAGAATCCCGGCTCCTTTGCGGTTATGCTCCTTGGGGGGGTATACGTGTCTTCGTCGGAGTTTGTCTATGGAAGAGCCCTTGTCACTATAACTGCTAACTACTTTAATCTGGATGCGGAAGTGGAATGTCTTGACGGTATGCTGGAGGGGACTGCCTATCTCGCCATTGGATGGAATCCTTCATACGGGGAAGGAAACGTTGTTGTAAATATGGACTACCTCTCCATTATAAAAGGATCCGGAAGTCTGGAGTTTTACGTCTATTCCGATGAACTGTGGGGGGTATCCGGGGCCTTCAATATTTCAATGCTGGGGCAGGATCTTGCTTCCGGCAGTCTCTTTGTAGGTCCACCCGGTTTTATGTTGGAAGCATCTGTCAGTTTCGGTATAGATTTGAAGTTTATCTCCGGCTCTCTTACCTATGGAGGTATGTTCTGGTACTACAAGGTTCCGGACCCGGACACCTGGGGTGCCTATGTCATGGTGAAGGCTGAAGGTGATTTCCTTGACGGACTTTTCTCCGCTTCAGCGAGTCTGGAAGGAGCCTTAATAGGGTCTCCCACCTTTTTGATATATGCTGTGGGAAGTGTAAGTGTCAAGGTCTGCTATGTGACAGTATTCAACGGCAGTCTTTGGATTTCTGTCGGAGAGAATGGATTTCACGGAGGAAAGGGGAGAAACGACAAGTACGACAGCATAATTGAGGAGGCCCGGTCTATGGCCGATGCAATGAATCAGGCCAAGGAGGAGCTTTCCCAGGCTATGAACGATGCCAAGCTGGAGCTTGCACGTCTCAATGAAGCACAGAGACAGGCTGCCGGGATTGCTCTGGTGGAAAGGTCGGGAATTCTGGGAGCTCTTGTGCAGATTGCCTTTACCTACAATGAGGTGAACAGGTGGGATCCGGGAGGTCTGCCTCCGGCACTGGCAGTCGTCTATGACAGAATCTATGGCCCCGGCCAGCAGAACCTGATTACCGCAAGGACCAGGCTGCAGCATCTTCTTGACAACATAAACAGGGATATTTCGAATCTTGAAACCCTGCAGCAGGATATATCGGACAGGATCGGGCAGTACGAGGACCTTTTGGTTGAAGAGCTTCCTTCCGTACAACAGATAGGAAATCTGAGGAATCCTTTTCAGGGGATCGACGAGAAAACTGTCAACCTGGGGGGAACAACAAAGAGGGTTCAAAGCGGATTCAGGATAGATGAAGGAGAGGCTGAGAACCAGAGAACAGCCCTTGTCAATGTAAGGGAAGACTTTGCCAGGTATCAGGATGCCTTTATGGAGGAAGCCGGGAATATCGATGCCAAACTTCAGCAGCTGGATGAGATACTGTTTCAGTCCAATCAGAGTCTGTCGGAACTGGCAAGACAATACGGTACCGTTTATACAGAGATGGGCAGCTATATAAACGATTTTGTCACTTTCCAGGGTAAAAACTACAAGTATGCAGAAGAGAGTGTTGCTTTGATCCGGGACCAGGCCTCGGAATATCAGAACCATCAGACCTCCGAAAGCCAGATAAGACAGGCTCTGCAGGAAAAGGAGAGAGATCTCTCCGATTCCAGTGTGAGCAGCTGGAACAGCGACAGAATAGGCTTAATTCAGGCATTAATTCAAGCAGGAAGTTCCGATTCGGAGGAACAGCCGGATCCGTACAACCCTCCGGCAGATCTGTCGCCATGGGGTGTATTTGAAGAGACGGGAGTTGAATTATGGTGGAATATTCCCATAGCAGGGTTCACCAGGTCAATGACTCTCTCTCTTGACCGGAGAGCTCAGGCAATCGCTTCCTTTAAGGACAGCGCCGCTTCTTTCAGACAGAAGTGGTCCAGCGCTACCAACCTTATTGACCGGATATATGAAAGAAAATCCGCACTCTATGATATCCTTTATGAGATATACGATGAACTTGCAGAGTACGGTTCCGGTATGATAGGTATAGATGCTGCAGGAAATGCTGCAGCTGTCGGTGGTTTGTCAGGAACCGGCCTTGCCTTCAGAACCGGAGCAGTCGCTTCTACAATCGCCGGTATGGGAGAAGCCCTTCCTGCCGGAGTCAGTGCTCCTGACACGCCGACCATAGGGCCGTTGAGACCTGCTGTACCGGTACCGAAGAATCCGGGGCCGGTCAACGGACAGCAGATAAAGGGACCTGCCGGTACCAGACTTAACTTGTCTAACACCGGTGGTGGAATTATCGCCGGAGGCAGCGGTGGGAATCTGTATAATACGGACTTGACGGGAACAACAGTGCTGCCGTCTTCAGCAGGTACTGCTTTCAACGGTGCAAACATAAATCTTGGTTCATCATCCCTGCCTGTTCCGTCAACTGCGAATATATCCAGGGATGCCAAACTACCCGCTGCCAAAGCAACGCCGACGGCCTGGGTCCCTGTAACAGTTTACTTTGACGGCAAGAGGGCGGAAATCCAGCCCTATCTGGAGATCCCTTCTGTAGAAAGTTTTACCGGCACTGTAACAAGCACGACCGAGTTCACCGCACTGCTTACTGCGCAGTACTCGGCGTCTCACCCCGTGGGGGTTGTGGAGTATGAATACAAGATAGAACCTGCCTCTCAATCGCAGAACAGCGGAATGGTTGTAACACCGCAGTTTACGCCGAACGGCGGGTATCAGTACTCCATGCAGTTTGTTCCCGTTTTTATATTCAGGCCGTGGTTTACTCTTGGTGATCTTAATTCAATGGCGGAACCCTTCTTTCCGGATATAAACAAACCGGGAACCTACTACCTGTACTTAAAGGTGCGGGGAGCCGGAGGCAAGAGTATTATTAGAAGGGCACAGTTGAATCTTGATTATTTCAACCCGCAGACTGATACCAATCCGGTCTCATCGAATATCAATTCCAGTGATACAACACCTCCTTCAAAACCGTTGGTTACCCTTGAAGGACCGTTTACCTACAGAACAGACAAAATATACGCAAATTGGAGAGCCGATGACCCGGAATCCGGAATCCAGGGATACGAGTATGCTGTAGGAAGCTACAGCGGAGGGTCAGGACTATCCTCGGCCCAAACTGTAAATGCCGGGCAGGCGGGTATGCCTGTTATTGCAGGAGCGGATATGCCCGGAACCCTGGAGGTGCTTTCAGGATCTGTTACCCAGGAGCAGCTGCAGCAAGTTCCCACAGATATTCTTGGGTGGCACAATGCCGGAGGAAGAGAAGAGTTGAATATAAAGAGTCTGCATATGGAGCACGGGAAATCTTATGTGGTGAGTGTAAGGGTTTCCAACGGTGTGGGGTTAAAGAGTATAGGAACTTCCCTGCCGATTCTGGTTGATACAACAGCTCCTGCCGGGCTTACGCTGGATTCCCTGGAGCAGGTGGATGCGGATAACCATGGTAACTCCATCCACTTTACGTTTACTCCTGCATCAGATCCTGAATCGGGGATAGTTTCCCACAGATTTGCCGTAGGATCATCTGAAGGTTCGGACGATCTTTCCGGCTGGCAGGAAACAGAAAATAACGAAGCAACAGTTGTAAACCTGCCGCTTTCAGACGGCTCAAAGGTTTTTGTTACTGTAAAGGCGGAAAACGGCGCCGGGCTGACCGTGGAGGCTTCGGGAAGTCTATCTCTTACATACGCAGACCAGAGTCCTCCTCAGAGACCTGTCCCAATCAGTCTTTCAGGGAGGTTTATTTCAACCTTAAGCGAACTGCATCTGGGATGGAACAGTGTGGAGGACCCGGAATCCGGGGTAGTTGAATATTCCTATGGAATTGGTACCTCTGCTAATTACCCGGATGTATTACCCTGGAGCCGTGTTAATGTGAATAATAATACCTATGTCCTCGGTCAGGGGGCACCGGGGAGCAGTAAGTCTCAGGATCAAGGTCTGGATCAGGACCGGAATTTGCCAGGGACAAGGAGTTCCGGGGACAAAACCAGGAATAAAACCGGAAATACTTCATTGCCGATAAAAGGAGCACAGCCCGACTACAATGTTGATCTGGAATCTCTGCACTTAAGTTCCGGTACAGCATACTATATTCTTGTTAAGGCAAAGAACGGCAGCGGATTCGAATCAACAGGAGCGTCGGAACCTGTAATGGCCGATACTACACCTCCGGTAAATACCGATGTAACAGCTTCGGAGTATTCCGAAGATCTGGATCATTTTACCGTTACAGTTAAAGCAGAAGACCCTGAGTCAGGGTTAGCTGCATACCGGTTTGCCGTTTGGACTGTTCAGGAATCTTCATTTCGGGATGACAGGAAAGCGAACTCGGATACTCCGATTGCCGCCGGTTTTACTGCATCCGGAAGCTTCTCGGGGGTTCAGAATGTTCAGGGGCTGCAGGTAACTCCGGAAATGGTACCGGCGGCAGGATCAGATGGAGGATCTTCAGGCGGAGCGGAACAGTTTGCTGCGCAGACGGAAATACCTCCATGGGTTCAGGATGCTGATCTCTGGGGACCTCCGGGATTTGAATCGGACTGGGTAAATGTATCCTCCGGAGCTCTACCTGAGACGATTAACCTTAATGTAAACCTTTCCGGCTTCTCCACCGGAATAAGCGGGCTCTTTGGGGGATCATATAAACTCAGGTATGGAAAGAGTTACCGGATTAAGGTATGGGTTAGAAACGGTGCAGGAATAGAACAGACAGCGGGAGTGGTTATTATAAAGGTCGTTCGAAAACTTCCAGATAGCGGTAAGAGGAGATTTTAATGAAACGATTCATACTTCCCCTTGTCCTGATTATGCTTTCAGCCGCTGGCGTTTTTGCGCAGAAGGCACCGTCGGTTTACATGCTGCCTGTAGGTGACAAGGTAGTAATTGTTCTTGGGGATACCCCGAGGAATGTCTCCTCATTTAATGTATTCAGGGCTGAGGGAAAATCCAGGGATTATAAACTGATGACTAAAGATCCGGTTTCACCGGTAAAAGATCCCTATAAGGCAGTTGAACTGATGGGAGAAGACTTCAATTGGATTGCCCGGAAGATGGGCTCCATGGACCCGGATTTTGTTTACAACAGACTTATGGTGGACCGAAATACTGCAATGGCCCTGTGTCTGATCAGCCATGGCTTGAGGCTGGCAATGGGAAGGACATTTGTAGATGATGAAGCCGTGAAAGGCAGAAGCTACCGTTACAGGGTTGTGCTTCTTGATGTGCTTGGGAAAGAGATAAACAGGGTTGAGAAGAATGTAACTGTAAAACAGGTGGTCCCCCCTCAGAAACCCTCTGGTATTGAGACATCTGCTGGTGACTCCAGAATTATTATTAAGTGGAAGTATCCTCCCTACAGAGGAGGAGACAAGGACATTGTAACCGGTTTTGTCTTAAACAGAAGAGAGGGAACCGGAGATTTTATCAGGATTACAGGAGCTCCGGTGCTTAGGGTTGAAGGCCGGCTGAGCTACGTAGATGAAGGTGTAAAAAACGGCAAGTCCTATATATATGCGGTTGAAGCAGTTAACATGGTGGGTGTAAAGAGTGAAAAACTCTATTCAGAGTCAGTCAGACCGGTGGATAACAGTCCACCTCTTGTTCCTGAAGGGCTTAAAGCACTGGACAAGGAGGAAGGTGTTCTTCTTCTTTGGAGAATTTCTCCCGAAGCGGATGCGGATCACTACAATGTTTACCGGGGCGAAAGTTTAAAAGGGGACTTTGAAAAGGTAAACGATAATCCTGTTCCTGTAGGATCACCGAGATTTCTCGATATGTCAGCAGTAAGGGGTATTGTCCACTACTACAGAGTAACTGCTGTAGATAATAGCGGAAATGAGAGTGATAAATCGGGACCTGCATCAATAATCCCCAAAGATACTGAACCTCCCGCAGCGGTTACAGGGCTGTCTGCCGATGTAGATGCAGATAAAAGATTTGTAGATCTTTCATGGCGGCCGAAAGAAGCTTCTGATCTATCCGGATTTTTTATCTACAGAGGTGAAAGTAAAGAAAGAATGATGAGGATAGTAAAGGATCCGGTCAATCCCAAAGACACTACCTTTACCGATAAGGGCTACAAAGGCAGAGGGCTGCATCCGGGTAGAAACATGTTCTACGCTGTTACCGGGGTAGATACGTCGGGTAACGAAAGTGAAAGGGTTTATGTCGATGTTATAATTCCTGATAACGTTCCACCTCCACCTCCCTTTTCCCTGTCTGCGAAACCCGAAGATACAGGGACTGTTCTCTTGATCTGGCAGCCATGCCTTTCAAGGGATCTGGCCAAACATTACATATACCGGTCAAAATCTGGGGATTTTGTAAAAATGGCGGAACTTGATAAGGAAGTTTATCAGTGGGAAGACTCTTCTGTTGAAAGAGGTAAAGAATATTTCTACAAAGTTACAGAGGTGGACAGTTCCGGTAACGAGAGTAAACCCTCCAGGGAAGTAAGGGTAATCCCTACCGATGTAAATGCCCCGGTACCTCTTTCGGGGCTTGAGGCAGAGGTTGAGAAAAGAGGGATCAGACTTATATGGGAACCATCGGCGGAAGAAGACCTTAAGGGATACAATGTTTACAGCCTCCCTCCGGGCAAAGAGAGCTGGAAACTAACTGCCGAGTTGCTTGATACAGCTGAGTACTTTCATCGATGGGCAAAGTCGGGTACTTCCTATTCGGTAACTGCCGTCGATACCTCCGGTAATGAAAGCAGAAAATCTGTATTTGTTACCGCCGGGGAAACAGAGAAAAGCGGAGCGGAGCAGTGATACGAAAAAAGGCGGTATGGTTTTTTCTGGTACTGTTGATTCTGTTTGCAGATTCCGGAGTTTATCCGGATGTGAAGATAGTAAGAAAACTTCCGGACAACGCTACCAACACAGTTGATGCCTCCTGGTCTGCTCCCAAAACAGATATTGAAAGGGAAAGCAAATTTTTTGGGAAACCGGAACTCAGCGGGCGATTCGCTCTGGGCGGATCCTGGGGTATGGATTCCTACGGTGAGCAGAAGTATGATTTTTTCACAGATTCCAATCTTTCGTATCTCCAGCCTCTTGGATCTGTGTGGGCATTCCAGTTAACTGCCACCGCCTTGAGAAAAAATATAATTGGAGGTCTTTCCCAGAAGTATGGTGGAGGTTTTGTTCTAAAAGGCCCGGATCTTTCCTTTGTTTTCAAAGGGGATTATGATGATAACATAGCAACCACTAATGCCGTTCTGAACGAAGATGAAAAGTACAATATCGATGCTTCAATCAATATAGGATATCTGGACACCCTTCCCATAGTGCTGGGGTATAGTCATTCCTTTGGTAAAAAGACTGAGGACCAAAGCCCGGAAACTCCGGAGGATACGGTAACTGGTGAGAATCTTGTAACCGACAAGGCAAATCTTGAGATAGCCGGTTCTATAGGAAGTTTTGGACTAAATGTAGTATCTGCTTTTCAGGATAACAACGATATACTGAACGATGTAAGAAGTATCAGCTTTTCCAACTCTGTTTCCATACTGTCTCCATCGTTAGGTATTTTCAGGATAAGGTCTTCGGTTTCACCGGATTACAGCAAGGTTAATTACAGCCAGACGTCAAATGTGGTGGAGACCTTGTCCCTTGATACTGAACTGGGTGTTTCTATTCCCGTGAATGATGCTTTAGCTTTTGATATTTATGGAGGGCGGATTGATACCTGGCTTACCCGTGAAGGTTCTGATGCAGGAACGGAGGGAACCGATTATTTGCCTAAAAGTGCAGCCTGGACCGGAGGAACAAGTGTTGCGTATAAGAACGAGAAAGGTTTACAGGCACAGTCAGAGTACAAAGCAAAAGGCGGCGCAGGACTTTTTGATCACAGCGTGGATATATCGGGTAGCTACAAGGGGGAAGAAGATACGTTCCTGAAGAATGTAGAACTAAGCGGAACTTTCAGTCAGAGTTACGGTACGGACCATGAAATCAATAATGATGCTTTGAACTGGAGTGCGGGATTGGGGTTCTCTCCGGCTGATAAGATGCTTTTTTCTGCATCCTACAAAGGGAGTGCATCTGCTTCCGGCGATTTCTCAAACTCCTTTACGTCCTGGACACATACAGGGGATGCTTCGTTTTCCCATACGCCCGGTCAGGTTGTGGATTATCAATTATCAGCAGCCCTGACGGATTCTGTAAGTGAGAGTTCGAGTATCTTAAAACAGCAGTATGGTGGAATTGTTAATATAAAACCTCAGTGGGGATTAAAGAAATATCTTTTCGGATTAGGGGAAGATGCAGTTATCTCAAAAACTGAACCTGCTAATTCAGGAAATACCGTCCCTGACAGTCAAGCCGTTATCTATGCAACGACATATACCATGGGGATTCCTGTTACCTCTTTTATGAGGGCAAGATACAACCTGAAGTGGGAGTGTACCGACGATACAGGTATTGTTACTGGTGCTTCAGCCGTGGACAGCTTTGCCAATAACTTTCAGCATCTTTTCGGAATATCGTTGTCCGGCAGCCCTTTGCCTTTGTCCGTAACGGTGGATTATCTTTTAAACCATGGGTATCGAGGGTTAAGGCAGGATGTAAACTCCACTCTTTCAATACCTCTGTGGGGACCGTTTTCTGTTGAGGGAAGATTTTCTTTGAGTTGCTATACCGAAGGAGGCGTGGAAAAGTTGCCCTTCCTTCTGGGAATTAATGCAGCGTACCAGTTCTAACAGCTATGAACAAAAAATACAAAGCTCCGGTTGTTTTATTTCTTGTTTTAATCTTTCTCTTATCCCTGTCATTGTTGAGTCTCTTCGGGAACAGTCTTGAAGGGGATAAGAAGATATCTGATATACATAATCTGTCCCCTCGTGAAGCTACCCTCGGGGAGAAATTATTTTTTGAGGGTCAGTACAAGGAGGCATCACAGCTGTTTAAGATTGCCGCGGATAAGGGCTTTATTCCCGGCAGGGACAAAGCTCTTTGGGGGATAAGCTGCTTGAGGGACGGACGGAAGGATGAAGCCCGGGATATCCTCCTTGATGCAAAAAAAGAGTTTCCCCTTGAACCTCTAATATATGTGGGTCTTGGATATACAGCATTCGATGACAAGGATTATAAAAAGAGTCTGGATTATTTTAGTAAAGCTGAAAAACTATATCCCCGGATGCCGGAAGCGGTTAAAGGGATGGTAGCAGTTTATATCAATCAGGGAGTCCAGGAGTACGCAAAGGGGAATATAGAAAAGGCTGAAAGTCTTTTCAGGAAAGCTCTTGGGGTAAACCCTGAATCTTCCGAGGCATATACCAATATTGCCATACTTAAACAGGAGGAGGGAAATCTGGAAGAAGCGGTTTCCCTCTATAAAAAAGCTCTGTCTTTTAAAGCAGGGGATATCAAAATTATGAAGCTTCTTGTCCAGGCTCTTAAGGAAAAGGAAGGGCTGGGAGGCAGTGAGTTTTTCAGTGCGGTTGTAAAACTTGTACAAGCTGATTCTTTTGATCCGTATCCCTTTGAACTTTTGGGACGTATCTACGAATCAGATGGAAAAAGGGATAAGTCTATAAAGGCTTTCGAGGCAGCTTATGAGAGGGGTAGTGAGGATCCATATGTTTATCTTTGTCTGTCAAAGCAAAGGTATAACGAAGGCAGCAGCAAAGAAGCAGTTTCCATGCTCTATCTCACAGTGGGTAAAGCTGTACACCGGATCGGGCTTATTCAGGCAGGAGCTGCAAAAAAAGTTAATGATATGAAGGGAAGCCTTAAAAAGGAGGATATACAGGAGTTAAAAAAATATTCAGAATTGCTGTCTGAACCCAAGGATATTCTGAATTCCGCGATTTCCATGCTCCGCCGTGTAAGAGCATCGGATACTCTTTTCGAAGAGGATATTAAAAAGCTTACCTCCTGGTATCCACACAGTGCTGATATAAAAGCTGCTTACGGCAGGCTTTTGGAAAGCGGAGGAAAATGGGCGGAAGCCCTTGCTATATGGAAAGATATGGCTGAAAAACACCCCTACGATTACTCGGTTCATATAAATCTGTCCCGGATATACAACAGACTCGGAAACATGGATCTTGCTCTTTTCGAATGCAGAAAGGCAATAGATATCGACAGCAAAAAAAGTGATGGCTATAACCTCCTTTTCAAACTGTATTTATCTGTAGAAGATTTGGATGGACTGATTTCATTTCTTGTTGACCGTTACGATATGGACAGCTATAATGAAACGCTTGTGTCAATGATGATAAAGTCTTATGAGCTTGCCGGCAATAAAGAAAAAGTTTCCCGGATGAAGGCCTGGCTTGAACATCTTGAAGAATATAA
>JANTFL010000064.1 GCA_024763455.1 Sediminispirochaeta sp. | reverse complement strand
TTTTGGGCAGAGAAGATCATGTAATCTCCCCTAAAGGAAAGGTCAATATTCTTTTCACTGAATCCTGCTAAAGCAAACTCGAAGATAAGACTTTTATCTTCCCGGAGATAGACATTAACAGGAGGGTAGGAGTAGGAGGGGTAGTAATCAACATCATCCCCGAATCCGTAGTTGCCCTTTTTAAAGTTGTCCTGAAAAGCTTCGCCGAAGCTCTTTGTAGCTTCGAAGATCTCGTCCATAATCTGGCCGATATCAATGACAATTTTCTCTTTCATTTTTTACACCTCTATAAAAGCGTGTTTTAAGTCCCCTGTACAGGGCGGCTTTTGTTAAAGATTCCCTTCCGGCGGATCTTTATCGTCTCTTCAAATATAATATTTTCGGATACTGCAGGCAAGCTTTATTCATTAACTTGACTTTTTAGTTTAAATCGAACACTGTACACCAGAGGTTTACATGGGATTAAGAATACTCTGCATTGGGGAAATAGTAGGGAAACCGGGGATTTTCTCCATTAAAAGCGGTCTGAAAAAGCTTAAAGAGGAAGAGGAAATAGATTTTGTCATAGCCAACGGAGAAGGTGCCACCGGCGGTTTCGGGATCGGGAAAAATCATTCTATTTATCTTCATAAGCTTGGTATTGATGTAATAACTGCCGGAGAAAAGGTTTTCTTCAAGAAGGATATGGTTCCGCATATCGGTAAGTGTTCTTATATGCTCCGTCCTGCAAATTATCCGCCGGGCACCCCCGGCAGGGGCTGGGCTGTGTACCAGGTCGGTGAGAAAAGGATCGGTGTTATCTCTCTTTTAGGGCAGTCAGGGTTTAACAGGGTTCATTTGAGCAATCCCTTTACCTATATTCCCGAGATAATCAGTAAACTCCGGGATCAGACAGATGCTTTGATCCTTGATTTCCATGCTGCAACGACGGCGGAAAAATATTCGATGTTCCTTCATGTCGATGGAAAGATTTCTGCAGTAGTTGGCACCCATGCCAAAGCGTTGACCTCTGATGCCCGTATTTTGCCTGGAGGAACTGCAATGATCTGTGATACAGGAAGAACGGGAAGTTCGACGGGGGTCGGAGGGCTTGATTCAAAGGTGGAGATTGATAAATTCCTTCTCCAGATACCGGAACGGTCGAAAGAAAACTGGAATTCTCTTGAAATTCAGGGGGTAATTGTTGATATTAATAGTAATAAAAGTGCCGAAGGGATAAAAATCCTGAGGCACAGAATAACAGAGGTGCCGGATGATCGAACAAGGCAAAATAATTAATGTAGAAAATGATACAGTAACGTTATCCTGTTCAGGTTTAAGCGGAGGGTGCAAGAGTTGTAAGGCTAACTCATTCTGCTCTGCAAACGGGCATGACTTTGATGCTTTAAACGAGGATAATCTCGATTTAAAATCAGGGGATGTGGTTGAAATTTATCTTCCCACCGGAAGAACCGTATTCTCCGGCTTTATGGTGCTTATATTCCCGCTTATAACGTTTATACTTCTTTTTGCGGCCGGGTCAGTACTTTTAGGGCTTACCGACGGATGGAGTACTCTCCTTGGTCTGGGCGGTTTGAGTATCGGGTTTGGGATTACTGCTCTATACAACAGGTTTTATAAACGGAAAAACACCCCCAGGGTGGTTAAAAAACTTGATAAAGAGGACGATCAGCCCTTGTAACTCTCTATTACAAGGTTATTAATGGTTGAAGCCATATCATTCAGTGAAACGATATGATCTATGTATCCCAACTCAACAGCTACTTTGGGCATTCCGTAGACAACTGAAGATTCCTTGTCCTGGGCAATGGTAATACCGCCCTGTTTCCAGATATTCCCAATTTCCTCAGCACCGTCCTTGCCCATCCCTGTCATTATGACAGCCAGGGCATTCCCGCCGAAGTGTTTTGCAACGGAATTAAACAATACTCCTGCAGATGGCTTATGTCCGTTTTGTAACGCTCCTGAGGTAACTCGTAAAACCGAGGCAAGTTTTTTACGTTCAACTTCAATATGATACCCACCGGGAGCAATAAAAACCCGTCCCGGACTAAGGAGATCGCCGTCTTCCCCCTCTTTTACACTTAAAGGGCAGATTTTATCGAGGCTTTTTGCAAACTCTGCTGTAAAACCTGCGGGCATGTGCTGTACTATCAGTATGGGAACCGGTAGATCAGGATTAATATCAACCAGTACGTGCCTGAGGGCGTTTGGTCCGCCGGTTGAAATTCCAAGAGCTATAAGTTCAATAGTGCCTTTTTTTTCAACAGGTTTTTTATGGCTGGTTACAACAGGAGGTTCTGCAGCGGGTGTACTTACCGTTGTTTCAGTGTGTACCGAGGTGCCCGGAAGGTTCTCTGAAGTAACTGAAAAAACACTTTCTCCTCCCTTCTCCTTATATCGTCTCCCATAGGCAAGAAGTGTTTCAACAATATGATCTCTGATTTCGTGGATATCCTCCGAAATGGAGCCCGAAGGTTTCAGTATAAAATCGGATGCGCCAAGGTTCAGTGCTTCCATGGTAACACTGGCTCCCCGTTTTGCAACTGATGAAAGGATAACGACCGGAATATCTATCCCCAGTTTCCTGCGTTCTTTAAGGAATTCAATGCCGTTCATCTCCGGCATTTCCAGATCCAGGAGAATAATGTCCGGTTTCAGTGTAGGTATCTTATCAAGAAGGAAGCGGCCGTTCATTGCCTTTCCAGCTAACTCAAGTCCATCAGCACCTTCAATAATCCGCCCAAGGAGATTACGCATCAGTGCGGAATCATCACATACAAGTACAGAAACAGCCTGTTTATCCATTAAAAAATCCCCTATTTTTGCAAAAATTTACGGTAAACTATTGCCCATTCTGTTTTATAAAATTCAAAATTTGTATCCATACCGAAGAGAGACTCGGAATGTCCTATAAACAGGTACGAATGGTCATTCATTGCGTTATAGAATTTGTTGATTACGTTGGTTTGCGCAGTTTCGTCAAAATAAATGATAACATTTCTGCAAAAAACAATATCCAAACCTTTGAGTCCGCTGTCCAGCTTAAGGTTGTGGTAGTCAAACTTGATATTTTTCTTTATCTCTTCTTTAACCTGATATCCCCCGGGTTTCTTTTCAAAATATCTGGAAAGGTATTTTTCGGGAACTCCGTTCATCCTGGAATCTGCATAGAAGCCTTCTTTTGCGGTCATCAGGCTTTTTAGGCTTAAGTCAGAAGCGGTAATATCAAAGGTGAATCCCGGAGGAAGAAGATCCAGTAGAACCATTGCAAGGGAGTAGGGCTCTTCCCCTGTGGAACATCCTGCACTCCAGAGTTTTATATGTTTCAATCCGTTTTTCTTTTTATGCTCCACCAGCTCGGGTATTACGTGCCGCTCAAAGGTCTGAAAATGAGCAGTATTCCGAAAAAAGCGGGTTAGATTGGTGGTAACTGTGTCAAGAAGGGTTTTCATTTCACCGTCATCCTTTGTTATAAGGCTGACATACTCATCAACAGTGGGGATCCCCGATTTCCTCAGCCTTTCCTTTAAACGGCTTTCGAGAATGGTACGGTTGGAGGAGGTGAAATGTATACCGCTGGCATTGTAAATGAGATCACGTATCTTTGAGAATTGCGCATCCGATAAAAATGTGTCCAACGGCATAAGAAAGCCCCTTCCTGTTGGTTAAAGTTTATGTGCTCGGTATAATGATGTCAATAAAAAAAAAGAGCTATTTCTCCGGTTTTTCAGGAAACGGTGTGCTATAATCTTAGATGAAATGAATAAAGATTTTATCAGCTTTACTATTAAAGGGATTGCCCTGGACAGCCGTAACGGGCTTCCCACTATTCTGCTCCAGGCCGAAGATAAGTCAAAGATTCTGCCGCTGCGGGCCGGACCGTTTGAAGCAAGTGCCATCATAATAGAGATAGAAAATGTGCATCCTCCAAGACCTTTGACCCATGATCTCCTTTCAGAGTTCTTTACACGGCACAACTATAAGCTGGACTATCTTGTGATCTACGGCAAGATTGAGAATGATTATCTGGCCAGGATTGAGTACTCAGGGCTTTTAAAAAAGTACAAAATGGAAGTACGCCCAAGTGACGGAATAGCACTGGCTTTACGGCAGGGATCGCCGATTCTTGTTTCGAGAACAGTAACAGACTGTCTTGATACTGATTCTGCAATTATGGAAACCATGAAGGACTACCAGTCA
The DNA here is from genome assembly GCA_024763455.1 of Sediminispirochaeta sp. Taxonomy (GTDB): domain Bacteria; phylum Spirochaetota; class Spirochaetia; order B11-G9; family B11-G9; genus B11-G9. The sequence continues at coordinate 9,813 of JANTFL010000064.1, read as the reverse complement.
GAAATTCTATACTTTGAATCAAATAATAGCAGTATACACTTGATGTAATAATTGATAATCTAAGCGTATGAAAAAATATGTTTTTGTTACCGGCGGCGTCTGTTCCAGCCTCGGGAAAGGTGTAGCCGCAGCTTCCCTGGGGAATCTTCTGGGGAGCAGAGGCTGCAGAATCGCAATGGTCAAAATAGATCCTTATCTCAATGTTGATGCGGGAACCATGAGTCCGTATCAGCACGGAGAGGTGTATGTAACAGAAGATGGTGCGGAAACGGATCTGGATCTCGGGAATTATGCCCGGTTCACAAATTCAGAGCTTAGCAGGAACAACTCAATTACGACCGGACAGATCTATCAGGAAGTAATAAAACGGGAGAGGGAAGGGCGCTATCTGGGCAGGACTGTTCAGGTTATCCCTCATATAACTGATGAGATAAAGAGGCGGATAATTCTTGCAGGAAATGACCCTGCGGTTAAAGTGGTTATCATAGAGGTCGGGGGTACAGTAGGCGACATTGAGTCTATCCCTTTTCTTGAAGCTGCCCGTCAGTTTATTAACGATGTCGGCCGCGAGAACACTCTTTTTATTCATCTAACTCTGATTCCGGAGGTTGCAGGAAAGGAGTTAAAAACAAAACCAACCCAGCACTCGGTAAAAGAACTGCTGGAGATAGGGATTCAGCCTGACGTTCTGATCTGCCGGTCTCCGGTAAAAATAAACAAGGAAATGATAAAAAAGATTGCTCTTTTCACCAATGTTAAAGAAGATTCCATAATTTCCGCGTATGATGTCAATACGACAATATACGAGATCCCGCTGATATTTCACTCCCAGGGGCTTGATACCATTGTTATAGATAAGATGAAGATGGATTGCAGGAACCCGGATCTGTCAGGCTGGAAACGCATGGTGGAGACCTACAATAATTCAACAGAAACAGTCACCATTGGAATTGTCGGTAAATACATCAACCTGAATGATTCCTACAAATCTGTCTATGAGTCTATTTTCCATGGCGGCATTGCCAACAAGGTAAAAATCAAACTGGTTAAAATAGACGCTGAGGATATCGAGAATTCTTCCGATATCAGTTCTTTTTTTAAAGATATTGATGGGATACTTATTCCCGGAGGATTCGGGCAAAGAGGGATCAAGGGGATGATTCAGACTGCCTCGTTTGCGCGAACGAACAGGATCCCCTGCTTTGGTATCTGTCTTGGTATGCAGATAATGGTTATTGAATATGCAAGAAATGTTCTGAATTATCCTGATGCGGACAGCACAGAGTTTAAGCCGGGGACATCTGCACCGGTGATCAGTCTTTTAGAAGAGCAGATTAATGTAAGCAACTACGGCGGTACCATGCGGCTGGGCAAGAGTGAATCGGTAATTAATAAAGGAACAAAGCTCTATGATATTTACAAGTCATCTTCAATATTTGAGCGGCACCGTCATCGGTATGAGGTTTCAAATTTGTACAGGGATGAACTTGCGGAAGAGGGATTGATCATAAGCGCGCTTACACCCGATAAATCTCTTGTGGAGTCGGTTGAATGGCCGGATCATCCCTGGGGTGTTGGTGTCCAGTTTCACCCGGAGTTCCAGTCAACCCCGATAAATCCCCATCCACTTTTCAGCAGCTTTATTAAAGCAAGTAAGGATTATGGCAAAAGGTAGAATTCCGCTTATTCTTTTAATCTCCGTTTTCAGTTTCTCATGTTCAATTGATTATGGGGACAGTATCCTTCCTGATGAAATGAAGGAAGATATTCCGGACAATATCCTCCGGAGTTTTTTGTACACCGAGAACAGCGACGGGCATAAAACCTTCAGCCTGTATGCGGCTAAAGCTGAAATTTTCAACACCAAAGAACAAACCATACTGACAGATGTTGTTTTTCAGCAGTTTGACTCCAATGGAAATTTGATAGCTGAAGGGCGGTCGGACAGGGGAGTCATATTCCAGGATAACGATAATGCGGAGATGAGAGGGAATATTCAGATATATTCTTCCAGGGAGGAAGCAGAGCTGAGCACATCGTATCTCTACTGGGATAATGAAGAGAACACGCTAACCGGGAGGCAGGATACGCCAATGACCATAAAAAAGGATTCCGGCACAGTACTGTCCGGCCGGGATTTCTCTGCAGATATGAGAACCAAGACCTACTTTCTGGGCAGCCGGGTGCATGGAGAATATATCTATGAAGAAAATTAGTCTTGTCATCCTCCTGTCATTGTTTGTCTCTCTTTTGGCTGCCTTTCCGGAAACAAAGAAATTCACTTTTTCCAGTGATAAAACAACCATAGTAATGGCAGAGGGAAAAGAGAAAACTGTTCTGACCGGCAATGCACGATTGACTTCAGAATCATCCGATATTACTGCGGATAAAATTGAACTATTTGGAAAAGACCTCCGTTATGCACGGTGCAGCGGTGCTATCACTGTTATCGACAGCGAGCAGGGAATCAGGATAAAGACTGAAAACCTCTTTTACGACAGAGATAAAAAACGTCTGGTTATCAAGGGGTATGCGGAGATGGTGGACCAGAAGAACGAAGTTGTTGTAAAGGGCAGCTACTTTGAAAATCTTGCTGATAAAGAGATAACCATAATTGAGATAGGGGTAAGGATCCTTCAAGCCACTGATAACGGGACTCTTACTGCCAGGTCGGAGTTTGCCCTTTTTGACCGGAAGAATAATACTCTGGAACTGACGGGAGTCCCGGTGGTTTATAAAAACGATAATGTATTCAAGGCATCGCGTATAGTTGTCGACCTCGATTCTGATGAAATACAGCTATTCGGTAAAGTCAGCGGGTCTGTCACCTCGGAGGAAGAGTAATGCAGCGATCAACGCTTCAAGTCGAAAACCTCAATAAACAGTTCAAAAAGAAAACAGCTGTAAAGGATGTAAGCTTTTCAATGACCCAGGGGGAGATCGTGGGGCTTCTTGGTCCTAACGGTGCCGGCAAAACAACAATTTTCTATATGATAGTGGGGTTTATCAAAGCCACCCGGGGAACAATTCTTCTGAATGGGAAAGATATTACCCACCAGCCTATGTATATCCGTGCAAGGGAGGGGATTTCCTACCTGCCCCAGGAGGCGTCTGTTTTCAGGAAACTATCGGTAGAGGATAATATCTGGGCCATACTTGAGACCAGAAAAAATTTAACCGGAAAAGAAAAAAAATACAGACTCGACTATTTGATAGATGAACTCGGGCTTAATCATATACGAAAGCAGAAAGCATATACTCTTTCAGGTGGGGAACGCCGGCGTACCGAGATTGCAAGGAGTCTGGCAATCGAGCCCTCTTTTCTTCTTCTTGATGAACCTTTTGCCGGAATAGATCCTATCGCTGTTTATGAAATTAAACGGATTGTTGCGGATCTGTCCGGTAAGGGTATCGGCGTTCTTATTACCGACCACAATGTACGGGATACCCTTGAAATAACCTCCAGATCATACATTATCAATCTTGGCGAAATCCTTGCCGAGGGGACCAGAGATGAGCTGTTGAGCAATCCCCGGGCAAGGGAAATATACCTTGGCAAAGACTTTCAGATGTAGTTAAGCCGTTTGACAATCCTCAGTTGCTGTTGCATTATGAAGTAAAAGGAGTTGCAGTGCAGTACCAGAAACCTGTTCTGATTCAGGATCAACGGTTAAAAATGTCGCCTCAGATGTATCAGTCCATTCAGATGATGGCGCTGCCTCTCTTTGACCTGCGGACCAAAATTCAGGAAGAGATTGAAAAAAATCCTGCACTTGAGATTGTCAAAGAAGCCCCCTCTGCTTCAATAGAGGAGATACCGGCAACTCCCCAGGACGATTGGGATTACTTCGAGAATTCCTCAGATCCCGGATACCTGCGTTCCTACAACAATGAAGCTTCGGATACAAAACAGAAGTTTATCGAAGGTGCCCTTTCAAGAGGAGAATCTCTTCAGGAACATCTACTGGCACAGCTTGCTGTGCAGCCTCTGGATGATCTGCACTACAAGATCGGAGAACTGCTCATTCAGAATCTTGATGAAAACGGGTTTCATCTCGAAGATCCACGCACCTTTATCGACGAGGAGTATCATTCTCTTATTCCGGAGCTGGAAAAGATAATCCAGGAGTTTGATCCCCAGGGAGTCTGTGTTACCGATTACAAGGAATCACTTCTGGTGCAGGCAAGGCTTAAAGGAGATGCTCCGGATAAGACGACAGAAGTAATTCAACAGTATCTCCCCCTTATAAAAAAAGGGAAGCCTGGTGAAATTGCAAAAAAGCTGGATATCGCTCCGGAAGATGTTGAAGAGATAACAGCTTATATAAAAACCCTTAATCCGTATCCCGGAAGATTGTACTCAAACGAACCTCCACGGTATGTTATCCCGGACCTATCGGTAAAAATAGAAAACGGGGATTTTGTTATTACCCTCAACGAAGAGGATATACCTGTTTTGGGAATATCACCTTTTTTTGAAAAGAATGAACAGGAAATAGGGAATGGAGAAAAGTCAAATGAGGCGCAGAAGTATATCAAAGACAGTCTCAGAGATGCCCGATGGTTTATAAAGAGCCTTCATTTGAGGAATCAGACTCTCTTCAAGATAACCAAAGCGATTATAGAGTTTCAGCGTTATTTCTTTATGAAAGGACCAAAGCATCTTGCTCCCCTTACCCTGAAGGATGTGGCAGATGAAGTGGGTGTTCATGAAACGACAGTATCCAGAATATCGAATGCTAAATATATCCAGACCGAATGGGGGATCTTCCCTATCAAATATTTCTTTTCCAATTCCATATCCGGGGCTGGTTCAAAAGGTTCCCGATACTCAAAGGGTGGGGTTAAAGAGATTATCCGGGAAATTATTGAAGAAAATAATACCGGGAAAAAACTCTCCGATCAGAAGATCTCCGATATTTTAAAAAGCAGAGGGATCAACCTTGCCAGAAGAACCGTTGCAAAGTACCGCTCAGAGCTTATGATCGATTCCTCGTTTGACAGGTAGATTGAGGCTGGGTTAATCTTTCTTTTCTATTGAAATATGTACATCTTTCGGAAGTGCAAGACCGCAGGCGGCTTCAACCCCTTTCAGGATAGCTCCCGGTACAGGACAGGTTCCATGGCTGCAGTATTCCTTTCCAAGCTGGTAGACAGAAGCGTCTCCCAGTCTGGCAAAGACATCTTTCATGGAATCTACCTCACCTATCTTTTCCCCTATTTTGGTTATGTCGGGACAATCTGACTCAATGGAGACTGAAGCTGACATCATGTCTCCTGATTCAACTATTATCTTGCTTTTCAAACCGCAGATCCCGGGATCAACCTTAACCTCTATAACTCCCATCTTTTCAACCTCCTGTGTCCGTGAATCATTTAAGACAATAGTACAAATAATTATGTCTGTAATGAAAGAAATTACTTTTTTTTGTAATTTTCCGCATTCTTTCCGCTGGAAATTTATTGCTGTTGTAGGAATATACATGCTAGTTCTGGTATAATGGATACATCAGGAGAGTCTAATGAACAGAGGGAGAATTACAGAAGCCCTGAAAACAGGGAAAATCCTCGTTGCTGACGGAGCTTGGGGGACAGCCCTGCAGTCCAGGGGCTTGAGCGGAGGAGAATGCCCGGAACTGTGGAACGTTGAGCATCCGGATCTTGTTCTGGAAGTGGCAAAATCTTACATTGAAGCCGGTTCAAACATGATAGAGACAAATACCTTTGGCGGAAACAGATTAAAACTGGAGTACTACGGTCTTGGCGACAGGGTTACGGAATTGAACGAAGCTGGGGTAAGAATCTCCAGAAAAGCCGCAGGAGAGGATAACTGGGTTATAGCATCTATCGGTCCCACCGGCAAGATGACGGTTATGGGTGATGTTACGGAAGAGGATTTCTACAGGGTTTTTGCAGAACAGGCTATTGCCCTGGAAAGAGGCGGTGCGGATGCGGCTGTGATTGAAACCATGAGCGCTCTCGATGAAGCCCTTGCGGCAATTAAAGCAGTGAAGGATAATACAAAACTGGAAGTTATCAGTACCTTTACCTATGAGCCGACAGTTCAGGGTGAATTTAAAACAATGATGGGCCTGTCTCCAAAAGAAGCTGCTGTTAAAACAGTAGAAGCAGGTGCGGATATTGTTGGTGCCAACTGCGGGAAAGGGTATAAGGGGATGACGCAGATTATCGAAGAAATAAGGAGTGTTCTTCCCGATATTCCGGTAATTATCCAGGCAAATGCCGGCCTGCCGGAGCTGGTGGACGGTGTTTCTGTCTTTCCAGCCACTCCCAAAGAGATGGCAGAACAGAATCCTTACTGGATAAAAGCGGGGGTAAATATTATAGGAGGATGCTGTGGAACAACGGATGCCCACATAAGGGCTATCCGCGAAACTGTGGATTCAATAAAGAGCAATGATAGATAGGGTTAGGCAGCTGCTTAATAACCTGAAAGGGGTTGTAAATGTAGTTCGGTTAAGTCAGGGAGACAGGCGTGCTATTCTCAACCTGGAAGAGAACTATGAGTCTGTTCAGATTATAAAACTTGTTAATTCCGGAGTGCGCCGTGCACTTGCAATGCCCATAGTCTTTGCGGTTTTAAAAGATACATCTTTCCGTAATCCTCCTGCACCAACGGTCCTGATGGTTGAAGAAATAAAGGAGGGTGATACTATAAAAGATAATCTTGCTATGTTGGACGGTGTGACGTACCGGGTTGTTGGGGAAGAAATTTTCAAGGGGGATAAGATTCCGGAAGAGGAACATATTTCATTAAGCAGCGGGTTTATACTCTATAACAACAGGAGGAGAAACAGGGAGCATGTGCCCTCCTTTTTCCTGATGCCCTCTATCGAATTCCCTGAACTCGAAGAGGTAAAAAGGGATCTGAGCATCGACAGTATTGTTTCTGCCAGTCCTTCAACTGCTTCGGATGACTATATACGGAAGCATTACAGCCTTTCCAGGGATAATCAGTTGGCGACTATCCTTGTAGGACTGGAACTTGCAAAATAATTTACCTGAGAGTTTAATACTCAGGAAAGGTCATGTCCTCCATATACTTGCCTTGAAAATATGTATTTGATGATAATTCTACATACTCTGTCAGTTTGATAATATCATTACAGCTTAAATAATTTTCCCTTGAAAAAGAACATTCTGCCGCGCCTTTCCCGGAGGTGTTCCCCACGGATTCTGTACGGTCCAGGAGTTCGGCGGGAATGAGCCCTATTGCAGCAGCACTCTCTTTGGAAATATAACTGCCGAATCCCCCAGCGATATACACATGAGCTATATCGGAGGTATTTTTACCGGCCGTAGCAAGGAGGGTCGCCACTCCGGCAGAGATAGCTGCCTTTGCAAGCTGAACTTCCCGAATATCTTTCTGGGTAAAGACAATATTTGCACCTGTTTCGGAAACTGAGGAGGGTGCCAGTATAAAAGAGTTTCCCTCTCCTTCGGCAAAGTGTTTTTCAACCAGACTTTTTGCAGTGGGCTTTTCAATCTCATCTGCTTCCAATATTCTCCCGGTAAAATCGACAACACCGGATTTCAGCAGAATGGAAACGGCATCAATAATTCCGGACCCGCAGATCCCTGCGGGTTTTGAATTTCCTATGGTTGTGTATTTTATTGTATTGTCCTCCAGGGAGATCGTGTCGATTGCTCCAAAGACCCCTCCCATTCCGCAGGTAATGTGGGCTCCTTCAAAAGCAGGTCCCGCAGCTGTGGAACAGCAGTAGAGTTTATCCTTGTTTCCCAGAACTATCTCGCCGTTTGTACCTATGTCTATAAGGAGTGAAAGTTCATCTTTTTTATGCATCTTTGTTGCAAGAATACCGGCTGTTATATCCGCTCCTACATAAGCTGAGATTGCCGGTAAATTGCAGAAGGTAACATCGAAAGGAAAGTTGCCGATTTCAGAAGAGTGGTAAGAAGCTGCTTGTAAGTCGACAGGGATAAAGGGGGCGGCTGCAATTCCTTCGGGATCTGTTCCGTAAAGGAGGTGCATCATGGTAGTGTTTCCCGCAGTCATAATGGAGTGTAAAGAACCTTCCCGGATTCTGTTACGTTTAACGAGAGAGGTAACCATCTCTGCAATCTGTGAAACTATTTTGTCGCTGAGGGTTTTAAGTCCTTCTGGTTCTCTTATACAATATTCAATTCTGGAAATGACATCAGCTCCCAGAGTTTTCTGCCTGTTCAAGCCGGAAACAGTATCGACAATTTTTCCGGAATACATGTTTAATAGATGTGCCACAACGGTTGTTGTCCCTATATCTACAGCTACTCCGTAGTTTTCAGTTTCGGTATTCCCTTCTTCAACTCCAATGAGGGTGCTGCAGGAGTAAACCGCGGTTACTGAATAACCGGCATTTCTTAAGGTTTTCGATAGGGTCCTTTTCAGGCTGAGCGGTATGATGAGCTCCTCTATACCCAGGGTGTCTGTGATACGTGTAACATCGTCCCTTTGATCGGATAATGATGGGGGAGGGAGTTCGATATATTTTTTTTTAACAAGAGGTTCCAGGCTTCCCTTAAAACCTTCATGTGCTGCTTCTATTTGGGCGTCCTTTTCCTGATCATCAATGATGACTACCATTTCTTGGTTAACTTTTACCTGACAAGCGAGCCTGTATCCCTTTTCAATTTCTGTTTTGGAAAGGAATTTAAGTTCAGATTTACTAAGATTTGAATCATTACTGTTTGAAACTATAACCTTGCATTTCCCGCAGGTTCCTTTCCCGCCGCAGGAGGCATCGATATGGAAGACATGAACAGTACTCAGTGCCTCAAGAAGAGTATCCTTTCTTGCACACTCAAGTTCCATTTCTTTTGCACCATGTTTTACTCTTATACTGACCCTGGTATCGCCCATTTCAATTCCCCTTCAGCTTTGTTTTTATGAATAAAATTCCTGTAACCGAGTCAGCCGGTCAAACCCTTCAAGTTCCAGGATGTCTGTTACAGCCTTTAGTGCAGGATGATCCGGATCCAGTTTTTTATACTTCTTTTTAGTACTTCCGATAACATGATCCATTCCAATCGGGTTGGTCAAGGTAAGGAAGGCTGATTCCAGGGGAGTTCTTACCAATCCGCCGGAAGCAGTCCTCGGAGGAAGCTGTACCGAGAAGTTGGACAGCCCTACAGACATGTGGCAGCCCTTCAGTTCCGGATCTTCATGAATAAGTTTTACTGCATCAATGGTAGCATTAGTCAGACCATTCATGTCTGCGCCAAGTGGACCCATCCCCGGATCAAAAAAGATATCATCATTTGTAATATAGTCACATTTCTCCATAATTGCCTTTCTTACCCGTATACCTGCTTCGTAAATTTCCTGTCCGGTTTCATTGGGCTTGAGGTTCCCATCAATGGAGCTTTCAGTACACAAAACAATAAACTTCACGGGTTGTATGTTTGCTAGATCAATAAAATCCATTCTCAGTTCAGATATCGAGTTTACCAGAGGCATCCGGCCTCCTGCTTTCTTTGGATCATAAGCCTTTAGCCCTTCTTTCTGGATCTCAATGTCTGGTGAATCTATACACAGTGGAACAGATACAACATCCTGGATGGCTTTGACAAGCCGTCCCATAAGGTCCGGACTTCTCAGACCGATATTGACATCAATATACGCCGCTCCCTGTTCTGCCTGGGTTTTTGCCAGATTCACGAGACCCTCGAAATCGTCCGCCTCAAAAAGTTTGTGGGTACTCGGTACCGAATCATTTATCTTTTCAGCTATAATCTTCAGATTAAAATCGTTCATGGTTTCTACTCCTTTTGGTTACTGTAGTTCAATTTTAT
>JANTFL010000063.1 GCA_024763455.1 Sediminispirochaeta sp. | reverse complement strand
ACTCCGGCTTTTACTGCATCTTCTATCGTTTTAAGATGAACATGACCGGGAATAATCTCATTGGCCGATGAAGCTATCCCGATAATCGGCTGATATATCTCCTTGTCAGTTAATCCAAGGGCCTTCATAAGCGATCGGTGGGGTGCTCTGTTGATCCCTTTTTTCATTTTATCACTTCTCATTTTATAAACTCCTTCTTTTATTTCTTTTCCCATCTGTTCATTGCAACAATTCCGCTCCGCGCAACTTCTACAATCTGATGATGCTCAAACAGACTCAAAAAAGAGTCAATTTTTTCAGAGGTACCGGTTATTTCAACAATAAACCCTTCCGGACCTGCATCAATAATAGAAGCCTTGAATACATTTATCATCTGAAGAATTTCATTTCTCAGGGACTGGGGAATCTTAATTTTTATCAAGCCGATCTCCCTGTCCAATTTTGACTCGGGGGTTATGATCCATACCTTCACAACGTCAATTATTTTGTAGAGCTGCTTTTGGATCTGCTCTATACTCCGGTCATCTCCTTTGACAACAATGGTCAAACGGAACATATCGCTCTGTTTTGTATTTCCTGCAGATATTCCGTCAATATTAAAACCCCTCCGGGTAATCAGACTTGTTACCTTGGAGAGAACTCCGGGATGATTATTAACAAGTACCGAAACAATATGATCTGTTAACTGTTCTTTCTCTGCCATTTTTATTAAAACCCCCTAAAATTTCGTAATTACCTTGTCGAGAGGTTTTCCCGCGGGAACCATGGGAAGAACATTCTCATTCGGATCTATTGCAGCGTGCACGAGCATACTGGTTTCACATTCAGCAAGCTCCTTTAAGACCCTTTCAGCATCCTCAGGTTTTTCGAGCCGTACCGCCCTTATCCCAAAGACTTCGGCAAGTTTGATAAAATCGGGATTATCACCCATATCGGTGCCGGCATACCGCTTCTCAAAGAGAAGTTCCTGCCACTGTCTTACCATTCCCAGATAGCTGTTATCCATAACAATCATTTTTACCTTGAGGTTGTACTTTCGTATGGTATTAAGTTCCTGCATATTCATCTGGAACCCTCCGTCTCCGGAGAACATAAGCACCTGCCTGTCAGGATTCCCGACAGCAGCCCCTATGGCAGCAGGAAGACCGAAGCCCATGGTTCCAAGCCCCCCTGATGTAAGAAAGGTTTTGGGATAACGGAATCTGTAGTACTGCCCTACCCACATCTGGTTCTGTCCGACATCGGTTGCAACAATGGTATCTTCTGGAAAAATCTTTGACGCCAGTTCAACCAGATACTGGGGCTTAAGAGTCCCTGTTTTTTCATATACAAGCGGGTTCTTTTTCCGGTAATCATCAATTTCCTCAATCCAGGCTGAATAATCTCCTTTGATATCAGCTCCGTTAAGCTCTTTCAAAACCGACTTTGCGGGACCGACGATGGGAAGATCAACCGGAATGTTTTTTCCTATCTCAGCAGGATCAATATCAACATGAATAAGTTTTGCGTTTTTTGCAAAGACAGAGGCATCTCCCGTAATCCGGTCCGAAAACCGTACCCCTATTGCAATTATCAAATCTGCATTCTGGATTGCATAGTTAGCATACAGAGTACCGTGCATTCCGACAAACCCGCAGAAAAGCCTTACATCCTCAGGGTTGATTCCATGGCCCATAAGTGTTGTTGCAACGGGGATATTGTATTTGTTCAGAAAGCTGTTCAGCTCGTCATTGGCCTGGGACAGATTCACTCCGCCGCCGGCGAGAATCAGGGGTTTCTTTGCCTTTGAAAGCATCTTTGCCGTACTCTTTATCTGCTTCGGGTGACCGGATTCTTTCGGCCGGTAACTGGTAAGACCCGGATCATCGGGATAAGTGAATTTGCATTCCTGCTTCTGGACATCCCCCGGTATATCGATGACCACAGGTCCCGGTCGTCCTGTAGTTGCAAGGAAAAATGCTCTTTTAATGGTGAGAGCAAGATCATTAACATCCTTCACCAGAAAGTTGGCTTTGGTGATAGGAAGGGTAATTCCGGTTACATCGGACTCCTGGAACGCATCTGTACCTATCTTGTCCGTAGAAACCTGTCCGGTTATTACGACAAGAGGGGTCGAATCCATGTACGCAGTCGCAATTCCCGTAATGGTATTAGTCGCACCGGGTCCGGATGTAACAAGGACAACCCCCGGTTTCCCTGTCGACCGGGCATACCCGTCTGCGGCATGGGTCCCTCCCTGTTCGTGTCTGGGCTGAATCATGGTAATCCCTTCCCCGTGTTTATGCAGCTCGTCAAAAATAGAGATAACTGCACCTCCGGTATAGCAGAACAGAGTATCAACACCCTCTTTTTTTAAACTTTCAACAACTATTCTTGCACCGTTCATGGTTCCCTCCTGGTAGAGAAAAAGCTACCACTTAACAGAGTTTAATGCAAGATATATTTTTATATATACTTAAGAAAATACAGTATTTGTAAAGTATAGCTGCCAATAACGTCGCTGAGGTTCAACAGGAGTACTTATGATTCTTCTACATCATCAAGAAAATCTATGATACTCCGCTCTATACGGGGATTATCTGTTTTACTAATCTCAACAGCAAAGGGGACGATGTCTTTTACACGCTTCCCCGACCCATCACTAAAATAGAACCACTCTTCGCTCCCTGAGTTTCCTTCCAGCACGTACTGGGCAGTAAACTTTTTCCCGTAGGGAAGAATAATTTCATACCAGCTCCCGTTTGTAAATTCTGTATCCATCATTCCTCCATCCTGTAAGATTTATCTGTCAGAGTAAACATTTTCTGTAAACCCTGTGAGATATAGACACTATGTTCCTTTGTAACAATAATAGTATCTACAAAAGGGACCTCCTCAACAAGCGCCATCCCCTTCTCTCTTCCTAATGCGAAGACAAGAGTGGAAAAAGCATCTGCAGTAACGGACTCTTTTGCAACGATAGTAACACTGATGAGATCATTTTCTACAGGATATCCGGTAAAGGGATTAAAAATATGATGGTACCGGTGACCGTTTTCAACGAAATACCGCTCATACTTTCCTGATGTCACTACTGCTGTGTCATCCGCTTCGAGTATCCCTATATACCTCCCCCTGCTGTCTTCGGGATTCTGCACCCCCACCCGCCAGAGATCCCTTTCATTCTTTCTTCCTATAACAAGAACGTTTCCCCCAAGATTAATAATTCCACGCTCAACACCATGAGAAACCAGATAATCATGAATTCTATCTGCTGCCCAGCCTTTGGCAATGGCTCCAAGATCCAGACCCATCCCCGGTTTTTCCAGATACACTGTCTGCTGCTCTTCATTGAGAACAACCTTACGGTAATCAACCATACTTAAAGCTCTTTTCAGCTCCGCATTCCCCGGGACATGAGCAGACTCGGTTCCTATTCCCCACAAACTCACCACAGGGCCTATCGTTATGTCCAAGAACCCGTCTCCGAGAGATGCTGTCTCAAGTCCTTTCTCAATCACAGTGAAGGTCTCAGGAGTTACTTTAACCGGTTTTATTCCGGCGTTCGCATTTATGTTTGAAATTTCACTGTCTGTACGTTGAGGGCTCATCTTCTTTTCTACCGAATCGAGAATATCAAAACACCCCTGAATAAGTTTTTCCGCTTTCGCCCCTTGTATTTTTACCGTATTCACCGTCCCGAGAGCAAAGTGTGTATCTGATACGTAAGGTTTTTCACTGCGGACGCATCCGCTTAAGAAAAAGGCAGTGACAAGTATGGATAGAGCAGCTATTCCTGGTTTCATGGCTAAGGTATACAATTAATTTATATCTTTTTAAATAAAATCAGCCTCTTTTTCCGAAAAAAGCTGTAGAAAAAGCATTATATAATGTATATTCTTGATTCTATGGTGAAAAAGACTGCAGTGGTAAAGAACAGTGCCGGTATACATGTACGGCCCTCGGGTGAAATATTTAAAGAGGTGGGAGCGTATCCCGGGAAGGTGGAGATAACCTCAAACGGGATGACAATGCCTCTGGACAACGTTATGGTACTGCTTGCCATGGGGTTGGTAAAGGGCTCGGAGGTTACCATTGCAGTGGATGGACCGGACGAAGAGAATGCGTGCAGCAGGTTTGTTGAACTTTTTGAAAAAGAATATGATTTTCCTCCCCGGTAAACGGGGGCGGACCGTTAAGGAGTAATTATGAAGAAGGTAGTACTGGGAGCTGATCACGGCGGTTACGAACTAAAAGACAAAATTGCCACGTACCTTAAAAATAAAGGCTATGAGATCACGGATATGGGGGTTAATACTTCAGATTCGGTTGATTACCCTGATTTTGCAGAAAAAACTGCCCGGGAGTTCCTTGCAGGAGATTACGAGTTCGGCGTGGTATGCTGCGGAACCGGTATCGGAATAAGCATCTCTGCCAATAAGGTCAAAGGGATACGCTGTGCACTCCCTCAGAATATATTCGCCGCACGAATGTCCAAAGAGCACAACAATGCCAACATGATAGCCTTCGGAGGAAGGATTGACTACCCGGAACCGGTGGAAGCTATGGTTGAAGCCTTTATCACCGCAGAGTTTCAGGGCGGACGGCATGAAAAACGGGTAAATAAAATAATGGCTCTTGAACAGTAGCTTTTATTAGTATTATACTCATATTATGGTCAACAAATATTTTTCTTTAACAGATACCCTTTTCGGGATAACCGAGAAGTATCCGGAAACCGTACCCGTCTTTACCGCTAATGGGTTCCCCCAGATGGGAGATGCTTCCAAAAGGGCGGATTTTGGTAAAAAAATAAATCTGGAAACGGCACTTACCTTTCAGAAGCGTGATGCAGATTCCTTTGCAAAACTTCTCATTGCAGCTATCGAGGGATTGGGTGATGAAGATGTCACCCTTTCAGGAACCGTGAGCAGCGGTAACACAGAAAGCCTGAAGATTGCCGGGCTTCTCCCCTGCCCGGTCCGAATTCCTCTGATGGAATCATTTAAAAAGTTTTCTGAAAAATATACCCGGGAATCCGGTATAGCACTGGACTACGAGCTGAAAGCAGCATCCATGGGGGTTGAGTGGATCGATGACAATCTGGGAGAGATAACAGATCCTTCCGGGATTCCGGACCTTTTTATATCCGCAGGGTTTGATCTTTTCTTTGATGAAGAAAAGATTGGGAAATTCAAGAAAAACGGTGTATTTAAAGATCTTATTCCGGACGTCAAGATAAACTCTTCCTTTGACGGATACGATCTGAAAGATCCCAGGGGACACTACTCCATGATAGGAGTTGTTCCTGCTGTATTTCTGGTCAACTTGAAAGACCTTGGCGGCAGGAAAGTACCCCGGACTTGGGAAGATATCCTTGCCAAAGAGTTTGAGAACAGCGTATCCCTTCCGGTTGGAGATTTCGACCTTTTTAACGGTATGCTGCTTAATATTCATAAACGGTTCGGTCCTGACGGAGTCAGAAAGCTTGGACGCAGTCTGCTGGAATCACTCCACCCTTCCCAGATGGTGAAAAGCGACCGGAGAACAGAAAATCGGCCGGTTATAACCATTCTGCCCTACTTCTTCACCAAAACAGTCAGGGAGGGAAGTACCATGACTGCTGTATGGCCCGAGGACGGAGCAATTATCAGTCCGCTCTTTATGCTTGCCAAGGCTGATAAAGCAGATAAACTTAAAAATGTGGTTGATTTCTTTGCATCCAGAGAGGTTGGAGAAATTCTTTCCCATCAGGGTCTCTTTCCAAGTACAAATCCCGAAGTGGATAACAGGCTGGACAAGGATGCATTATTTTCCTGGCTTGGATGGGACTATATCTACAGTATTGATATTGCAGGAACGATTGAAGAATGCGAGTCTCTTTTCGAAGAGTCGGTAACAGAAAGGATTGAAGCATGAATCTGGTAACAGTATCGGGACCGCCTTCGGTTGGAAAAACCTCCGTTATACTCAAAACAATAGAATCAATAAAAAACAGGGGACTTAAGGTCGGAGTGGTCAAGTTCGACTGCCTTTATACAGATGATGATATCCTTTATGAGAAAGCAGGGATCGAAGTAAGAAAAGGACTTTCCGGAGGCCTATGCCCGGATCACTACTTTGTGAGTAACATTGAAGAGGTTGTAGACTGGGGGATCAAGCATGGATTTGACCTCCTTATCAGTGAGTCAGCAGGACTGTGTAACCGATGTTCTCCCTACATTAACGGTATCAATGCAGTGTGCGTTATAGACAATCTGAGTGGTATCGGGACTCCGAAGAAAATTGGCCCGATGCTTAAAAGTGCAGACATCGTTGTCATTACAAAAGGGGATATCGTTTCCCAGGCAGAGAGAGAGGTTTTTGCCTCCCGGGTACATAGTGTCAACCCGAAAGCTGTAATCCTCCATGTTAACGGTCTCACCGGTCAGGGAAGTTTCGAACTTTCCACCCTTCTTTTTTCCGAAGATGATCATATCACCTCGTTAAAAGGGAAAACCCTGCGGTTCTCCATGCCTTCAGCCCTCTGTTCCTACTGTCTGGGAGAAACACGGATCGGAGAAAGCTACCAAATGGGGAACGTACGGAAGATTGATTTAGGGAAGGAACAGTAGATAATGATTGATCAAATTACTATAAGTGCTCTTTTGGATAAGTATCCCTTTGCAAGAACATTCCTGGAAAATAACGGTGTTGATCCTGACGGAAGCGGCGAGCAGTCCCTCCACGATTACTTCTTGTCAATAGATGAAAACACAAAAGAGGAGATGGCAATTGATCCCGGCCATTTCATCTCCAGATTGAATGAATATATCTCTCAAATGCTCTCCTTCCTGGGAGAAACCAAGAGCAGTGTTGAGTCGTTAACAATCCTTCCGGGGCATTACAAAACCGGAGAAGATGAGCGTTTTTCGGATCTCACGATAAAAAAGAACGAAATCATATCCATTGTAGGTCCTACAGGATCGGGAAAGAGCAGGCTTCTTGGGGATATTGAATGGGCTGCCAGAAATGATACTCCAACGGGACGGACAATACTTATTAACGGGAAAGAACCTGAGAAAAAATGGCGTTACTCCTCCTCAGAGAAACTTGTCGCTCAACTTTCCCAGAACATGAACTTTGTAATGGATCTTTCGGTTTACGAGTTTCTCTCCCTTCATGCGGAAAGCAGACTGATCACCGAGAGGGAGTCGGTTATAGAAAGGATCCTAGATCAGGCAAATCTTCTTGCAGGGGAAAGTTTCTCGAAAGACACTCCGATAACTTCCCTCAGCGGCGGACAATCCCGGGCGTTGATGATCGCAGATACTGCAATCCTCAGTAAGTCGCCCATAATACTTATAGACGAGATAGAGAATGCCGGTATTGACAGAAAAAAAGCGCTTAATCTTCTTGTCTCTGAAGGCAAGATAGTATTGATGGCAACCCACGATCCCATTCTGGCACTTATGGGCGACCGGCGGATTGTAATAAAAAACGGCGGGATCGAAACTATCATTGAAACAACAGAAAAAGAAAGAGAGATTCTCTCTCAAATAGAAGAGATGGACAAAAAAATACAATCCCTGAGGCAAAGACTCCGCAGGGGTGAGGTTTTAACGGAGGTATAATATGGGGTTACATGACGGATGTTCAGGAAGCTTTGAAACAGGACAAGCCACGGTAGATAAAGTTCGGACAATGGGGTTTGCAGAGCAGTTTCTGCCCGTACCGTTAGAGGTTATATGCAGTGAGTGCGGGCATACATTCCAGATGGAAACATTTGAATATCACTGCCCCGAATGCGAAACCGTTTACGGAGTGGTGCCCTGCCACGCTTTTGACCCAGCAAACGTGGCAAGTGCAGGAAAAAATTATTAGTTTTCTTGTTTTTTTGTAAAAGTGCGATACACTAACAAATGGAAGAAACGCAAAAGGAGAGGATAATGAGGAAAATAGCAATAGCTGCGCCGTTACTTCTGATTCTGTTCCTTGCTGCACTGCCGCTGAGTGCAGGGGAACTGGAGCTGGGTATGTCTCTCACTCCGATAAAACGGGACACTAGTGCCGATCCCAATGCTGTCCAGAACGATTCAAAAGATACCATACTTCCCGGGTTTCACCTCGGTTACCGCTTTGCCTGGATTGGATATATGGCACTGGATTCTTACGTTATGCCCCCGGAGTATGTTACCAACATGACAGCAACATACGACCCCGACACCGATACCTTCAGCCCCGGCCCCTACCGGCCCGGATTCCTGAATACCTGGAATATTGGGGGTAAACTGGTTATCGGACCTTTAACCGGTTATTCAACCATCGGCCTGAACACCATTTACGTGTATAAGGAGAGTGAATACCTGGATAAAGATTTTAACAAAAATTTCGGTGCAAACTGGAAGATCGGAGCAGGATTACGTACAAAAGATCTCGGGGTAAACCTTGATTTAATGGCTCTTTTTCCCAGTGCCGACACCATGTTCCAGGAGCTGGATCTTCTGTTCAACGGAACAGAAGATGAGAAAGCGGCAGTCAAGGAACGGATTCAGTTTATTCCGTCCCTGGTTTTTGTACTCTACCTGTAGGATAAGGAGGAAAAAATGAAAAAAACAATCTTTTTAGTACTGGCAGCTGCAGCCTTGCTCCTCCTTTCCGGATGCGATGCAATGCTGGAGGCATTCTACCCTGAATATGCCAAAAACTATGATAACTACAACGTGTTAACGGTGGAATACGATCTAAATAGTTTAACTGCACAGCAGATTATTAATCTGGATCTTAACAACAAACCAATAAAAGTGGAACTTTACCTTTCGGGACAAACTCCCACAGCTAATGTCCCTGTAGATTTCATTGAAGTGTACGGGGAAGCTTCCTACTGGTACGATTTCTATGTATCCGATGGCAGTTATGATATCTGGATATGGCAGGATACTAACGGTTCAGGGAAACTTGATACCGGGGAGTTTGTGCTTAAAGATGATACAACTGTTATTCCAAAATTCTTCTTTTCCGGGACTTCAGGTCAATATGAATATTACTACGGTGATCAGTGGACTACCTTCTAGTCCAGCGTAAAGCATACCCCAGCCGGCCGGAAGGCCGGTTTTTTTCAGCCCTTCTATAACCGGTTAAAACCGATGCTGCTCCCGTATTCTTACTAGATCTACCTGATACTTGCGAATCAGCCCCATCCTCCGGTGTATGGTGAGAAGATCGGTCCCCTTTTTAAGGTGTTCCATAACTTTTTTCAGTTCTCCTGCTGATAAATACCTGCTGAGCTCCTTAAAAACGGCTAACTGCCTCTCGGCAGAGAGGCTCTCCAGCCAATCGATACTATTTTCCTGCATGAAACAGACCCTTTTCAACTTCCGCTTTGATTGCTTCGTAAGGGTATGCCCCGGTAAGCCTCATTATATCTTTCCCCTTAAAAAACATCATGATAGTGGGTATACTCTGTATCTGGTATTTCGATGCAATATGCTGTTTCAAATCCACGTTTATCTTAATCGTAATGATTCTTCCTTTATAATCCCCCGCCACCCGCTTTATAGCCGGGGATACCATTTTACACGGCCCGCACCAGTCTGCATAAAAATCGACAAGGACCGGTTTATCGGACGTTTCAATCAGTTCAAAAAAAGATTTTGGTAGCTGCTTTGCCATTATGCACATCCTCCATATGCATCAAAAATACTAAAAACCCTTTCCGGAGGCAATAAAAACTGAGCTGTTCCCTGTCTATGTTGCAGATGACACGTTTCTATGATAAAAGTATATACGGACACACTAATATGCAGAATAAAACTTTCGATCAAATTGATGCACTCAACAGTACCGCCAAAAACTTGATACACCGTAATCCTGACGAAGCTCTTAAACTATCAGCCGAAGCAATTTCCAAATCTGCGAAATGCGACTATACCCAGGGGCTCGCTGATGGAACCTATGTCAAAGCATGGGGTTTAATAGTAAAAAACAGATCTGAAGAAGCCACCGTTTCTCTTGAAAAATGTCTGGAATTGTATCAGAGCATCGGGGACCAGACAGGAAAAATGAGTACCTTAAATGCTTTTGGTGTGCTTTATACCGACATCAGCGATTACAGTACTGCAATGGATTACTATCTCCAGTCGGTCAGTCTCAGCAAAAAAGAAAACAACAAGGACAGATTAATTGTTTCCTATATAAATATTGGCAGCCTTTACAACGAGATTAATGACAGCACCAAAGCCCTGGAATACTTTGATCAGGCAAGGGAACTTATGGATAAGAATTCCCCCCCTGAGCATTTCTGCGCCTGTTATATCAACATGGGCGATGCATTTGAGAAAAAGGGTGAGATAGACAGTTCCCTCAGGATGTACGTAAAAGCTCTTGGGATTGCAGAAAATAATGATATCAAAGTTTATAAAAGTAACTGTCTTACCGCTTTAGGCAGGATCTTTCAGGATAAAAAAGACTTTGTAGAAGCTGAAAACTATCACCTGCAAAGTATGGAGATAGCGGATCAGTTGGAGGACAAGCTCGCAAAGGCAGAATGTCTTACCAACCTTGCCGAATTATATGGATTAAAAAAGGAATACAAACGGGCAATAGATTACCACAGTCAGGCTCTAAACATAAGCGAAACGATAAACTCAAAATACTATACGAACAGGAACCTTAAGGGACTTTCTGAAAGTTATGCGGGGATTTTCAAATACAAGAAAGCTCTTGAGTTTTATAAACAGTACCATGAAAAGTACTCCAAACTTCAAAACGAAAAAGTTGAAGAAAGGGTTAAAACGCTGCAGGCCCAGCACCGTATTGAATCAGCACGAAAAGAGAGCGCAGCCCATCAGTTACGGACAAAGGAGCTCGAGGAAGCATTTAACCGGATATCGATGCTCAGCGAGATTGGAAGAAAGATAACATCTTCCCTGCATATTGAAACGGTCATGACCTCAATCTACAACAATGTAAAGTCGTTCATCAGTGCAGACCTTTTCGGAATAGGGATTTACAACAAAGAGAAAGCCGAATTGGACTTCAAATTCCTTATCCAGGATGATGAGAGAAAAACCGGGTACAAACTTGATTTAGCCGGGACACAAACCCTTGCCGGATGGGTACTGGAGCATAAAAAACCCATTATAAGCGGCAGCATCATGGATGAGTATAAAAAGTATGTACCGACTCTTGTTAAACTTACCGACGGCAGAACCAATTCAATAATCTTTCTGCCCCTTATAATCAGGAGAACAGTTATAGGAATCCTGACCACCCAGAGTTACCGGAAAAATGCATACACACATGAACATCTTGAGATTATCCAGGCAGTCGGATCCTACAGTGCAATCGCCCTTGAGAATTCCAGAGTCCACACAGAAATATATAACCTTAACAAAATAATCTATAAAGAAAAAAGGGAACTTGAGCAGGCGTATAAAAAAATTGATGCCATGGCTAACCATGACACCCTTACCGGTCTCCCGAATAGAAGACTTTTTATGGAACTTCTTAAAAAGGACATACTTTTCTGCAGTAGGGAGAAGTCAAAACTCGCCGTTCTTTTTATCGATCTTGACAACTTTAAACCGGTTAACGACACCCTCGGGCATGACGCAGGGGACAGGGTTCTGAATATAATTACCAGCAGATTTCAAAACGCTTTGCGGGAATCCGATACGATTGCAAGACTCGGAGGCGATGAGTTTACTGCAATTATAAAAAAAGTGGATACCAAAGAGGATGTTGTAAAGGTAGTCAGCAAACTACTGGACAAGACTGTTAATCCCATAAAGATCGGTAAAAAAACCTTCAGACTCGGAGCAAGTATCGGCATCAGCTTCTTTCCAGAGGATGATACACACGAAGAAGGACTTCTGAAAAAGGCTGATGAGGCCATGTACCGGATCAAATCAGAGGGAAAGAACGGTTATGCTTTTTATAAAAGTTAGACAGTCCGTCCCTTTTATTCAGTGATCTCTTTTTCATTCTCTTCACATATAGACAAGACCGTTTCCCTAATTACTTCCGATACACTGGGATGGGGGAAAATGGTTGTCCGTAAATCTTTAAGGGTCATTTCGTTCTGAATCATAAGAGCCGCTCCAAAGATCATCTCGGAACCGGGGGAACCAAGAAGATGAATTCCAAGAATCCTGCCGTTCTTTTTATCTGCAACGACCTTGCATAAACCGGGCATAGTACCGTATTCGGCGTAATACCGGGCACTTATCCTCATGAGAGATGTCGCAGAGACGACATCATACCCTCTTTCCTGCGCTGCCTTTTCGGTCAATCCGCATGAGGCTGCCTCCGGATACGTATATATTGCCCAGGGAACTGCATCGTAGTTTATACGGTCTTCTATACCGCACAGTGCGTTTACGGCAACCTCCGCCATACGGGAAGCTGAATGGGCGAAAAGTGATTTACCAATAACATCCCCTATGGCATAGATCCCGGGAATATTTGTTTCCATTCTGTCGTTTACAACCAGTCCTGTCCGTTGCATTTCAATGCCGAGTTCTTCTAAACCCAAACCGGATACATTTGGTTTCCTCCCTACAGAAACGAGAATAAGATCGGACTCCAGAGTCTCATTCTTCCCCTTCCGTACATAGTTAACCTTCTTTCCCTCTATCGATTCTACCTTTGAAGACAGATGAAACTTCACCTTTTTCAAGGCGCGTCTCATTGTTTTTGCAAACTCCGGTTCCATAAACGGAACAATCTCATCGAGCATCTCTACAACATGTACTTCTATTCCGAGCATGGAAAAGAAGGAAGCAAACTCCAACCCTATCACTCCGCCACCTATTACTGTTAACGAGGAAGGAAGCTCTTCTATTGCAAGCAGTTCAGTGCTGGTTACAACATGTTTTGAATCTACTCCCGGAATAGGAGGAATAAAGGGGGAAGATCCGGTGGCAACAATGATATTCTTTCCGGAATAAGTCTTGTCATCTACCGTAACACTGCTTTGGGCTGTAACAAAGGCTTCTCCACGAACAACTTCCACGCCATACTTTTTCATAAGAGAGACAATCCCTTTTACATTGGTATCGACAACTTTCTTTTTCCAATCCTGCGCCTCAGAAAGATTAAACTCTGCATCCCGTGTATGAATCCCGAAAATTCCCGAAGCGACAGCATAATTGTAGTGTTTGGCTGAGTTTAAAAGAGTCTTGGTAGGTATACATCCAACATTCAGGCAGACTCCTCCAATATACTCTTTTTCTATTAAAAGTACTTTTTTCCCTTTTGCGCCTGCCCTTTCAGCTGCTACATATCCGCCGGGTCCGGCGCCAATTATGATTATGTCGTACATATTTCCACTCCTTGATGATTCTGACTATAATATAGTCAGTAAATGAATATTACAACATTATTTTCCCAATTATTACGGTATTCATAATTTTTCTTAAATTGTAGTATACTATAGTCAGTATGGAGGCTGTAGTATGGGAAAAGAAAAAATTGCCAGGTTCAATGAAGGGGAGATCATATTCAAAGCCGGGGAAGCCACCAGAGAGATGTATATTCTTAGAACCGGATCTGTTAAGGTCATGATAAAAAAAGAACATGCCCTTATTCCTCTGACCGAACTTGGAACGGGTAGCTATATTGGAGAGATGTCATTCCTTACCGGAACACCCCGTTCAGCTACAGTGGCAGCAAGCACACCGGTAACAGCAACAGTGATAGATCCTGATATCCTTAAAGATGAGAATTTAGGGCTTTCAACCTGGGCAGTAAGTCTGGCAAAGGTCCTTGTGAGAAGAATTAGAAGAACAACCGAGATTTTAGGCACGTATATTTCAAAAGAGAGCAATACACCTGACGAAACAACTGTCAAGCGTACTGAAGCAGAACCATTTTCATTCAAGTACAATGACAGGGAATCCCCTTCCCGGCTCTACTTACGTGGTATCCTCACCAGTAAATCCATAGAACCTTTAAAAACACGGATCCGGGAGATAAAACTCAAGACCGATCGTACCATAATCCTCGATTTCTCGGATGTTATTGACATAGACCAGGCAGGAATAAATTATCTCTATGGACTATCACAGAACAAAGATGTCTCCACAGGTAAGATCCAGATTGAGAATGTACAGCTCATCAGGGATAAGGTACTCTCGATAAAAGGAATTCAGGATATACTTACCACCACTCATACACCTGTCAAAAGAGTGGAGAAAGGTGAAGTGCTGATAAAACAGGGAGACGCAGACTCAGCCATGTATGTTGTTAAAACCGGATCTTTTTCCATTTTCA
>JANTFL010000062.1 GCA_024763455.1 Sediminispirochaeta sp. | reverse complement strand
GGAACAGTGCTGATTCATGAAAAACTGTTTGAATCCAGGATGTTTTTTGTAGACAAACTTATCGGAATGGGAGCCAAAATCATTCTTTGTGATCCTCACCGGGCGGTAGTCAGCGGACCTGCACGGCTGCGGTGTGCAGAACTGGTTTCCCCCGATGTCCGTGCAGGGATGGCGATGGTAATTGCCGCACTCTGTGCAGAAGGGGAAAGTACAATTCAAAACGTATACCAGATAGAAAGAGGATACGAGGACCTTTCGGGGAAACTCCGCTCCCTGGGAGCCAGGATAACCCGGAACACATAGGAACTACCTGCCGTTCTCTGAAACAACCACCAGAGCAATAAATAGCAGGAGACCCTGAATACCAACAAAAATGGAAAGAGCCGGAATAAAACCTGTCTTAAACAGAAGAAACGTGTAGAGAAGGTCGGAGCTGTAATTAAATGCCGATACTAAAAAGTAAAGAACAAACGGAATGACAATAAGGAGTGGCATGGACAGAAAAGGGATCCGTTTGTTTCTGATTCGAAAAAACCACCCCAGCCCTATGGCATACATTGAGAGAATAAAAAATACAAAAGGGAGCTTCAATCTGCTCATAATTGCAGCATCGAAGGACTGCCGTAGGTACCCATACTGATCAGCTATCCCTCTGATTCTTAGGAGGGATACTATGGATAACCTGGAATCACGCAACCCCCCGGAACTTAAAAGAGCAAACTCTTCCGGCCGGGGAACCTCCCGCAGCACGTTAATCTTCTCACGTTTTTCTTCACCGTAGAGATATACAGGAGGATACATTTTCTTCCTGTTCCTCTCCATTGCATCAAGATTGATATATCCCTGTGAAGCATACTTCCCATACGGAGCCCTGTAATGGACGAGAAGTTTACCGTTTTGCGCAAGTTTCATCACCTCAATATTGAAAAAATACCGTCCATCCTCTGTTTGGATATACTTGCCAATACTGACTACAGTGACCCCTCCTCCCGCTGATTTTACCGTGTACAGAATAGAATCTATCCCATTCAGGTTTTTAATCTTGTCCAGTTCATCCGAAAAAAAGAAATTCTGTTCAGCAGCCTTCCGGCTCTCTTCAAACAAGAGTGCTACATCCTTTTCGCCGGGATTCTCCTCTTTTAGCTTTTGGAATGCATAATATGCGCTGTAAACATCACCTTTCCTTAAGGTTTCAAGCGCATCCATTTTACGCTTGAAGTACGCATGCCGCTCTTTGTCCTTTTCCTGGGACTCCAGTTCCGAAAGTTTAGCCCTTGACTGAGCCATAAGACGCAGAGCATAATCTTTCAGGCTTCCCTCTTCAGTTTGAGAAGCCAGAAACGAATAGTAGAATGAAGAAAAATAATCTTTTTCTGAATTATAGAACTTTTCAGCAAGCTTGTAATAATCAAGTTCTTTGTTTTTTGAGACTGCCCTCTCTTCCTTCGGGGAATCCTTTTCCCGTACCATCAGTCTGGCTTCAGTCCAGGCTACAACTTTCCTTACCAGCTTGTTTTCACGGTCAATCTCCAGATATGAAGAAAAATAATTATCTGCAGAGCTGAGATCTCCCGTTAATAGAGCTTTATTACCTCTCTCAAACATTCCTGCTGCTATTTGGGAGTTAATTTCCTGATTTTTAAGCCTGTTTCTGACAATAACAGAAATTCCTTCGGTCATCCCAGTATAGATAAAGGTTAAAAAAATCATGAGCACAACACTTTTACCAAGGGAGTTGATAAAGAGGGCTTTAGATTCTGAAGGATTCGAGACATAGGGGTAGATTAGCGAAAAACAAAGAAATATTCCCGAAAGGTGTATTGGAATGAAATACTTTGAAAAAAGAAGAATGCTTTTATTCAGTATCCAGCTCAACTTGAAAGCCTGAATAATTCCGGGGGATTCGTTCCGGAAAGCACGTACTCCTTTTGTTTCAGCCAGGCTTAGTTCATAAGTATATTGATTCTCTTCAGTGTGCTCCCTTTCCAGCCCTTTTACATATATCCCATGAAACGAGAGTGCCGTAAACACAAAGAAGCAGATAAAAGCCGCCAGATAAACCAGAAGGAGGATCGAAAATGTTTTTCTGAAAACCATGCTCATTGTACCGGACCTCTCTTGGATCTCCTGATCCCGCTGATTATTCCGTCAAGGAGAAAGATTATTAATGAAACAAGCAGTAAAAGAAGGGAAACGGCATTATCCTTTATCAGGTCTGATGATACAACCGGGAGAATCTTGTTTAAAATCTCCGCATTCCAGTAACGATAAACGGCAAAGAGCGCTCTGATCAATATAAATGATAAAATCACAGCAATGAGCGGCCACCGGGGTATCCGTAATAAACTCCAGAGGGATACTGCGAAGAGTATCTGGCCCGCTATAAAAAAAAGAAGATAAAAATCCGACTTTACTGCCAGCCTCTTTAAGTCAAGATTGAATCGGTCAAGATCTCTACTAAAAAGTTTAAGAAAACCCGGGGGTGCTAACAGATCAGTATAGTATGGATTTGGGTCTGATTCCGGTAAGAGGTCCTTCTCCAGAGATTTTCTGTTTATCTTATTCCGGTAGACAAGCCCTTCATCATCTTTAAGAACCGCTCCATAAATGTTCTCATTATCCGCTTTTTCAAAATACAGTGGCTGTTTAACGAAGGGGTTTATCAGTCCGGGATATAAAACAACATCATGATTCATTCTTTTTTGAGCATTTTCACTCATGCTTGAGATCCCGATGAATCCGAAAAAATAAAGTGCAGTAGCTCCGGCAAGGATTAATAAAAAGGACACAAACCTGTTTATCTTGAATTTAAGGGTTACAAAATAGGAAAGAACAACTGAAAAAAGGATACACAAGGGAAGGAAACGGAGGATAATGGCAGGGATTACCTGCAGAAAGCCGGCGGAGCTCATGCCTCCGGGATGATACCCCGTATCAAACCAGTGAAAGTAACCAAACAGACAAAAACCTGTGATGAGAGAAATAAAGAGCAGTAAAAATATTAGAAACTGTAAAATTGATCCTTTCATATGTATCTCCCTTCAAGAATACCCGAAAGTAATGTAAAATGCAAACCAGATTTTTTATCCAATCCCAGGAGGATCCAGATGTTCAGGAATCTGATTCAAAGTGAAATTGATACATTGACGGAAAATGATAACAGAGCTGAAAACTGGCAGGATATCAGAGTCTGCGACCCCTTCGATCCAGACAGGATAAGAGAATCAACTTTTTACGGAGAAGTTTCTATCGGACCATTCAATAAGAGCACTTTGAAAAGAGGAAACCTCATACTTCCTGTCGGGATTTACCATTCAAGCATACACTCATCGGTAATTGGTGCCGACTGTGCTGTCCACAATACTGCTTATCTCTGTGGGTATACACTTGAAGAGGAGGTAATCCTTTTTAACGTTGATGAGATAACCGTTTCAGCTTCTCCTGTTTTCGGTACAGGCTTGCCGGGGGAGGACGGCAGCCGAAACTGGATAAGTGCAGGGAATGAAAACGGGGGAAGAAGTATCCTTCCTTTCAGCACAATAAAAACATCAGACTGCTTTTTATGGGCAAAGTACCGGGATAATAAAGACCTCCTTGATACCTTTATCTCCATAACCGATAGGGAAGAAAAGGTTCCTGATTTTAAAGCTACTATAGGAAGAGGAACCACAATCCGGAGCTGCAGGATTATTGAAGATACCAGGATCGGAAGTTTTGCTCAGGTTACCGGAACAAACCTGCTTAAAAATCTTACCATAAACAGCTCCTTTGAAAGCCGTACTGAAATTGGAGCGGGATCTGAACTTGTTGACGGGATAGTAGGGGAGGGGGCAAAGGTCTTGTACGATGTCAAGGCACATAGTTTTATTTTGGGCTCTCATTCAAATCTGCAGCATGGAGCCAGGTTCTTTGATTCCATCCTGGGGGAAAACTCAACAATAGCATGCTGCGAAGTGCAGAGTTCGCTTATCTTCCCCTTTCATGAACAACACCATAACAACTCCTTTCTTATTGCAGCCACCCTGCAGGGACAATCCAACATCGCAGCTGGAGCAACAATAGGTTCAAATCACAACTCCAGGGGTGCAGATGGAGAAATCCTTGCAGAAAGAGGATTCTGGCCCGCTTTGAGCTCGAGTCTCAAACATAACTCCCGGTTTGCCGCCTTTACCCTGCTCTCCAAAGCAGATTATCCGTACGAGATGAATATAGAACTTCCCTTCTCCCTGGTTTCCCAAAACGAGGCTGATAACCAGTTGCAGATCATGCCCGCCTACTGGTTTATGTACAACATGTACGCTCTGGCAAGGAATTCATGGAAATTCAGCGTCCGGGATAAAAGGAAAAAAAAGCTGCAGTATATTGAATATGGCTATCTTGCACCGGATACCGTGGAAGAAATTTTTAAAAGCATTGAGCTTTTAACCCTGTGGACCGGAAAGGCATGGTACACACGGTATCATTCGTTTACTGATTACCCGGAAAAAGAGGATATACTAGAGAAGGGAAGGGGAATTCTCACCTCTGCAGAAGGAGAGATTACATCTTTGGAAGTTTTGGGAGAGAATATTGAAAACTCGAATAGAAAAGTAGTTATCCTCAAGGCAGACAAGGCTTACCGGATATACCGGGAAATGGTTCATTATTATGCGATGAAATCCATTGTAAGCTATGCTTCGGAAAACGGATTATCCTTAACGGAAACAGCAGAGAGGTTCCACGGTGCAGAAAGAAGCCGCTGGATAAACCTCGGAGGTCAGCTTGTGAAGGAGGTGGACCTTGAGTCTGTAAAGAACAACATCTTAAACGGAACGATATCCTCCTGGAAAGGACTGCACCGAAGATACAAGGAGTTAAGCAGATCCTATCAGGAAGATAAAACTGCCCATGCATTTGCATCCCTGATGGACCTCTACGGCAGGAAAGGGGAACGCCCCTCAGCTGATTTTTGGAAGGATGCCCTTGCAAAGGGTGTTGAAATCCAGGAAATGGTGGTAAAAAACACCTATGAAAGCCGTCTAAAGGATTATACAAACAAATTCCGGCGGATTACCTACGATTCAGCCCGGGAGATGGAGGCTGTCACAGGAACAATTGATGACAATACGTTTATTCATATCATTGAAAAAGAGTTTGCTGAGTTTAAAACTAATGTTTCAACGTTAATTATTTAACAAAATTGTAGACAAATTAAAGAATACGCTTCATACTATATAAAAATTTAATGGAGGAATAGATTGATGAAAAAAATTTTTATCGCTCTTCTTCTGGTTGTTCTGGTAGGTTCTGTCTTTGCAGGCGGAAATCAGGAACCAAAAGAGGAAAAAGTACTTCACCGTTACGTTGTTGCAAAGATCAAACCTTTTGATCCTGCACAGATGACAGATCTCTACACTGCATCCATTTACGGTGACATTGCCGAAGCGCTCTTTCAGTACAAATACACAACAGATACGTACCAGCTGGAACCGGCTATCGCAGAAAGTATGCCGGAAGTTTCCGCTGACGGTCTTGTCTACACAATCAAGCTGAGAAAAGATGCCTACTTCTACGACCCGATGAAAGAAGTTTTTCCGAAAGGAAAGGGCCGTGCAGTAAATGCTCATGATTTTGTCTATTCAGTTAAACGGCTTGCAGATCCTGCCAACGAATCAGGCGGCTGGTGGCTGTATGACGGATACATCAAAGGATTGAACGAATGGGCAGAAGCAGGCGCTGACTACAGCAAGGTAGTTGAAGGGTTCAAGGCTCTTGACGACTATACTATCCAGTTAACCCTGACAAAACCCTATCCTCAGATTCTGTATACCTTTGCAATGTCATTTACCTATCCTGTTCCCAAAGAAATGGTTGATACCTATGGGGATGAATGGGCTAACTATGCAATCGGTACCGGGGCCTACTATCTGGATTCTGATGAAACGATCCCGGACAGCCAGTACGTTTTAAGCAAGAACCCCACGTGGCATGGAATGACCTTTCCAAAGGCAGAAGACGCAGGCAAAATGGTTACTGAAAAGCTTGGTGCCGACGTTCTTAAAAAATACTCAGGGAAAAAGCTTCCTTTCGTCGACAAGGTTGTATGGTACGTTCTGGAAGAAAGCAGTGTTCAGTGGCTCAAGTTCCTCAACGGAGAACTTGATTACTCCGGTATCCCCAAGGACAACTTTGATTCAACAGTAATAAACGGCAAATTAACCCCGGAAATGATTGAAAAGGGTATTACCCTTGACGTTAATCCTACCCTTGATGTTACCTATAACTTTTTCAACATGGAAGATCCAATACTTGGAGCAAACAAGAAGCTCCGGCAGGCAATGTCCATGGCCTATAACCATGAAAAAGCTCTGGAAATATTCTACAACGGCCGGGCAGAACTTGCACAGACCCTTATCCCTCCGGGACTCGGCGGATATGATCCTGACTTCAAGAATCCCTATGCAACCTACAATCTTGAAAAAGCAAAACAGCTTCTCGCAGAAGCCGGATATCCCGGCGGCGAAGGGCTTCCCACCTTCAAGTACCAGATGTACAGCTCCAGCTCAACACACCGCCAGATGGTTGAGTTCTTTATTGATAACATGAAGGATCTTGGAATTACAGTCGAAGCAGTTGCCGGTGACTGGCCTACCTTCCTGCAGAGAATCGACAAGCATGAAGTACAAATCGGCGGAATTGCCTGGGGTGCGGATTATCCTGATGCCCAGAACTTCCTGCAGCTGAACTATGGACCCAATAAGGCTCCGGGACCAAATGCAGCCAACTACGATAATCCCGAGTTCAACGCTCTGTACGATAAGGGTGCTTTTATGCAGCAGTCTCCTGAAAGAGATGAGATCTACGCTAAAGCAGCCCAGATTGCTGCAGAGGACTGCCCCTGGATTATGGGAGTTCACAGACTGTCATATGCTCTTAAGCAGCCATGGTTGCTAACAAGAGTATTCAGAGACATCGGTGCCGGCTATTCCAAGTATCTTGATATCGATGTTCAGATGAGAAAAGAGAAAACAGGTAACTAAGCTTTCTCAATAATATAAAGATCCCGGAAGAATCCGGGATCTTTTCCATATTTTAAATCCAGGTGTAAACAGATGATTCATTATATTATTCGCCGTATGCTTTATTTGGTTCCGATACTTTTAGGCGCGGCCATGATTTTCTTTCTTATATTCAATGTAGTCGGAGGACAGGAGCGGTATCTGTACAATATGCTTCCAAAAAAGGTGAGAACTGCAGACCAGATAGAGGTATACAAACATAAGTACGGCTTGGATAAACCCCTGCCGGTGCAGTACCTCGAATATGTAAAACAGATGGTAACCTTCAACTTCGGTAAATCAGAAAGCCGGAAACTCCCCGTTACCAGACTTATTAAAAAAATGGTTCCCGTTTCAGCGGCACTGACCTTTCCTGCTTTTGGAATGGAGATCATTATTTCTCTTGTCCTGGCAGCACTTTGCGCCTTTTTCCGTGGCCGCTTTATAGACCGGCTGCTTACCATACTTTCGGTTATCGGAATGTCCATCTCAATGCTTGTCCTGATAATGGTAGGTCAGTACTTTCTGGCATACAGACTGCATCTCTTCCCGATCTCCGGCTGGCAGCGGGGGATTTTTGCAGTCAGATATCTTTTACTTCCATGGCTCCTGTGGGTAACAGTCTCTGTGGGGTACGATATACGGTTCTTCCGGACAGCCCTGTTGGAAGAAGTACACAAGGATTATATAAGAACTGCCCGGGCAAAAGGGCTTAATGAAACAACAATTATGTTCAGACACGTTCTCAAGAATGCCATGATCCCCATACTCACCTACGTTGTTATACAGATCCCGTTTCTTCTGACCGGATCAATCATGCTTGAGCGCTTTTTCAGCATCCCGGGTATTGGGGGACTGATGGTAAACGCAATATTCAACTATGATTTACCCGTTCTCAAGGCAATCGTAATGGTTTACACCCTGTTTTTTGTTGTGTTTTCATTGTTAACCGATGTGCTCTACGCCCTTGTAGATCCCCGGATAAGGCTCAGTTAGGGAGGAATCAGATGGCTCAAAAAATTGTTTCAAAATATAAAGAGGGGAAAAGCCCCTTTGTTCTTTCCATGATCCGGCTGGGCAGAAACAAGCTGGCGATGGCAGCCCTGTTCATCGTTGTTTTCTACATTATGCTGGCAGCTATCGGCCAGTTTAATATTTTCCATATCAAGGATATTGCATCCAACAATGATTTTGATCTGAGGTATATGAAACCTTTTCAAAACATTCATCATATATTCGGAACCGATAACTTCGGCAGGGATGTTTTTGCACGGGCAATAATGGGAACAAAGATTTCCCTTTTCCTCGGGTTTTTATCCGGCCTGCTCATGATTCCCATTGCGATATTCTTTGGATCCCTTTCCGGTTATTACAGCGGCTGGTTTGATGATATCGCCATGTATATCATGAGTGTTATCGTGGCAATTCCAGGAATGCTCATTATACTATCCCTCATTCAGGTAGTGGGCCGAAGCTTTTTCACCATTGCCTTTGCATTCGCAATAACCGGATGGGTCGGACTTGCCCGTGTTATCCGCGGTTCGTTTATGCAGGCCAAAGAGTTTGAGTACGTACTTGCAGCAAAGAACCTCGGGGCCGGAGATGCACGTATAATATTCAAGCATATTCTGCCGAACATTTTTCACTTTATAATTGTGAGATTTGTTCTTAACTTTGTGGGTGTTATAAAATCAGAAGTATTTCTGGCCTATATAGGGTTATCCATCATTGGCGTTCCCACCTGGGGCACCATGCTGGATGATTCCAAGCTGGAACTCATGAGCGGTAACTGGCAGAATTTGATTGCAGCGACAATATTCATGTTTTTGTTTCTGGTAAGTCTCAATATATTCGGAGATGCCCTTCGAGATGCACTTGATCCAAAACTCAAGAACGTAGTTTAAGGTGGAAATTAATGAGCAATACAATACTCGAAATACATAATTTAAAGACATATTTCCATACAGAAGAAGGAATTGTCCGGGCAGTAGATGATGTCTCATTTCATATTCAGGAAGGAGAAATTCTCGGTCTGGTTGGAGAATCCGGCTGCGGAAAATCGGTAACAAGCCTCTCCATTATGGGACTTGTTCCTGTTCCCCCCGGGAAAATTGAAGACGGGGAAATCCTTTTCAAGGGAAAAGACCTCCTAAAAATGAGTGATAAGGAACTGCAGAAGATCAGGGGAGATGAAATTACCATGATCTTTCAGGAGCCGATGACAGCTCTGAATCCGGTCTCAAAAATAGGAGATCAGATAGCAGAGGTGCTTGAGTTTCACTCTGATTTGAGCAAAAAGGAACGGTGGGAGAAAGCAGTTGAGATGATACGTCTGGTCGGAATCCCCGAACCGGAAAAACGGGCGGATTCCTATCCCCATGAAATGTCCGGGGGAATGAGACAGCGTATTTTGATTGCCATGGCCTTGATCAAAGATCCGTCGCTTCTTATTGCAGACGAGCCGACAACCGCTTTGGATGTAACGATTCAGGCCCAGATTCTGGACCTTATTAAGAAGCTGAACGAACAGTTTCACTCAGCGGTACTGCTGATTACCCACGACTTGGCGGTAATTGCAGAAAACGCAGACAGAGTTGTTGTCATGTATGCCGGAAAGATGGTGGAAAGCGCCGATGTCAAGACGCTTTTCGGCAATCCGAAACATCCTTATACCCGCGGTCTTTTAAAATCCATCCCTGTACTGGGAGAACCGGACAAGAAACTTCACATTATTGAAGGAAACGTCCCCAATCTTATCGATCTTCCTCCCGGGTGCCCCTTTTATAACCGTTGTCCGGAAGCAATGGACAGATGTATAAATGAGCTTCCCGTCATTACAACACTGGAAGAAGGTCATACCGTCAGGTGTCATCTCTATGGTGAGGAGAATAAATAATGAGCAATCTTGTAGAAATTTACGACCTGAAGAAACACTTCCCCATCAAGGCGGGTTTATTCAAGAAAACTGTCGGCCATATCAAGGCTGTAGACGGAATAACGTTAAAAATCCCGAAAGGGGAAACTGTCGGGCTGGTCGGTGAATCAGGCTGCGGAAAAACAACAGCAGGCAGAACCATTACAGCTCTTTATAAACCCACCGCCGGTGAGATGTTTTTTGACACCTCGAGAGAAGATATTGATGAGCTCCTGGCCCTCAAGAAAAAAATAAAAGGGCTTAGGGAAAGCGGTACAGATTCTGCGCAGATCCATGATCTGGAACATGAACTTGTATTATTAAGAAAAAGAATGGATATGTACAGCCTCCCAAAAAGAGAGCTTAACAAACGTCGGAGGGATTTCCAGATGGTTTTTCAAGATCCCTACGGCTCCCTTAACCCCAGAATCCCGGTGGGAGATATAATAGGTGAGGGGCTGGATATCCATCGGATGTATTCTTCAAAAAAGGAAAGAAAAGAAAAAATTCAGGATCTTATGGCCAAAACCGGAATTGACCCTGCTTATATAAACCGGTATCCCCACGAATTTTCAGGCGGACAGCGGCAGAGGATTGGTATTGCCCGGGCTTTATCCCTTAATCCCAAACTCCTTGTTCTGGACGAACCGGTTTCTGCCCTTGATGTTTCCATCCAGGTCCAGATCCTTGATCTGCTGGAAAAACTTCAATCTGACTTTGACCTTACCTATCTCTTTATTGCCCATGACCTCTCGGTAGTTGAATATTTCAGCCAGGAAGTTGCAGTAATGTATCTTGGTAAGATCGTTGAAAAGGCTTCCCGGGAGAAACTTTACAAAGATAAACTGCATCCCTATACAAAAGCACTTATCTCTGCTGTCCCCATACCGGATCCCAATAAAAAAAGACAGCGGATAATCCTGGAAGGTGATGTTCCCTCCCCCGTGTCTCCTCCCAAAGGGTGTTATTTCCATCCACGGTGCAGTGAATGCATGGAGATATGTAAACAAGAAGAACCGCCTGTATTTGAACCTAAAGAAGGACATACAGTACAGTGCTGGCTCTACAAGGGTTCAAAACTGGCTGACGAATAGGTAGTTTTATGTTTTTTACTGTCTCGCTTTCCAAGAATGAGAATATACTGACATACGGGATGAGGCCTGCAATACGATTTGTGTTTATCTTTTTTCTTGTATCTTTGGTGATGATGTTTTTATTCAGCTTCACCCCCGAGGATTTTAACCAGGCACCCATCGCTGGAAAGATTAATACCATACTTCTGCCTGTAATCATGCTTCTCGGCAGTACATACCGATATACAATCAGGATGAACAAGGAAATAGAGAAAATGGAGATAATAAAGGGCTTCGGCCCTTTTATATCCCAGAGGAGCTTTCCACTCCAATCGCTAACAGCTATTGTGAAACAAAGGGTTCACTCGGGTATAAAGAAGGAATCAGCAGGGAACTTCCTCGGCAGAGAGCGGTTTATTTTCGGCTTTTTTGTCGATGGGAAACTGATTCTTATTGATAGGGCAGCGAGAAAAAAACAACTGGAAACCCTTTTTGGTGCATTTAGAGCGTTCTTCCCGTTTTCATACGAGATATACAATTAGAGCTTATCTGAACCGGTAATAATATCGTAAATCCTTTCAAGATCATCAAGGGAAAAATATGAAATCTCTATCTTCCCCTTTTTAAGTCCACCCTTTACAGAAACCTTGGTCCCAAGGGCATCGATAAACTTCTGCTCCATCCGGCTTATCTCCGGATCTGCCGTCTTCGCGGGGGGAGCAGATGACGGCACTGTATTCCGAACACCGTTGTTCAGCGAGGCTGCCTGTCTTTCAGACTCTCTGACAGAAAGGGAATCGTTCAGAATTCTGCTGTATAAAATCCGCATATCGGAAGGATTGACAATAGAAAGAAGTGCTCTTGCATGTCCAGCAGTGATCCTCCCTTCAGCCAAGGATGTCTGAATATCTTCAGGAAGATTAAGCAGCCTCAGACTATTGGCAACGGTAGATCTCTTTTTTCCAACTTTCTTAGCAACTTCATCCTGATTCAAATTCAGGGTACTCATCAGCATATGGTACCCCCTGGCCTCTTCAATGGCGTTAAGATTCTCCCGCTGGATGTTTTCTATTAAAGCTGCTTCGAGTTTTTCTTCATCTGTATACTTTCGTATAATAACTGGAATCTCAAAAAGCCCCGCCATTCTCGCGGCCCTGAACCGCCGCTCCCCTGCAA
Source organism: Sediminispirochaeta sp. (assembly GCA_024763455.1). Taxonomy (GTDB): domain Bacteria; phylum Spirochaetota; class Spirochaetia; order B11-G9; family B11-G9; genus B11-G9. Next base: position 2,156 of record JANTFL010000062.1, on the reverse strand, counting down.
TTATGGTATATCTGCCGCCCTCTTTTTCGACAATAATCGGCTGAATTATTCCCTGCTGCTTTATTGAATCAGCAAGCTCGGTCAACGCCTCCTCTCTGAAGGTCTTCCTCGGCTGATTGGGGTTGGGATGAATTAAATTGATAGCTATGTTTGTTACGGCAGTGCGTGCCCCGTCTTCAGGTTCCTCGGTCTGAGGGATAAGGGAACCAAGGCCCTTTCCCAGTGCTGCTCTTTTAGACACGGTCCAGCACCTCCTGGGCAAGTTTCTGATAACTCTTGGCTCCAATACAGGTTGTATCATACTGATTTATCGGCACTGCATGAGAAGGAGCTTCTGAAAGTCTCACATTCCGTGGGATAACCGTTCGAAAAACCTTATCTTTAAAATACCCTGTAACTTCCTGAATAACTTCATGAGCAAGACGGGTACGGGAGTCATACATCGTGAATATAATCCCTCCGAGGGACAATCCGCTATTAAAGGTCTTTTGCACCTGTTGGATCGTTTTTAGAAGCAGGGTAAGCCCTTCCAGAGCAAAATACTCGCACTGCATGGGGATAATCACTTCCTGAGCAGCGGTCAGCCCGTTAAGGGTAAGGATTCCAAGGGAAGGAGGACTATCAATGAAAATATAATCCCAATCAGCTTTCGCTGAGTCAACAGCATCCTTTAAAAAGTATTCCCGTTTTTCAGCACTGATCAGTTCTATATTTGCTCCGGCCAGGTTTATATCCGAGGAAGCAACATATAAATTTCTCACAGTTGTTTCCTGAATAACCTCTTCCATGGAGTTCTTTCCGGTTATAACCTCGTAGATACCCGGTTTATTCCGGTCAGATCCGACACTGCTTGACATGTTTCCCTGGGGATCAAAGTCTATCAGTAGTACCCTTTTTCCTGCTTCTGCAATAAAAGCTCCTATATTTACAGCAGAGGTTGTCTTTCCAACACCGCCTTTCTGATTTGCAAAAACTATAACCTTACCACTCATAACAACACAGTATATACATTTTAAATAATTTTCAATACTTGACTATAGCTGAGTATTTTACTATATTTTCGGCGGAGGAGTCGGCCTAATGAACGTAGAAGAAGTAAAAAAAGCTCTGGAAGATGTACGTCCTTCTCTCCAGGCAGACGGCGGGGATATTCAGTTTATGAGTGCCACTGAAGACGGTGTTGTAGAAGTGCGCCTGACAGGAGCCTGTTTCGGCTGTCCCATGTCACAGATAACCCTGAAAGACGGTGTAGAAAGATACCTGAAAAGCGTTATTCCCGGTATAAAATCTGTAGAAGCAGTATAAAATGGAATCATGTACATGTGGGGGAAATCCTGAAAACAGGGTTTCCTTTTTTTTTATTCTCTTTTTTTATTGAAAATATACTAAATTGTAGTATCCTTTAGACTAAGAAGGGATTTTCCCTAATTGTTAAAGGAATTATTGCCGTTAATGATAAAAACGCTAAGATGGTAGATACAGAGCAGAGGGATGCTGAAAAACAACTATAGAAAAATTTTAGGGGAGATCCCCAAAACAGAGATCCATCTTCACATTGAGGGGATGGCAAGCGTAAACACAATTTGGTCATTGAAAGAAAAACATCATCTTTCATTACCGGGGATAAACTCCAAAGAAGATATATATAACAGGTTCAAGGTTAAAGACCTTGACGAGTTCATTGATCTCTTTCTCAATGTTATTCAGAACTGTTTCAGAGAGGAACATGACCTCGATTTCCTGATAAATGATACAAGAGACTATCTGGAAAGGAACAATATCTTTTACGCAGAGGTTTTCTTTGCTCCTTCCAAGTTTGTCATGAACGGTTTTTCATTCAGCGATATGATGACCCACCTTGACAGCGGCGCAAAAATGATCAAGAAAAAGGATAACCGGGAATTAAAGTTCTTTATCGATGTCTCGAGAAGCTTCGGCCCGGAGAATGCAATGAAAAATCTCCTGCTGACTTTAGAGAATCCCAGACCCTCTATATTGGGAATCGGACTTGGAGGTGCCGAAAGCAAAGGTCCTGCCGAAGATTATAAAGAGGTGTTCAAAATTGCACGGGAAAACGGCCTTAAGGTTCTTGCCCATGCAGGGGAAGTTGTTGGACCTCAGTCAATATGGAGTGCACTTAACGATCTTAAGGTTCC
>JANTFL010000061.1 GCA_024763455.1 Sediminispirochaeta sp. | reverse complement strand
TAAAAGGAAGGCAGAACGTTTAACGATCCGGAAAAACGAGCAGTTAAAAATTGAGACTACGTTACGCAGAGAGTTAGCCTGGCTTAAAAGAGGGCCCCGGGCACGGACAGGTAAAGATAAGAAACGCAAAGAAAACATAGAAAACCTAATGAATGCAAGGATTGAAGAAAATGAAAAAAGAAGTGACTTTTCCTCTACCAACCGCAGATTAGGGAAAAAAATCCTTGAGCTTAAAAAGGTTTCTTTATCGTTGGGCGGCAAAACGGTTATCTCCCCATTTTCCTATAGCTTTAAAAAGGGAGAGCGGATTGGAATAATTGGTCCTAACGGATCAGGAAAATCCAGTTTTCTGAATATTACCGCTTCCAGCATCCCCCCGGATTCCGGAGAGATTGACCTGGGAATAAATACTAACATTGGATATTACGACCAGCTTTCTTCTCCCCTTAAGGGCAACGAAACACCCCTTGCGTTTATTGAAAAGACAGCAGAAAGAATAAAACTTTCTGATGGCAGCGATATTTCCGCCTCCGGATTTCTGGAACTCTTCGGCATCCCGGCATCAATACAGAGAAACCATATAGCGACTCTATCGGGAGGAGAGAAGCGGAGACTGTACCTTATATCAGTTCTTGCCGGAAGTCCTAACGTTCTTCTTATGGATGAACCGACTAACGATCTTGACATTGAAACACTGGAAAAGCTGGAAGATTACATCACCAGCTTTCAAGGAACAGTGCTCATTGTTTCCCACGACCGCGCCTTTTTGGACAGAACCTGCGACTACCTCTTTATTTTCAAGGGAGACGGAAGCATAAGCGGTTTTTTTGGAGATTACAGCCGGTACAGACAAATGACCCAAAAAGAGACCGCCGTAAGGCAGGAGCAGCAGGCCCAATTATCCAAGGGGAAACCAAAAGCTAAACCTGCTGGAAGAGGGAAATCTCTTTCATACAAGGAAAAACAAGAGTTCGAGACACTGATGGAAGAAATTGAGTTTCTCGAAGAAAAAAAGAAACTCCTTGAAAAGAGCTTTACCGACCCTGAGCTTAGTCACCTTGAAATTGCAGAAAAGGGAAAAGAATACGATGAAATTTCCAACCTTTTAGACCGGAAAAACAGGAGATGGGAAGCGTTGGCAGAACTTTTTTAATCCGCTCATCTAACCTGCCGGAACTTTTTTACTTCCTCTTTTTGGGGAATGGAATCCATCGCTCCTGATTTTTGAACTGTCAGGGCAGATGCAGCAGAGGCAGCATCAAGGTTTTCCTTCACCGGCAGGCCGGTGACTTCTCCTGACAGGAAATACCCGATAAATGTATCTCCTGCAGCAGTTGTATCTGTTACCGCAACGCTTAACGCATTTCCTCTGACCCTGTCCGGACCCTTCCCGTAGAGGACTCCCCCGGCACCAAGGGTTAAAATAACCTCTTTTTCCGGATATAGAGCAGTTAATCTATTCATAACCTGATCACTGTTCCCCGGTTCTCCAGAAAGGCCGCTGCCTTCTGTTTCATTTACAATAAAGAGATCCACAAGCGCTAAAGGGTATTGTTTTACCGCTTCATCAAAGGGGGCAGGATTAAATACTATTCTCATCCCCTTTTCAGCCGCCAGTTCCATAATAAAGGGGATATTGTTTATCTCATTCTGAAGGAGAAGGATATCACCACTGGTAAAATGGTCAAGAACTGCTGTTACTTCGCTTTCTGTAATCTCCCTGTTGCCTCCGCCGTAGAGGACAATGGCATTCTCCCCGTTTTTCGATACTTGTATGACCGCATGGCCTGTTTTCCCTTCTCCCACTGTCACAAAAGATGTATTAACACCGAAGGATTTGAGTTTATCCAGCAGCCATGTACCATCCCTTCCAATCTTACCGGCATGAAAAACTTCGGTTCCTGCTTTCGCCAGTGCAGCAGACTGATTTGCCCCTTTACCCCCGGCGTGAGTGGAAAGGTCATAGCTCGACAGGGTTTCTCCCGGCCGTACTGTATGATCAACCCGGTAGACAATATCAATATTCAACGAACCAAAATTTAATAGTTTCATAACATTTCCCTTCGGTTAATTTTCGGTAAATTCGGCAGAATTTATACCTCTCTCTATACTTTATTTTTTTAAAAAGGTATATTTTACACTAAAAGCATGAATAATGCAAATAAAAATAGCACGAGGTAAAGATGCAGACACTTGGAATTAATATAGGATCCTCCAGCTTGAAAGCAGTTTTGCTTGAAGGCAGTAACATAATCTGGAGTGATGTACGGTTCCACGATGGAGATTTCTACTCAACTATCAAGAAAATACTCGCTGATCATGAAGTCGCTCCCGGAGTACCTTCTTTGGTAACAGGAACCGAAGGTCGATTCCTGTTTAATATAAATAATGTAATCGAGCCGTTATGCATCGAAAAGGCAATCGAATATACCGGAGAGGATATCGATGCAGTTGTTACTATGGGCGGCGAAGATCTTATTGTGTATACCATAAGTGATGATAACAAGATCGTAAACAACTTCTCAGGCAGCAAATGCGCCTCTGGAACGGGAGAGTTTTTCAAGCAGCAGCTTGGACGTATGGATATGACTCTGGAAGACGTAGAGCTTGTCCCTGATGACAGTAAGGTTCTGGCACTGTCCAGCCGTTGTTCTGTTTTTATGAAGAGTGACTGTACCCATAGGCTTAACAAAAACGAAGCAACCAAAGAGGATATTGTTGTTTCCCTAAGTGATGTAATGGCTACAAAGGTTATAGACTTCCTGAAAAGGGCACGAATTGAGAAAGGAACGGTTCTTCTCACCGGAGGAACCACCAAAAACAGACATATAATCCGTTTTATTAAAGAAAAGGCACCGGAGATAGAGTTTATTATCCCTGAATCGGCATCCTACTTTGAAGCGCTCGGAGCTGCTCTTCTTGCCCGGGAATCCGGAAGTGCTCTGCCTACCGAAGACGATCTGATGAAAGAAAACAAGATCGGATACGATACCTACGACGACATGAAGAAAGCAGAGAAAATGGTTACCTACTTTGAAGCCGATACCGGCAAGGTTGAAGCGGGAAGGGAATACATCCTCGGTGTAGACGGGGGTTCAACAACCACAAAGGTTACCCTGATTGACTTTGAAACCTTGAAAATAGTTGCTTCCCACTACGGAAGAACCCACGGTGATCCGGTAAAAGCCCTGAAAGAGTGTCTATCGGAGGTAAAAAAGAAGGTAATTGAGGATGTCGGGGATCTTGACAAGATAAAAATAACCCTTGCCGCTTCCACCGGATCTTCGAGAGAGATCCTTGGTGTGTTCATGGAAACTCCGGGGGTATACAACGAGATAATTGCTCATGCTGAAGGAACCACCCATTTCAGCGATGATGTCGATACCATTTTTGAAATAGGAGGGCAGGACGCGAAGTATGTTCTTCTTAAAAACAAGGTTCCCATTGATTATGCAATGAACGAAGCCTGTTCTGCAGGAACAGGCTCTTTCCTCGAGGAATCCGCTCATGGGGACCTTAATATACAGCACGCCTGGGAAATAGCTGATATAGCGCTCAGCTCAGATCACAGCCTGAAATTCGGCGAAAACTGTTCTGCATTTATTAATTCCGACATCCGTAAAGCTATTCAGCAGGGAGCTACGAAAGAGAGCATTACCGGTGGGATCGTAACATCGATTGTTTCCAACTACCTTAACCGTGTTGTAGGGAACAGAACAATTGGAAACAAGATCTTTCTTCAGGGTGGCGTTGCAAAGAACAGGGCTGTCCCCCTGGCTTTTGCCATGCTTATAGATAAGGAAATCCTCGTTCCTCCGTCACCGGAACTCATGGGATGTTTCGGGGTCGGGCTGCTGGCAAAAGAAAAAAATGCAAACGGCCTTTTAGAAAAGAGCAACTTTGACATTGACAAGCTTATAAACCAGGAAATTGTTTATGAAAAGGTTTTTACCTGTAAATCTTGCGATAACTACTGTCCTATTCAGATTCTGAAAGTAAATGATCACCGCTATATGTTCGGCGGCCGGTGCAGCAAATATACAAATACCGCCGTGAAGGTGGACAAAGAAGTAAAGGTCTTTGATTATATTCAAAAGCGTACTGACCTTATGTATGTAGAATGCGCACCGAGAAAGGAAGACTTCGTTAAAAAACGGGACTTTACCGTTGGAATACCAAAAGCTTTTTCAGTTCACACCCTTTATCCCCTTTATTCATGGTTCTTCCATACACTGGGTATTCCGGTAGTCGTTTCGGATAAAATATCACAGGACGGAATCGCACGGGCCGAAAGTGCATACTGCTATCCGGCGGAGATTGCCCATGGAGCCGTACAGGATATTGTTGATAAAGGGACAGAGTATATATTTGTACCACACTTCAGAGATATGCCGAGTTACGAAGACAAGGTGCATGCCAACTTCTGTCCTATCACCCAGTCCCTTCCCTACTATATAAGGAAGGCGTTCCCCGACGTCGACCAGAGCAGGATTCTCTCTCCGGTAATAACCTTTAAATTTGGGAAACAGAAGGCCCTGGAATATTTTGTACAGATGGGAGCCCAGCTGGGAATCTCTGACAGTGAGATTGAAAACGCGTTTACTATTGCATACGAAAAACAGCAGGAATACTTTGATAAAACAAAAGAGATGGGAAAGCAGGCTCTTGAAGATGCCAGGGCTGCAGACAGACCGGTTATTGCCGTTTTGGGACGCCCCTACAACGCATTTACGAAGGACGCCAACATGGGCATCCCGAGGAAGTTTACCAGCCGGGGTTATTCCGTAATCCCTTTTGATATTCTTCCCTTCGAAGATTCCGATATCTTTGACAACATGTACTGGTACTACGGACAGCAGGACATGAAGGTTTCTTCGATGCTCAAGGATGAACCCAATATCTTTGTTACCTGGATCACCAACTTTTCCTGTGCTCCGGACTCTTTTATGCTTCACTATGTAAAATGGATGATGGGAACAAAACCATTCCTTATTCTTGAGTTCGACTCACACACTGCAGATGCAGGTATTGATACCCGTGTGGAAGCTTTTCTGGACATTATAGACGGCTACAAATCCAAAATTGGTCAGATTAAACAGGAAAGGTATACCAACGGATTGAAATTCGTTAATAACGGCGATGATGAAATCCATGTTTATGATTCAATCAATGACAGGAAAATTGACGTTAAGAATAATCCCCGGGTTAAAATACTTCTTTCCAACATGGGCGATTTGTCAGCACAAATGATGGCAGCAGCTATCCGGGCCATGGGATTTAACGCTGAAGCAATGCCGATATCAGACCGTGAAACCCTGCAGATAGCCAGGAGACATACCTCTGGAAAGGAGTGTGTTCCATCACACCTGGTTCTGGGGAGTGCTCTCAAGTATTTTGCTTCGGAGAAATACAGAAAGGATGAACTTTATCTGCTCTTTGTTCCGATTACAACCGGCCCATGCCGGACCGGTCAATACTACGTATTTATGGAAAACCTGTTCAGGGATCTTGGGCTTGAAAACGTTGTTATCTTTACCCTGAGTGCAGATAATTCCTATACCGAACTTGGACCCGGCTTTTCAAAGACACTTTGGAGAAGTACCGTAATATCCGATTACATGAAGGATATCCAGAATGCCTTGAGAGCCTGTGCTGTTGATCCCAAGAGTGCCCTTGAAACCTATCACGAGCTGTGGCAGGAGCTCCTCGGAGAAGCAGAAACGGGATTCAAGCATGCAACACCGGTCTTAAAAAAGATTGCGAAAGAGATAGCGAGAATTCCGCTGAGACAGAAATTGAAGGATTCCCCGAAGGTTCTGATCGTAGGGGAGATATACGTAAGGCGGGATGACTTTGCAGTAGATGATCTTGTGGAACTCTTCAGTCAGAAAGGTATTATAGCAAAGGTCGCAGGGATCGGCGAGTGGATACACTATCTGGACTTTGTCAGAAAGTATGACCTGTCAAAGAGACTGAAACTTCTCCCCTGGTGGAAACGGCCTTTCTCGAAACCGGCACGGGATCTTCTTGTGCTCCGGATCGAAAAATGGTGGAAGCATTCAGTTGAGAGAAGTGTTGAAAAAGCTCTTTCTGAAGCAAACCTGATACCTGAAACACCCCATGATATGGATATCATCATGAAGAATGCCCAGGACAACTTTGTCAGCCATGAGCTTAACTCGGAAATTACCGTATCCAGCGGAGTTGCCGCAACTGCCATGGAGCACGGGTACTCAGGGATAGTGAACATATCACCCTTTGCCTGTCTTATTGGCCGGGTTATCGAAGGACTCTACGCTCCCTGGGCCAGGGACAGAAAATACCCCATTATCTCTGTCGAGATTGACGGTAATATTCTGCCTCCGAACCTGATCAGCAAGCTTAACATCTTTACGGTCAATGTTCTGAGGTTTAAGAATAACCCTGGAAAGGTGGATATGATTGATTATAATGAAAAGGCCCCAGAGGATCTTGACCTCTCTGAGAAAAGTGAAATCGTGAATAAGAATAAATAAAGCAATTCGATTCTCCCGGGGGATCATCCCCGGGATTCATCTTCTATTTTGAGCTCGTTACTTCCTTCCCTCCTTATCTGCGATAAAATCTGCGTACTTTTTGTCCGTAGTCAGTACATGATTGGTAAACCATGAGATGAGAAAATCTGCTATAGTATCTGCAAAAACATAATCCTTGTTCGTGTTAAGTTCCATAACCTGTCTGGTTAATTCCTGGTGCTCTTTTTTATGCTCCTTTAATCCGGGGTACTTGTACTGAGCCATAAAGGTTTCTTCATTTGAAAAATGCACTTCTGTGTACTGTACCAGTTTGTCGAAGGTGGAGATAACAACATCCTTTTCGTCCTTAGTATGGATAGATTTCAAAAAACGGTTTACCAAAGCAAGTAATTTTTTATGTTCCTCATCTATAGAAGGGATGCCGATGGAGTAGGATTCATCCCAGGGGTAGATTCTGTACAAACTCTCTACACTATCCTCCTCTTTTAGTGCAAGGTCCTCTTCACTTTCCTCTTTAACCAGCAGAAGGATGATATCCCCTTTGTGAAGCATCTCTTCCATCGAAGGATTCACCATTTCCGTCCCATTTTTCCTCCGCAGCTTGATAATACTCTCGGCACCTGATGATTCTACAATTTTTGTTATTGGAGTACTTTCATCTTTATAATGTTTGTACATTTTCAGAGAATAGCCCATTATCCCACTGGTGGTTACCTCCAAATGTTCAGTCTCATTATCCTTACCGTACTCTCCAATAATTAACTGGGCCATTTGCTGCCCCCCAAGCTTAAGAGGATAAATTACCGAGTTTGCTCCGGCACGGATCATCCTTTTTTCACCGCCGGCCTTATATCCCCGTACCAGAATCAGCAGATCAGGATTCAGCTCCCTCGCAGCAAGAGACACATACATATTTAAAGAATCATCACCGAGGCATATGACAACTCCTCTTGCTTTATCAATACCTGCTTCTTTCAAGGTTGAATCGTAGGTAGCTTTCCCCTTAACAACAAGATACTGCTCCAGGATGGCATATTCTGCAATTTGCTCATTATTTTCAATAACAACAAAAGGGATCGATGCCTTCTTGAGTGATTCGCTTATAGAACTGCCTATATCACCGAATCCGCAAATAATGTAGTGATTCTGCAGTTTTGCTATCTTTTTTTTCATCTTCTTCGCTCCAAAGATCGACCTGAAATTATTCTCTATGAACTCCCCCGCAAGCTGTGTTGCAAGAACAGCAGCGGTACTTAATCCCAGAATAATAAAAAATATGGTAAAAACGTGGCCTGCGGGACTCAAGGGTTTTACTTCACCGTAACCGACGGTTGTTATGGTTATAATCATCATGTAGAATGACTCAAGCAGTGTCCAGTCATCACCTAAAAAATAGAAACCGAAGGTCCCGATAGCAAAAACTACCAGTATTACCAGTATACGCAGTCGTTTACTTAAATTTAGAGAATTCGTTTTGCCCATTCTTCCACTCTTCCCGATGATTTTACAAGAGCAAAGGGGATCCTCAGCTCTGCAGCAATCGTTTCTGTCAGGGTTTTCCGCCCCATTCTGAAAAGACTGGATCCTTCAATCCCCACTACCGCAAGGTCACACCCTTGGGAGGCTGCCAGGATAGCTTCAACACTGTCACTGAATTCGGGAGGCAGTTCTGAATACTCAACACTCCTGTTCTTCACAATCCTGGAAAACAGATTTCTGCTGTAATCCTCTCTCTTCCGTTTTCCATACAGATTAAGGAGCATCAGCTGCCCTTCCTCATGAAACAGAAGCAATTCTGCTGTTTCCATAGCCAAAGCATCGTTGGAACTTCCGAATAGAGGAACTAAAACCCTGTGGAACTGTTTATTTTTACATTCATCCTTCAGGATAACAATATCACACGGTGCCTTGGCGATTACCGGATCAAGGATACTTCCCATGGAAAACAGCGAACTTTTAATCTTGCCGTGCCACCCCATAATCAGCAGATTGACTTTCTTCTCTATAACAGTGCTGATTATTCCCCGGGCAACATTTCTGCAGTAGCGCACCGTCGTTGTTATGGGAAAGAGGGGTTTCAAATACTCAGCTGCTTCTATAATACTTTTCTTTCCCTCGGACAGGTATTCATCAGCATTAGTCAGCGGGATGGAGCCTTTTACCTGAAGCATATGAAGGATTTTTATTCTGGACTTCTTTCTCCGGCATAACAGCGTCGTTGTTACGGCGAGATGAAGAGCATTATCGGTATTTGCAACGGGAATCATAACGCGGTATTCGTCCCCCTCAGGAGCTGCAGATTCATCAATAACAAGAAGATCATGCTCCTGTGGTTTAGCCCTCTTTTTCGAATACGAGAAATAGAGGACAAATCCTGCGCCAATCCAGAGAGGGGCAATAATCCAGGCGAGAATACTCATATGATGAAGCCACACTGCAAGTACCCCCTGGGAGAGTATTGCAAGAATGGGGAAAAGCGGGAAAAGGGGCATAATATACCCATAGGTAAGTTCTTCTCCAAGATTCCACCGAATCCTTATCACACAAATATTTACCAGAAAAAACAGAAAGAGAAACATGATACTTGCCGAAGAAGCCACATCCATGGTTGGCAGGAATACTGCAACCCCAATAATAATAACGCCGGTTAGCAATAAAGCACCCCAGGGAGTGTGAGTCTTCTTCGAAACCTTTGCAAAGATCCCCGGCAGCATCCCCTCCCGGCCCAAACCGAAGGATGCCCTGGTTGCCGAGAATATTGTAGCATTCAAAGCCGATGTAGAAGCAAAAATCACTGCTATTGTAAGAAGCAGATTACCAAAGGGGATCAGCCGTGAAACAGCTTCCCCGAATCCTTTCTCCTTAAAACTTCCTATCCACTCCCACACTGCCTGCTCTGTCCCCACAGAACCGTGTTTCACTGCAACAACAGCAGCAAAAGATACTGCCATATAGGTAAATGTCACGATGACAACTGAATAGATCATGGCTTTTGGGAGATTCTTCCTGGGATCAATGGCTTCATCTCCCGCCTGGGCGATAACTTCGTATCCTTCAAAGGCAACGTAGGTAAAGCCCATCGTTACCAGGAGCGCGGACCAGCCTTTAGGGAGGAACGGCTTGAAGTTCGCCAAACGCCCGGGGTCTTTTACGGCTACAACAATCCCGGCCAATCCGATGAGAAGCATGAATATTGTCTGCCCCAGAGTCATTACGGCTCCGATGTTTCCGGTTTCAGAAGCCCCCCTATAGTTTATATAGATAAAGAACAGAGCAACCACAACTGCAACAATCTTTTCCAGGATATAAAAATCGAAGGGAACCCATTCCAACAATCCCAGCAGTTCAAAATACCTGAGTGTATAAATGGAAAAGGTAATGGAGTACATACTCCCTGCTATACTCGAAGCAAACCACTCCATCCACCCTGCAATAAATCCCGTACCGTTGCCGAACCCCATTCGGGCAAAGTGCATTGCCCCTCCTGCTTTGGGAATAGCTGAGGAAAGTTCTGCGTAACTCATTGCAGTAAAAAGGGCAATAAGACCGTTCAACGAAAAAGTGAGGACGACCCCTCCCGGTCCTGCATGAAAGATGGCGTTTCCTATCCCCAGGAAAACCCCTGCACCGATCATCATTCCCAATCCCATCATGGTAAGATGAAATAGGTTCAGTTCACGGGCAAGTTCCGTATCAACAGACCCGGTGGAATGTTTATTCTCTATTTTTTCGTCCATGGGATCTATTATACTTAATCTCCCGGAGATTGGTATATTTTTTTTCAGAAATTATATTAATAATATTCCTGCTGTATAGTGTCAGTGCTGCAATGATCACAACAACAGAAATGAGTATCACAATACCCCAGAATGTATCCACAATGGTTACTCCTTTCTGCCCAGGACAGCTATAATTTCAGATCCTTCAGCTTTTATCACAGCAGCATCTGTACTGCGGTAGGAGTATACAACACTCCCGCCCTTTACAGATAGAATCCTTTTCCCGTTAAATCTTAACCTGAAGTATATCCCCGGTTCCCTCACCCGTATCTTTACCGTGTTCCCCACGCTGCTGTAATCGACCCCAATCTCATCATATTTCCTCATGGCCCTGTATCCGTCGGTTGCATTCATACTCTTCAGCCAGGGATAATTCTTCTTTACATAGGTGATCATATCCAAGAAATCCGCCTTCAATCCTGCCCAGTCCTTTCCTTCACTTCTGTGCTGATCAAAGATATCATCCGGATGAATAAAATGACTCCATAATCCAGGACCGAGAATCCCTGAAACAATATCTGCTCTCGCCGTTTCGTTTAATATATATCCCGATGTCATCCGGGGCATCATGTAGATATCGGGGAACTCTTTGTTAGGGCCGAAATCATAAACTTCACCCTCCCCTTCTCCCGATCTGACAGTGCTGATCGATTTAATCGTGGGAAACACATGATGAAGCGCTCTGATACCGTCCTGGGAAATAATATTATGAGGGGCCACATAGGTTCGGGGTAGGGAATATTCTCCAAACAGCCGGATCCACTCTATCTTTGCATGATTAAAGGCGAACTCCATCTCTTCCACCGATGACCAGGTAAAAGCGTTTATTTCTGTTTTTGTCAAGGTTGGTGAAACATGGTTGTATCCGTGGAGACCAACATCGTATCCGGAAGAAAGTTCTTCGTATCCTATTTTACTTGCGGCATTTCCTTTTGCCACAAAGAATTCCCCGGTTTCAAAGGGCGGTTTTGTGGTTCCGTTGTAGTTAAAGATAACATAACTGGTAAACGGTAGCCCTTCTTTTGCCAACATATCCTTGATATCCGGCCACCATATTTTAGAGTAAAATTCCGTATCTGTTATTTTTAGCGGCGGTTTAACAACATTATACATGGGGAGCGGCCAGTCATCGATGTACATAATACTCAAGGCCGGCGTCGCTGCCACTCCTACCGGCTGTACGTATAAAAATGACTCCAGTATGTATCCCAGATATTCACCATAAATGAAGTTATCCCAGTTCCAGACAAGGACCTTTCCATTCCTGACATCTGCACTCCATACCAAAGGGATACGGCCGCTGTAATCGGTGGCGAGGATTCTAGCTGACGATACTGGAATCCCATAGCCTGGACGCCATTCTACAGATCTGTCGTTTATAGAAACGTCCTCACCGGACAAGAATCCTTTTTTAATTCTGTAGCCTGTAGAATCCCGGATTGCTTTTCTGTTGCTTCCAATACCTAGATACGGCATAAGCTCAGTGTATCTTCCTCCATACAGGGATACGATCCTTCCTCCCTTATCCAGGTATCGTTTTAAGATTTCAGTATCAAGTCCTTTATCCGAATTTAAGATTAGACCGATCGCAGAGTAGGGATTGAGATCGTCCGGAACCATACCTCTGAAATCACGGGTAGAGATCACCGTGTAAGGGATCTTGGCTCGTTTAAAGTTACTCTCGGTAAACTCAAGGATCTTCTTACCGGCAGAATCGTTCACATCCGCCAGAATGGCAATATTCTCTCCAGATGCTTTTGGAAAGAGTGCTTCTTCAAGAAACAGTGAAGGGTTAAGTAACAGGGTAACCTTCCCGTTTTCAACCCGGTAGATATATCTGCTTAAGGCAAACCCTCCGTTTCTGTTCGTTACAATTACAGGACTTGGATCATAATCCCGATCGGTTCTTTTAATTGAAAGCCAGGTTTTCAGTTTCCTGTCCGAAGAAATAAACCGGTAAAAGAAAGCTGAGGAAGAGGGATTCTGCTTGCCCTGGAACTCAACCATCTCCGGGACTTTCGATGCAATCTTTATCTTGCTTCCATCCTGCGTCCAGTCTCCGTGATACATGACCCCCAACCTGTCGAGGGTGGTATTCATCCTGAGGGGCAGAACATAATCTCCCGTATCTCTATCCTGATATGCTCCGAAGTTATCGACAACAACAACTTTTTTCCCCTGATCTATGACAGAATCAATATAATCCAGATAGTCATACGGTCTCCGCATTGACGGCCCCCGGAACCAGGTAATAACAGCCCGAGTCTGATTTGTAAGACTTTTACTCGGCAGCCCCCTGTCAATATCCCAATAGGTAATTTTGAGTCCCATCTCCTTGAGGGGGTTGGAGAGATAAAAATATATCTCATTCTCCTTGGCAGTCTGTCCCTCCGAGGATTTGTACAAAGCCAGCACTGTTTTCTGGAAATCCCCTGCCGAAACCATCATTGAAACCAGTATAAAAATAACAGCACATAAAGCAGTTTTTCTTTTCATTTAAATCACTCCTCTAAAGCGATAGAAGACCGGGCAATCCGGCATCAGTTCCGAGTTCAACTGTAAAGGACCAGTAATCAAACTGTCCCTTTACTGATCCTGAAAGCTGCAGGTAGCCGTTAAAATCCCTGTTTGAATAGCTGAAGGTATTGCTCAAAGAAAACTCTGCACCGCTTCCGGTATCATCAGAGTAGTATCCGCCATAGAACCTGATATCATCGGAAACCGCCCGCTCCCTTGTATTATCTACTGCGATAGATGCACTCAAAGCCCCTCCGCCTTTGAGGGAACCGACAGGTACCCAGTAATCAGGGGACGTGCCTTTTGAATCCTCCCATGAGAAACTTCCTGTTATTCCAAGCTGTACGCTGGGTTTATCCAAAATAGCGAAAGCATTATTCAATTCAGTAAAAATTCCGTAGGAACTGACTGCATCACTAAAAAATTTTGCATATCCCGAAACTGAAGCAAATGTATTTTGAATCACCGGTTTCTTGATAAATCCAAAATCAGCCTGCATTGTTCCGGTCCCTTCCTGGTAGGAAATCGGGTTTCGGCCTGTCCGGAGCGTATCCTCCATCCAGGTATACTCGTACCCACCTGAAATGTACAGAGGACCCGCAGCGAACGCTGTTGAAACTTTGAACAACGGATACAATCCAAAAGCTTTACCGAGGGTCAGAGGATACGGATCTGCAGTAAAATCTATACGGGACTGTTGATCCACAAGATCAGAAAATAAATAGAATCCTCCTGACGGTGTTACCTGGACAGAATTGATTTTTATGGGAAAACCTGCAGATAGTTTCTGATACGATGAAGTCGGAGCATAAAGTTCGGCAGGGTCTGTGGGAAAAAGGTTGTAACTGCTCTGGTAAGTCAGCATAAAAGAAACTGATCCTGAAAAGTTTTCCAGATACGTTATTAAGGCTTCCGTACTCAAAATGGAGGAATCTGCAAAAGCGGTTCCGGTGAACGTGAGATGATCTGCATGTTCCCTTGCAAGCTGATTGTAGAAGGATGTTACGTTCCCGTACACTGGATCCTCATTGTAAACTTCTTGGTACAGCTGCTGTGCTTTTGCCCAATTACCATTTCGCTGATACACCTGGCCCAGTTTATACTTCGCACTTATGTCCCAGGGCTCAATTGCAAGAACCTGCTTGTACTGATCGATTGCCCGGGGGTACTGTTTCTGGTTCTGGTAAAAATCCCCCAGTTCATTCCGCAGCAGGTAGGTGTTTTCTGCAAGGGTATAGAATCCCCGGATCATACGCTCCTTAAGAAAAGAGTGAATTCCGTTGATAACCTCCCTTCCATCATTGGAGAGAGCCTGCAGTTCTTTACCGAATTGGGTATAGTGTTCGTTGAGGTCTTTTATTTCCGCAGCCGGATCATCCGGCAGGAATCCGAACAACTCTTCATCCTGGACAGACAAAAAATCGATGTATTCGATCAAATCGGGGATATAATCGGCGGAAGCTTCCACTGCCTCTTGATTATCCCTGTAAATTTTCCGGCTTTCTGCATCTTTTCCCATCCAGAGTTTGGTTTGAAAGAGGGAATATGCCCCTCCTTTTACTTTTGTATCTACCGAAAATATATCAAGGTTATCCTCAGCAGCAGTAAGGTCTCCTTCGAACTGATTGATTACCCCTATATCATAACCGGCAAGGGAGAGCCCCCTGGATTTCACATCCGTAAGCTCTTTGATCATGGCTTCCCTGTCCCACTGCCAATCGGACCCTTTCTTAAGTTTTTCAAAAGCTGCCTTTCCGGC
>JANTFL010000060.1 GCA_024763455.1 Sediminispirochaeta sp. | reverse complement strand
GGCACTCTTGCAGACTTAGTGGTAGCATTTCACTTCCTTTATGTACTGTTTACCGTTTTTGGAGAGGTGTTGATCCTCACCGGTGGACTTTTAAAGTGGAAGTGGATACGGAATGTTCCTTTTCGGATCACCCACCTGGCAGCTTCTTTCTTTGTTGCGTTGGAAGCACTTATCGGTATGGTCTGCCCTTTGACAGAACTTGAATGGATACTGCGCAGAGAAGCCGGTCAGTATGCTGATACCGGAATTTCCTTTGTTGGAAGAATTATCCGGAAGATTATCTTTTATGACTTTCCGCCGCTTTTTTTTACCATTCTCTATGTTTCATTTGCTTCAATCGTAATTCTTTCCTTTGTTGTGTTTCCGCCTATCAGGAAAAACAGAAAAAGCAAGAATTAATCATCACAATTTTCAACAAATCCTTCAAACTCAAAAAGCTCAGACTGAATCCAGATAAAATTGTTGTTCTCGGAGGGGACGAGGAAACGGGCTGATTCAACTTCATCACCGTCTTTGGTAAAGACGGTTACTTTTTCAACTGCAAGAACCGGATATTTTTTATCTTTATTAAAGAGTTTTGACATCTTGATATAATTCGACGACATATGCGGGAAGAAATCCCTGAAAGCTTTTTCCAGATCTGATTTAACTTTTACGTAAAAATGAGAAACCTGTGTAATCATTTATGAAGATCCTCCTGATCCTTAATAGTATTGGTTTGGCGGAATTATTGCAAGGACAATTTTACATAACATGATTGACTAAGTATCTCCTGTAGATTATTATTGATCAATATTGTATTTTTTTGTTCTTTTATTGAGAGAAAGACAGACAGGGGAGCATATGGAATCGTACAAGTACTGCATAATTGGAGGAGGGCCCGGGGGCTTCGGGGTTCTTGACGGATTACTGAAAACCGGGGAAACAGATAGTATCCTTTTTGAAGGGAGGGATAACTTCCTTTATTCGCTCTCATTGATGCCATTCATAAAGAAATCAACAGAGATGTTTTCAAAGGAGATAACAGGAAAACAATTCCGGGATCTTCTTTTAGAAAATAGTGATTATTCCCGGTATGCTAACCCAAACAGCAGACTTATCGGTCTGGACAAAGAAAACGGAAGCTGCACTGTCAATGTTGATGGGAAAAAGAACCTGGAAATAAAGTACGGTATGCTGATTATAGCGGCCGGGGCCATACAGTCAATCTATGGTAAAGAACTTCTTCCCGGCTATAGGGGTGCGGGAACCTTTACCACCTATCAGGTATCAGAAATGCTCACACAGTACAGCTTTCTCCCGGGGAAACATCTCGGAATAATTGGAGATTCAGAATATGCCCTGGAAACAGCGCTTATCGCAGAACGAAAAGGGCTTAATGTTACCCTTTTTTCACATTCTCTTACCGAAAAGAATTGTATAAACTACAAATCCATACTAGGGCTTCAGGGTGACGAGCACATCAGTTCTGTAGAGATAGAAACAGAATCCGGAGAAAAGCTCCAATACCCGGTGGATTCTCTGGCAGTTGACGGAGAGTTTTCCATGGAACACAAATTAAGAGATCTGATCGGGATTGAATGGGATATTGATGCATGGCAGGCGGGGACGGAGCATAATCAACAACACCCCTATTTTGAAAACATATACCTGGCCGGAGATGCTTATAAACCGAAGTTTAATTTCCTTGAGCAGTACGAAAACGGCTACAACCTTGCAGGGGGACTTACATGAACTACGATATCGTAATAATCGGAGCAGGTGTTACAGGAGCCGGAATCGCATACGAGCTGAGTAAATACAAACTGAATATAGCGTTAATTGAGAAATATACCACCCCGACTCAGGGGACGAGTAAAGCAAATTCAGGGATTCTCCATTCCGGATACGATGACCAGAGTGACCAGCTGCGGGGGCAGCTGGTGGTAAGGGGAAACGAGCTCTATGACAACTGGAAGGAGGAGCTGGGATTACGCCTGAAAAGGGAAGGTTCACTTGTCGTTGCATTTGACAAAAAACAGTTGGAAACAATAAAAGAAGAGAAAAAGAGAGGGGAAGAGCGCGGTATCCCGGGACTTGAGATCTGGGATCAGCAAAAGCTGCGGGAAATGGAGCCGAATCTCAACAAAGAAGCAATAGCTGCTCTTTTTGCTCCCACCGCAGGGGTGATTTGCCCCATGGAAGTGGTTAATTTTCTTTTCTTTAATGCAGTAACAAACGGCGTAACACCCTTTATGGGACATACCGTGACCGGTTTCACTAAAAAAGGAGATACCCTTACCACCGTCGTTACCGACAAGGGGGAAATATCTGCGAAAATGATTATTAATGCCGCTGGTGTATTCGGCGACATAGTATCAAAAATGGCAGGAATAGATTCCTATACCATAACACCAAGAAAAGGGGAATACATTCTCTTAGAGCCCAATAGCACCTACAATGTCAACAGAATAATCTTCCCGACTCCGACAAAGACTTCCAAAGGAGTTCTCGTAACAAAAACAATAACAGGCGATATCCTTTTAGGGCCGACAGCAGTAAACCTGGGTGATGATGAGAGAGAAAATATCCGAACGACCCGGGAAGGGATTGATGAAATCATCGCCAAAACAAAACAGCTTGTTCCATCAATAAGTACACGGCTTACGGTAAAAACCTTTGCAGGGTTACGGGCACAGCCAAATACCAATGATTTTATTATTGAAGACTATGATACTCCGTCAAACTTTATCAATGCAATAGGTATAAGATCCCCCGGTTTAACATCGGCACCGGCAATAGCTGAATATGTCATTGATATTATAAAAAGAAAAACCGGAGAACTGGACAAAAAAGAAGCATACAATTATGTAAAGAGACCACAGTTCCATACCCTGGAACTTGCAGCAAAAGATCCTGCCTGGGGAAAGGCTCTTACCCCGCAGCTTGATTCAATACCCTTCCCGCTGCTTGAAGCTGCCTGGGAGTTTGGCGTCGGGAGTAAACTCTACAACTACACATGTTTTGCAGACCTGGGGCTCGGAGTAGATCTGGGTAGTACCTTTCAAAATGGATTAATTGAATGGCTGAAAGACACCAAGGGGCTTACATCGGAAGAAATCATCTATAGGCATTTGGGTTCCTGGCAGGTGATCGACAGTTAAAAATTAAAGTGGATAAAACCACTATCTACGAAAAAAACCGGATCCGTAGAGAGACCTCCTTCGGATCCGGTACTTTTATACTCGGTTCAGACAGTTAAAAAGAATTCAGAATAGATTCTGCTTCCTTCCCTATATCGCTGGCCGGATTCATGTCGGATACTCTTTTCAGCCGCTTTCTGGCTTCATCCTTATTACCCATGGCATTAAGTGCCTTAGCGGAGAAGAAGGTAACAGCCTGAGCTGTTTCGGAAACATTGTCTTTACGCAGGTATTCATCAAAAAGATCCAGAGCCTGTTCAAAATTAAAGGAGTCCAGAAAGAGGTTTCCCTCTAAAATTACAAAATCGGGGTAGAATTCAGCAGAAGGGTCAGGATCTACTCTACTGAACGCCGCAAGGGCTTTCCCAGGTTCACCTGCTATATAATAGCACTTACCGAGGTAGAAATCATATTCCGGAAGTTCCTCGTCAAAGGCTTCATCCCTGTTTTCAGCAAGCAATGATATTGCCTCCTGATAGTTCCCCTCTTCGATAAGCTCCTTTGCGTCGGTCAGGACCATATTGTCTTCGGTAAGCCATTCAACTGAAGTGCTCTCCGCTTCATCTCCCCGAACCCCCATAACTGCTGTTTTTGAGGCAGCTTTATTGGTTCCGGTAATAAATTTCTTGACCACTGCGTTATCTCCCCAGGATGCATTTCTTACCGATTTTTCCAGAAGCTCTTTGATCTTGTAAACGCCGGGTTTGTCCAGCACTATCTTTTTACCACCGGCAGTAATCTCAGCTACTGTATCAGCTCCAAGTTTAACGGTACTGCCCGAATCAAGAGCATCTCCTGCAAACAGGTCGTACCATTCTCCGCCCTCCTGGACATACGCTTCGCCGTCAATAAAGGAGGCAAACATATCCTGCCCGAAGGTAAAAACGGACAAGGCGGTTATTATACCTAATAAAATTATTATTCTTTTCATATCATCCCTCCGGGGAATTGCATCTTCCTATTCCTTAGTGAATCTGCAAAGATCCATCAATATAGATTTCTATAATCTTCCAGCCCTCTATAAACCCATCGTTTACCAGAGTAAACTTTATATCATAACCACCCCCGCTATTTGTTAACCTTCCCGTTGCAGTTTCTCCGTTTACTACTACCCCAGTAATAGTGAATGGTGTATAATTAACATCAAAAGCGGAATAACTATTCCAATAGGCTGGATCATTAAACTGATTGTAAGATGCGCAGCTGCTAGAAAAGTTATCAATAATGTTTGCCCGGTCCGTTGTATTCAAATCCGCTACAAATTGAGTAATTCGTGTATCAATCGACAGCCCTCCAAACAGGCTGCAGGAGCCAATTAACAGGACGATAAGAACCGCACCTATAAGAACTATTATTTTAATTTTCATAACTATTTTTCTCCTTAAATATCGTTTCCATTAAGATAAGGTACCACGGTTCTTTCAAATTTTCCAAGAATACCCTTATATGCAGCTAAAAAATCGGTATAAACAGGATTTCCGGGGTCGGAGAAGTACCTCCCTTTCAAATCCACGTACAGTTTTCCGAGAATGTATCTTCTAAACGATAGTGCTGACAGACTGTAATACCGCACATTCAGGTAGAGCGGACCGAGCTTCAAGTCCAAGGGTTTCAGGTTCTTGTCAAAGTAAGCAGCTGCTTTATCGGTATCTCCGGAATCTTTAAGCTTGTTCCACTCAGCCAGGAACTCATCTTTCTTTGCTTTCATCTGTTTCAGGGTTGCAGAATAGTCCCCTATATCAGCCAGGAACTGATCCAGCTGCTTGTCAAGATTTTTCAGCCCGGCAACAGGATCAGAAACAAGCGCATTATACTTCTCATTATTCCAAGAAGAGAAATCGAGTTCCCGGCCTTTTAGTTTGAACTTTTCACCAGGAGCTGCACCTGCCTTAACCTCTACCCCTTCATCAGCTGCAAGATCTACCGATTTCCCTTTGGAACTAACCGTAACCAGTCCGCTTGTTACTGCTACCAGGGAAGATCCATCCTCGGCAGCGTAGACGGTAAATTCTGTTCCCCGGACACCCGCAATGGCACTGGGGGTTGCAATCTTCGGTTCTTTTCCAAAAAGCTTACCGAACTTATAGGAAACTGATCCTACAGTTGTTGAAAGGACAGTTTCTTTACCCCCATCCCCCTCTTTCTCGGTAATGGTAAAAACGGAATTGGGCTGCACTTTTATCGTACTGAGATTTTTCTGTGACAGTTCCGCATAGCTGTCATCACCGGTAATTACCGAATCACCATTCCTTAAGATATCACCCTCGAAGGCTTCCATTATTTCACCGCCGGTTTTTAGATCGACCCAGCCGTCAATAAATACTATATCAGCACTCTGTGCGGATATACCGAAAACAACACTGAAAAAAACTAATACTATAACTACTCTTTTCATCATTCGACTGGCCCCGTAAAACCGAAAATATAGGTATACCGCCCCTTCCTGCCGGAAAGCAGAAAGATGTATCGTCCCGTCTCCCCTTCAACTGTCACGGTAACTGCATTTTTCGGAACGTATTTCTCAAAAAAGGTGCGCACCTCCATGGAATCTCCAAAAAGCAAATAGGTTTCATCTCCGGCTTTTTCGGTATAAAACGCTTCTCCTGTCTTTACCGCAAACCGTGCTTTTGCAACAAGATCCCAGAAATTCCGAATATCCGTTTCACGCTGCACAATCTCTCCGTCAACAAGCATCGGCATAGTAGTTAGGGAAGATACCATTTCTGAATCACCGCTGTTTACCAGCTCCATCAGCCTTTCGACTGCTCCAGGACGCGGCACACTTTTAACCGTCGCACAGGAGGACAGAAATAGTACCGCTACTATTGACACACTCATATAGATCCATTTTTTCATTCGCTGCTCCATGTTTTTATTATACCTCATCTTCGTCCATTAATCCTTATTTTATAACCGGTCAGCCGGTAATTGTTGCAATATCGACTTCATACTGATACTATACACCACATTATGAAGACATACGATGAGATTAATGAAAAAATAGCTTCAAAGAAGGCTGTCGTTCTGACAGCTGCCGAGATTATCGACTATGTCGATAAAAAAGGGGTTGAAAAGGCAGCTCAGGAGGTGGATGTCGTTACTACCGCCACCTTCGGGCCGATGTGTTCATCCGGCTGTTTTATCAACTTTGGGCACAGTAACCCGAAGATCCGTATTACCGAGGCATGGATAGATGATGTCCTGGCGTACTCCGGTATCGCTGCGGTGGATCTTTTTATCGGAGCTACACAGCTGCGGCATAACGATCCTGCAAACCTGGATTATCCGGGGGAGTTCCGTTTCGGCGGAGGACATGTCATTGAAAAACTTATCGCAGGCGAGGAACTGCAGCTCTTCGCCCTTTCGTATGGGACAGATGAGTATCCAAGGAGGGAGATAAGAACAACCTTCACCATAAATGATCTCAATCAGGCAATCATGGTTAACCCCAGAAACTGCTACCAGAACTATAACGTTGCCGTTAATGCATCAAACAAACCTATTTATACCTATATGGGCAAGCTTAAACCGAATATGGGTAATATTTCGTATTCCTCTGCGGGGCAGTTGTCTCCACTGCTCAATGATCCTTTTTACAAAACAATCGGGATAGGAACATCAGTATGGCTTGCAGGAGCTCATGGGCATGTCTATGCAGAGGGGACTCAGCACACTTCGGATGTTGTCAGGGGGATAAACGGTGTTCCCGAAGAGGGTGCCGGAACGTTGGCACTTACCGGAGATATGAAAGAGATGGATGCTGAGTTTATCCGGGGGGTCAGTCTGAAGGGTTACGGAGTCTCAATGGCTGTGGGAGTCGGGATTCCCATCCCCATACTTAATGAAGAGATTTTAAAGTTTACAACTATTGCCGACAGGGATATTAAGGCACCGGTAATAGACTACTCATATGACTATCCCAATAAAACCGGTAAAACCCTTGCAACTGTTACCTACGAAGAACTTAAATCCGGCACGGTCAATATTCTTGGAAAGGAGATTGAATCATCATCCATGTCCTCATATGAAAAGGCTCTCACGATAGCGGGCATTCTTAAGGCAGAGATAGAGGACGGTAAGTTCTATCTTGCAAAACCTTTTAAAAAGCTTCCTGAAAATCAAAAGATGAAATCCCTCAGTGTTAAGGACTAAGAAGTATGAAAACGAGAAAACTCTTACTTACTTTCAATAAAAACAGTGTGGAAAAACCAATCGTTTATCACCTGGTGAAGGATTTTGACCTGATTATAAATCTTTACAGGGCAAGAATTACTGCTGAAGAACAGGGATCAATGATCCTTGACGTAACCGGATCAGAGAAGAATATTGCAGATGGGATTGCATTTATAGAAAAGGAAGGGGTTTCCATTGATGATGCCCAGAAGTCTTTCCGGTGGGACGAACAGATATGTACCTCCTGCGGTAATTGTCTCACCCATTGTCCTGTCGACGCACTTCATATAGAAAACAAAAAAACAATGAAGGTGGTCTTTGAACCCGATCTTTGTATCGACTGCCTGGGATGTATAGACAACTGCCCCTATGGGGCGTGCCAGTCGATTTTTCAGGAATAGGTAATGAGGACATTCCGCTCATTCTCCTATAAAGATGCCAACTATAAAGTTTCTTCCTGCGGTTTTGATGCGGCGGTAGCGGAAATAAAGAAACAACGCTCGGCCTTGGAGAGATTTCTCGCAGCAAATCCTGTTTTTAAAGCAACACTACAACCGATTAATGAAAAAAAACACTTTTTTACGGGGTCTGTCCCCAAAATAGCACGAATGATGAAAGCAGCTTCAGACCTTACAGGTGTTGGTCCCATGGCTGCTGTTGCAGGAGCCTTTGCACAGGAGGCTGCGGAGGCAGTTATTTCGTCAGGATGTGAAGAAGCTATCGTAGAAAACGGTGGAGATATCTTCATCATTATAAAAAAACAGTTGTTTTTAGGACTTTACACAGGAGAAACCCCCTTGGGAGAGAATATTGCGTTTAAAATCGCCCCTGAAACGACTCCCCTGGCTGTATGCTCATCATCAAGCTTTATGGGCCACTCATTGAGTCTTGGTAAATGTGATCTGGCAACAGTATTTTCCACTTCAGGGGCTTTGGCAGATACCGCGGCTACCCTTGCATGCAATATGATTAAAGAGGATGGAGATGTTAAAAAAACTGTTGATCAGATTATGAGCATAGAGGGAATTACCGGAATTTTTGTTGTAAAAAATGATTGCGTAGGGATTGGAGGAGATATACCTGAACTGGTTAAAAATAAAGATCCAGAGATTCATAAAAAAATCACAAGAGATTTAAAGAGTAAATTCCCGGGAAAATAAAAAAACTGCCGCCTGTAATACTACAAACGGCAATCCTCTATAATCAAGCCGGAGTTTCACCGGCATTTGGTGAAATTTTCTATCTTCTACGCCCAAAGATCCTTAGAAGAAAAAGGAAAATGTTTATGAAATCCAGATATAGTTTCAAAGCTCCCATTATCGAGAGTTTAATATACATACTTTCTTCCACAGATCCGCTCATTTGATTGCTCATCTGAAGAATCCGTTGAGTGTCATAAGCAGTAAGTCCCATAAAGATCAATACTCCGGCATAAGATATCAGATAGTACACTGCAGGACTCTTTAGGAATATATTGATAATTGAAACAACTATTATTCCGATAACACCCATCATTAAATAGTGTCCAAATCCCGACAGATCCCTTTTAGTAATGAAAGCATAGAGTGTCATCGCTCCGAATGTAGCAGCTGTTGTAAAGAATGCTAATGATATAGTAGCTCCCGTATATGCCAGAAAAATCACCGACATTGTTATTCCATTCAGTATCGAATATGCAGCGAAAGCTAGAGTTGCCGCCTGTGCACTCATACGCATAAGCCTAGCAGATAGATACATGACAAGAGCCAGTTCACCTAAAATTATGGCAAAAAAGAGAAAAGGACTGCCAAGAATACTCCTCATAATAGTAGGGTTGTTTGATATGCCAAAGGCCACAACACCAGTCAAAGCAAGTCCTGCCGTCATCCACAGATAAACATTTTTAATGATGCTTCGTTCACGGGCGCTTGACTGACTGTATGCATACTCATTTGTGTAATTCATAGCTCCCTCCTTAATTGTTAGTTTCATCTATAAATTCGCACTAAAACTTACAATCGTCAAGGCAAAAAAGCCCCATTTCTATTACAGTTTTGTAACATTGACTATACAATAGCGGTATAATGGGGACGGAGCATTAAAAGCCGTTCTATTTCGGCTTCATAGACCCGCCAATCAGTTTTACTACTTGCTTCAAGACAGGGAAAACCTAGAGAAGTAGCTCTTTTTTTACGATCATCATCAATTGGAATCCATTTCTCCATCCACTCCAGTTTTACTTTCTCAGGATCATCACATGTAGCAATGGGCGCTTCCATCCAGAGGGTTGATTCACGTCCATAGTAACAGGACCGTAGAAAATCCCTTTCTGCAAACAGAAACACAGACGGAGCATTTGGGGTAATAGCTTTCAGTAACTCGGGATAAGCGTATACACCTTCCACAATTACAGGTGCGGTGGAGTTTATTTCTGCAAGATCCTCCAATATCATCTCCATCCTTTCAAAACAGAGACACTCCCAAAAATTTAAAATTTCAATCACCTCTGAATTAAAGAAATCCGGCCACTTTATCTTCCTGGATAAAGTCGGAAATAATTCAACATCTGCTTTTTCGTGGTGTGTTAGTCTGTTATCATCTGCATGATATACTTTTATACCCAATCTCCTGGAAATATTCTTACTACAGATCGTTTTCCCCCCGCAGGATCCCCCAGATATCCAACGAATATCCGGTAATGGATGCTCTGGAAGAACCATTTCCCTCTTGGTCTCTGGGTGTAAAAGGTTTATTTTGCCAATCATGCATAAAAGCTAACAAAAAATACAAATGAAAGATAGGGACGGAGCAACAAAAAATTATTTTTGAAGCAACAGTAAAAAAATAACCGTAATACAAGTATATGAGGCAAAAAAGAACATTAAAAAATGGTGCGCGTTACCATGTTTATGCGAGAATAAACAGGCAGGAATACCTGTTAAGATCTGTTTTTGTAAAAGAAATGTTTATGTTTATCCTAAGGCGTGCCAAAAAGAGATATAAATTTCAGGTGAATAACTTCTGTATCATGGGGAATCATATACACTTTATAATTAAACCGCTAAATAATGAAAGTTTATCAGCTATAATGCAATGGATACTTGGTGTTTTTGCTCAAAAATACAATCGAACGTTTGGTCTACATGGTCATGTGTGGTATGACCGGTTTAAAAGTAAGATTATTGTTGATTTTCGCCAATTCCTGCATACATTTATCTACATTGCCAACAATCCAGTTAAAGCTGGTATTGTCAGCACCCCTGTCGATTATAGGTTTAGCGGCATCAGTTTTCTCCATAAAGGGATTCTTGATATATTAGAACGTCCGCCAAACAGAGTTCTTAGGGTACTTTGGTCTGAGTTATACTACCGAAAGCAAAATAAATAGAATACGTAAAGTAAAATATTAAAACCTATCTTCGAATCTTAGTGTTGTATTATTCTTCTCAATCCATCGGGAAGGGAAAGATTTTCGAGATATTTAATCTTGTTACCATCTCATCCATAGTTGACCTATCAGGTTTGGGAATCCGGTTTGCTGCTGCTTCCAGAATATGAGGCAGCAGCTTAACATCTCCTGTTGTATTGAGAAACAAACCATCGTGACTCAGAATCCAGCTGACTGATTTCCGGATATCTTCAATATCAGTTATAGGTTTATACCAGGTAGGACCTTTTTGATCCCCTTTTTCCCAGTAAGAACGAGCAAGTGATTTAATAGTCTGAACCGCAACATTCCTTGATCTGCAGAGAGAAAGCAGCTCATTGAAATCCAACCTGTATTCTTCATCGGTCATCATGAAATAATTAAAGGGAAGGAGGACTGAATCGAAATCAAACCTTTTCAGACTTTGTATATGCATTTTAGGGACTCGGTACTCATGCCCTGTCACACCGATATAACTGATAATACCCTTCTTCCTTGCTTCAATGGCAGCTTCCAGAGCACCATCCTTGCCCATGACTGTATCCCATTCGTCCTGATTAAATAATCCGTGAAACTGCCATAAATCGATATGATCAACCCCCATTCTTTTCAAAGAGGTCATAAGCTCATTCCAGGCTTCTTTCTTTGTTCTCTTTTCTGTTTTAGTAGCAACAAAGAATTTGTCTCTATGGATTCTCAACCAAGGCTTAAGTCTATCTTCAGCATTACCATAACTAGCCGCAGTATCAATGTGATTGACACCGTATTTGAAAAGTAGATCCAGTACAGGATCTGCTTCTTTTTGAGTAAGTTCTCCTATTGCAACAGACCCAAATATTGTCCTTGTACTTTTATGTCCCGTTCTCCCAAAATATATCTTCTCTATCATAATCTTATTTTGGTCAATTAATTACTATAATGCAAGGGAAGAAGAAGCTATTATATGATAATCCTATCCAAATTAATCCTATCCAGGTAAAAATTGTAAGCGCAACGTTGCTCCGTCCCCGCTTAACATGGTATAACCGGTTATGGAACTTTTTGAATCTTTTGATAACACAAAAGAGCAGCCTCTCGCTTACAGGATGCGTCCACGAACGCTTGATGAATACACAGGTCAAGATCATATTGTTGGACAAGGACGACTGTTACGGAGAATGATTCAGGCTGATCAGCTTTCATCTCTGATCTTTTACGGTCCACCGGGAACAGGAAAGACAACACTTGCCAGAGTTATTGCTCACACTACAAAAAGCACCTTTACAACAATGAATGCGGTACTGTCAGGAGTAAAAAATCTTCGGGAAGAGATTGATAGATCTAAAGAGAGATACACTCTTTATCAGAAGAAAACAATTCTTTTTGTTGATGAAATACACCGTTGGAACAAAGCCCAGCAGGATGCCCTCCTCCCATGGGTTGAAAATGGAACTATTATTCTCATTGGAGCCACCACGCAAAACCCTTATTTTGAAGTGAACTCAGCTCTTGTAAGTAGAAGTAGAGTATTCCAGCTTAAACCACTTTTAAAAGAGGATCTTTTGCAGATAGCAAAATCCGCTATCTTTGATGAAGAGAGGGGATATGGGAAATTCAAGGTAAATTTTCTGGAAGGAGCTCTGGAACATTTAATAGATATAGCAAACGGAGATGCCCGATCTCTTCTAAACGCAATTCAGCTTGCAGTCGAGACAACTCCGGAGGAATTCCCTCCCCCTGAGGGGGAAGAAATCCTTATTTCCCTGAGGACTGCAGAAGAAAGTATCCAGAAAAAGGTTGTTCTTTATGACAAAGAGGGGGATTACCATTTTGATATCATCAGTGCATTTATAAAATCCATTAGAGGAAGCGACCCTGATGCTGCTCTATACTGGCTGGCAAAAATGGTACGTGCAGGAGAAGACCCCCGCTTTATTTTTAGGCGGATGCTGATTAGCGCCTCGGAAGATATTGGGCTTGCTGATCCTACAGCATTGAGTATTGTAACCTCAGCAGCTACTGCTTTTGACCGGGTGGGAATGCCGGAAGGCCGATTTCATCTTACACAAGCCGCACTTTATTTGGCTATTGCTCCTAAGTCAAACTCAACATTAGGTTTCTTTGATGCTTTGAAAGCCGTTGAAAAAGAAGAAACAGGAGAAGTACCCAACCATCTGAGGGACGGAGCACGGGATAAAGAGGGATTCGGCCATGGGAAAGGATATCTTTATCCCCACGCTTATCAAAATCACTGGATTCCACAACAGTACCTTCCTGACAACTTGGCAGGCGAGGTCTTTTATACTCCCTCAGATTGCGGATATGAGAAAACCATAAGACAAAAAGTCATTAAACATAGAGAAATTAATGTGGAAACCGCAGGTGCTCCATTTCCAGAAATACTTTCGACAGCACCGGCAAATCAAAAGAAGGATGCGTGGATAAGCCGTCTGACATCAGGATACAGCACATATCTTGCTGAAATCAGAGAAATTATTTTTAAAAAGGCGATTATAGCTCCCCATCACAGAGTCCTCGTCATAAATCCTGGGAGGGGGCTTCTCTTATGGGAAGCCTGCAGAACAGTTACATCAGGTCTTATCACTGCAATTCCCGGGGACAGACCCCTAAATCCAGCTGAATATAACATTCTCAATGCCCATACAGCCGGTTTGCCCGAGGTTGAACGCCCACAAATACACAATACAATGCTATTAGATTTTACACCTGAAGATGGAATCGCTTACGAAAGAATCATAGGGATGAATGTTCTAACCCGGACAGAGGATAAACGATCATATCTTGAGCATATTAAAGCTTTGACTTCACCGGGGGGCAGCATTGTTCTAAGTGAAGTAATTCCATCTGAATCCACCAGATTAACCGAAATACTCACAGAAGGGATTTTTACACCCAAGGAATGGCAGGCTCTACTTGAAGCCGAAAATGAAATATATAACTCAGGGAGAACACCGCTTACAGGATGGACTGCTGAGGATCTTAAAAACCACTTCCATGAAGCGGGATTCTCGCAAGTAGAACTGGAAAAGAGGGAATACATGCAAAAAAGACTGATAACGGAAGCTGAAATTAACAGGTGGTTTTCCCCGTCTCATTCTGTATACGGTTACGGAGATTATCTTTCCGAACAATTAGGTGCTCCGTCCCTCGAGGCTTTGAGAAAAAAGGTAACTGATGCTCTTTCCGGGAAAGAAGTCCCCTGGAAATTGAGGGTCTGTCCCTTAAGAGCCAGGGTGGATTAATTATTCCGTTTCCACCAGTCCTGTCTTGACAAAAGATGAAAAAATATACATATTACCAGCACGCTTTCTGTATTGAAAGCGTGACAATTGAAAAGATGGTGGATATAGTTCAATTGGTAGAGCGCCAGATTGTGGTTCTGGTTGTTGCGGGTTCAAGTCCCGTTATCCACCCGTAACACCGGTAGGTGTTTGAAGTATGCGCCCGTAGCTCAGCTGGATAGAGCGCCGGACTTCGAATCCGTAGGTCGCAGGTTCGAATCCTGCCGGGCGTAGAGAAGCTTTATGCTTTTCACCATTTTTACTTGGGCCGTTAGCTCAGCTGGGAGAGCAGCAGACTCTTAATCTGCGGGTCGAAGGTTCGATCCCTTCACGGCTCATAATGATCACTGCGAGAGTGGTGAAATTGGCAGACACGCTAGATTTAGGATCTAGTGCCATACGGCGTAAGGGTTCAAGTCCCTTCTCTCGCACTAAAGAGCAGAGGCAAGGAAGGCTTAACCCTTCATACTTGCGAGAGTAGCTCAGTGGTAGAGCTCCACCTTGCCAAGGTGGATGTCGCGGGTTCAAATCCCGTCTCTCGCTCTTTTTAAAAGCGATCTGTATATGCAGGTCGCTTTTTTTGTTGAACTATTTTTACATATTATATATATTTACTAAATAATTAACTAAAGAGGTTTTTTAATGATTATTAAGAAAGAATTGGAATCCAAAGACAACTCTTCCGTTCAGCTGACGGTTACCATATCAAAAGATGCTGCAAAGAAAGAATACGAGAAACTCTTAACGGATTACGCTAAAAAAGTTCAGATTAAAGGCTTTCGGAAAGGTAAAGTTCCTCCAGCAGTGTTGGAAAAAAAGTACGGTGAGGG
>JANTFL010000059.1 GCA_024763455.1 Sediminispirochaeta sp. | reverse complement strand
CGGATATAAGGGCAGTTTTCAGAATAACCATGTTCGTATTTATTCCACCGAAAGCAGCAGCACGGATATTTATCCCAACCCCTTTGGACTGATACCCAAACACAGTTTTGGAATTAATAAACCAGATTATCAGGACAAGAGCAAATGCAAGAGGAATTCCGATATGAAACCTGGAGCGTGCAATCAGAATCGGATAATGGGCAGCATCTGCAATCGCCGCTGACCGGGGCCAGGAAGATCCCGGAGCCTGAAGCGGTCCAAACAGAAGCGATCCCATAAGATGGATCATTACATAGTTTAAAAGAAGGGTCGTTACAACATCGTCAACCTTCCACTTTGTTTTAAGAAATGCGGGAACCGCAGCCCAAAGCCCTCCGGCCAGGAATCCGCTTATCATAATAAAGGGTACAAGAATATATGAAGGCAGACCGGGGAAATTAATCCCGATAACTGCAGCCATTATAGCTCCGGCAAAAAGCTGTCCCTCGGCACCAATATTCCAGAACCGTGCCCTGAAAGCAAAAGCAACCGCAAGACCGGTCAGGATCAGAGGGCTGGACTTTACAAAGGTCTCTAAAAGGTTGAATCGGTTACCCAATGCCCCGTAAAAAAGGGAGTAGTAAGCTCTGCCCAGATTCCCTCCTGCAAACAGAATAGGAATTGCAGCTATCAGCAATGTAACGATAACAGCTGCAAAGGGAATTACGATTCTTACCCAGTGGGGAAGAGGTTTTCGTTTTACTATATTCATACTTATCATGATGCCACCCCGCTCATCCAGAGTCCAATTTTATCTCTGTCTGCATGTTTA
Source organism: Sediminispirochaeta sp. (assembly GCA_024763455.1). Taxonomy (GTDB): domain Bacteria; phylum Spirochaetota; class Spirochaetia; order B11-G9; family B11-G9; genus B11-G9. Next base: position 14,434 of record JANTFL010000059.1, on the reverse strand, counting down.
CTATCTGTTTCACCCATAATCTTTCCCTGATACATGACAATAATTCTGTCACTTAAAAGGAAGATCTCATCCAGATCGTCTGAAATAAGAAGCACCCCTGCCCCTTTACTCCGTTCATCGAGCATGACTTGATGAACGTACTCCATGGCACCGACATCAAGACCGCGGGTAGGCTGACAGGCAATAACTACTTTGGGATCTCCCACCAGCTCCCGTGCCAAAATGACCTTCTGAAGGTTTCCACCGGAAAGGCTCTTTACCGGAGCCTCTATTCCGTCAGTTTTTACCTGAAAACTTTTTACACAGGAGAGGGCAAAAGACTCAATCTCGTTTTTGTTTAAAAGTCCCTTTTTTGAGATAGGCTCATAAACGTGACTTTCCAGAATCATATTCTCTTTTACCGACAGGTCCATAAAGAGGCCTGTTGCTATTCTGTCTTCGGGAATCCTCGCAACACCGGATTTGATCACCGCTTTGGGGCTGCCCACGGGAACTTCCTTCCCGAGGATTCTCATACTGCCCTGCTCGGGTAATATCTGCCCGAAAAGGATTTCCGATAGTTCGGTTTGTCCGTTTCCGGAAACTCCGGCTACACCGAGGACTTCCCCTTCCCGAACCTGAAACGACACCCCATCCAATGCAGTTATTCCTCTGGTATTCTTTGCACGAAGCCCTTCAACCTCCAAAACAGGCTCCCCGGGGGTACTTTCACCATGCTCGAGCCGTTCAAGGAGTTCCCGTCCAACCATAAGGCTTGCAAGTTCAGGTATTGTTGTTTCAGATGTTTTTCTCTCTGCGACATTCTTCCCGTTCCTTAAAACAATAACTCTGTCAGAAATCTCCATGACCTCCTGCAGGTGATGGGAGATGAAAATTACCGACTTCCCTTTGTTAACCAGGGTTTTAAGAGTGTCAAAGAGTTCTTTTGTTTCGGTAGGAGCAAGCACTGCTGTCGGCTCATCCATTATAAGAATCTCCGCTTCACGATAGAGAGCTTTAAGAATTTCCAGCTTCTGCTTCTCGCCAATAGCAAGAGTCCATACATACGCATCGGGATCCAGATAAAGACCGAACTGCTCTTCTATTCTCAAGAGTTTTTTCTTTGCCTTTGCCATATTAAGGAAAAAACTCTCCTCCACACCAATCATTACGTTTTCAAGAACAGTCTGACTTGGAACCAGGGTAAAGTGCTGGTGAATCATTGCAATTCCACTTTCAATTGCATCCTTTGGAGAACTGAAAACAGCCTCCTTCCCCCTCACAAGAAGTTTTCCCCCATCCAGCTGATAGTAGCCGAACAGAACATTCATAAGAGTGGTTTTACCGGCACCGTTCTCACCAAGAAGTGCAATCACCTCTCCAGGGAAAAGTTCCAGAGTTACACTATCGTTGGCAATAACATCAAGAAACCGCTTGGTTACATTCCTCATCTCAATTACAGGTTGTTTTTCCAGAATTGAACCCTCCTTTTTCGGTAGAAAAAATCAGCCTGCATAAAGCAGGCTAATTTTTAAATTTTATTTAAATCTAGTCTGAAACTGGTTCTGACTCATCAACAGGCACCACAAATGACCCATCCAGGATTTTTGCCTGTACTTCGGCAACTTTATCCTTTACGTTCTGCGGGAGCTTTGAATCAAATCCATGATAAGGAGCAAGTTTCGCACCCCCTGCAGCCATCATTGACCAGTCCTTTAGATTTGCAGCCTTCCATGTTCCCGCCTGCACAGCTTCCACACTGTTCTTTATTAAAGGATATACATCCCAGATACAGCTTGTGACGACAACATCGGGAGCAAGGGAATTCTGATCAGACATGTTACCGAAGGCAAATACACCTGCTTCTTTTGCAGCTTCGAAAACACCAAACCTTTCAGCGTATAGATAATCAGCACCACTCTCTATCATAGCGACTGCAGCTTCTTTAGCCTTTGGAGGATCGAACCAGCTTCCAATAAAAGAAAGCTTAACTTTAACATCCGGGTTTACAGACTGAGCTCCTGCTCTAAAGGCATTAACCAGACGGTTAACTTCCGGGATAGGTATAGCTGCAACAACACCAAGAACATTTGACTTGGTCATCATTCCTGCAATTATGCCGCTTAAGTAGGCAGGTTCGTGTATCCAGTTATCAAAAACCGAATAGTTCGGATCCTGGGGCCCATGTTCTGAACCAAACGCAAAAGCTACATCCGGATAATCCTTGGCAACCCTGCGGGAAGGTTCCTCACCGGCAAGAAAGGCATCGCCGACGATAAGATCAAAACCTCTTTCAGCGTATTCTCGCACAACTTTTTCAAAATCTGCAGCCTGAACACCTTCAGCAAACTCGTAGGTTATCCCAAGCTCCTTGGCAACCTGTTCACATGCCGTGTGTATTGCTCCGTCCCAGGGTTCTTCAATTGATGTCTGAAAAATTGCAGCCATTTTGAAACCGCCGTCCCCTTTTTGGTCCTGACTGCCCCCTGCGAACAGTACTGTTGTAAGTACCGTAAAGATAACCAACAGTAGTAGAAATTTCTTCATCCTCATTCCTCCGTATTAGATTTTACTTCTTGACAAGCGTGAACTTTCAAGAAGCAGGAAAGGTGAAATTATACTATGGAAATCTCCAGTTAGCAAGAAAAATCCACAATTGTGACGGGTTGGTTATACTGGAGGTTACTCAGGTATAGTATTAAAAGGGATCGGCAGCAGTTCTTTCAACAGCAGCTTTTTCTGTATCCCCTCTTTTACCGTCCCCAGGTATATGGGGAAGTCAGGAGGACAGAACTCACTAAACACCTGGAGGCATAAGGCGCAGGGGGGAGTTGCAAATTCTGTATCCGTTACTACAACACAAAACTCGAATGGCACTTTTCCGTTCTCGGCAACAGCACTGAACATTGCTGTTCTTTCAGCGCAGAGCGTCCCCCCGTAACTGGCATTTTCTACGTTACATCCGGGATAGAGTTTACTGAGACCTCTCACTGCCAGAGCAGCACCAACCTTGAATCCCGAGTAAGGGGCATATGCATTCTCTCGTGCTTTTACTGCCGCTGTAAAAGCTTCTTGTACTCTTGAATCATCCATGGGGCTATTCTACCAGAAATTTTATACTTGGGAAAGATAAAAAAACCGAATCGTCGAGCAATCCAACAAACATCTACAAACATTACACACTTTTTATTGACATTTTGAATCGTTTTCACTATATTTACTGCGAAATCAATGGAGGTAATTATGGAAGACACCATTATGACCATAGAAGAAGTCGCCAAATACATAAAGGTTTCCGAACGGACCGTGCTGGACTGGGCCCAAAAAGGAGACATCCCGGCAGGAAAGCTGGGAAACGTATGGCGGTTTAAGAAAAGTGAAATTGATATTTGGATCAGTAAAAAGCTGAAAAACGGGAAAGAGAAAAAACAGGAACTCAGCGATCTGCAGCACCTTCTTGCTCCGGAAAGGGTCCTGATTACAAATTTCTCGACAAAACGGGATATTTTAACTGCTTTAATCAACAATCTTTCCTCCGCTCCCCAGGTAAAAAACCCCAAGAAACTTGAAGAAGCAATTTGGGAACGGGAAAAACTTATGAGTACGGGTATAGGTCTTGGAATTGGCATTCCCCATGTAAGAATCTACGAAGTATCTGATATAGCGGTTTCTATTGCGATTAACAAAGCGGATATCATTGATTATCAAGCCCTGGATGACACCCCGGTTAGAATAGTTTTCATGGTTGCAGCAGCCTATAATCAGCACGCTGAATATTTAAAGCTTCTCGCTTCCATAAGTAAGTTGATGAAAGACGAAGGCTTCCGGAAAGAGCTCTTGTCAGTTGACGATTCCAAAACAGCATACAAAATGCTGACACAAGGAGAGTAAAAACATGGCTGAATTAAGTTCAAACATCCTGTTTCTTCTGGGGCTGGGAATTTTCGGAGGAATTGCAGGAGCATGGTTTTTTCAAAAAATAAAGGTTCCCCAAGTACTGGGGTACCTTGCCATAGGGATCCTTATCGGTAAAAGCGGTTTTAGGCTGATTGACGGTGCGGTTATCGACTCACTGAAGAGTTTTAATTTCTTTGCACTCGGTATAATCGGTTTTCTTGTCGGCGGGGAACTCCATGGGAGTACCATGAAAAAGTATGGGAAACAGTTTTCTGCAATACTTTTCGGAGAAGGGGTTCTTGCATTTTCCCTGGTGACAATTGCGGTTACGATTGTACTCTACCTGTTCACTAAAAGTTTTGCTGCTTCTCTGGCAGCCGGGATTGTCTTCGGGGCAATTGCTTCAGCTACAGATCCTGCCTCTACTATAAATGTTCTGTGGGAATACCGTGCAAAAGGGGTACTTACCACAACACTCATAGCCATAGTTGCCCTTGACGACGCGCTGGCAATGACCCTGTACGGGCTTGGAACCGGTGCGGCTCAGATTATCATAGGGGGGAATGCTTCCATCCTGGCACAGTTGGGAAAGATCGGCATAGAACTCTTTGGAGCCATTATCCTTGGAGGACTTGCAGGCCTTTTTATGAACCTGATAGTCCGGTACAGCACCGACAAAACAAGAACAATGGTTTTCGGAATTGGGACACTGCTTATTCTTATTTCTCTGGCCCTGCTGCTTGATGTCGATGTCATTCTTGCCAGTATGACATTAGGTATCGTTGTGACAAATATGGCTCCTTCCCGGAGCAAGGATTTCTTTGAACTGATAAAGAGCTTTTCATCTCCCATCTACGTACTGTTCTTTGTCCTCGTCGGCGCCAGGCTTACTTTGAGCGGAATGCCTGGATTTGTCTGGATTATAGTCGCTCTTTACGTGCTATTCAGAAGCGGCGGTAAAATGCTTGGTGCATGGATCGGTGCCAAAATAACCAATGCAGATCCTGCGGTCAGACGGTATACGGGTCTCGGCCTGTTTGCCCAGGGGGGTGTTGCTATTGGACTTTCAATAATGGCAACGCAGCACCTTCACGGACTGACACTTTCGGGGGGATACGATCTTGGAGATATTATTATAACCGGCGTTACCGCCACGACCTTTATTGTTCAGATCATTGGACCGCCGATGACCAAACTTGCAGCTCAGCTGGCAAAGGAAACCGGAAAGAATATTACAGAAGAAGATGTTATTTCCGAATGGAAGGTAGAGCATGTTCTCGACAAAGATGTTCCTTTGGTAAAAATAACCGATTCAGTACAAAAGATAGTTTCGTTATTCTCGGAGAATGATTACTTCTGCCTTCCTGTCATTGACCAGAAGGGTAAAACGGTCGGAATGATTACAATGAACGATATCAAACAGCTGATGGTTTCCCAGGATACCTGGGAGTGGATCCTGGCTGGAGATATTGTTGAGCCTGCACCAGAGGTTATAACGGTAAAAGAGCCCCTGGAAGATGCCATTCTAACCTTGAAACAGCTTGGCAGGGAGCAGCTCCCGGTGGTGGAATCCGAAGAGAACCCTGAGCCGGTAGGTATTCTCGATACCAGAACGGTCCGGAAAATGGTCAACAATAAACTTGTAGGAGTCGATTAGTAAGCAGATGAAACTACTTGTTATCGAAGACGACAAAGGTATTCGGTCATTTGTGCACAAAGGACTGAAGGAGGCAGGGTACACCGTAGACACTGCCTCCGACGGAGAGGAAGGGTATGCACTTCTTGCACAGGAAGACTATGATGCAGCGGTGATTGATATCATGCTTCCGGGAATGGACGGTCTAACGGTAATTGAAAAAGCGCGGGAACGGGGAGTTAAAACTCCGATCATAATATTAAGTGCAAAGCGGGAGGTGGATGACAGGATACAGGGGCTGCAGAGAGGGGGTGATGATTATCTGACCAAACCCTTCTCCTTTTCCGAGCTTTTAGTGAGGATCCAGGCCCTGATACGGAGATCAGGATCATCTCTACCGGAAACAGTTCTTACCTGCGGGGATCTAACCCTTTCAATTATCTCACGGGAAGTTAAACGGGGTGGAATGGAGATAGAGCTTCAGCCCAAGGAATTTGCTCTACTGGAGTACCTGCTGCGGAACAAAGGAAGGGTCCTTTCCAAAACCCTTATAATGGAGAAAATCTGGCGGTATGACTTTGATCCGCAGACTAATATTGTAGATGTTCTCGTTTCCAGGCTGCGTTCAAAGATAGACAAGGATTTTGAAAAGAAACTTCTCCATACAGTAAGAGGTGTAGGATATGTTATTCGAGACGATCAGTAAGCCGTTCAGCAAGTTACATGTACGACTTACCATTCTCTTTTCGACACTCTTTATAGCAGCTTCGGCAATACTCTTTACATTTTCTCTCTTTTCACTCTATTCATCCATGAAAGCTGAGGATGAAACGATTACGGGAAGAAGACTTCTTAACTACTGGGCAATCTTTCAATCAGGCGGAATCGACCAGGTAATTGATGAAATTAAAGTGGAGTCCTATTTATACGGAGACAGGGCATTCTTTGTAAGGATTTCAGATATAAACAACAAAACCCTCTTTTTGAAATATCCCGAAGCCTGGAAAATTTTCAACATCGAAGAGCTGGAAAAACTTAAAACAGAAGCTTTTTCCAAAACAGTTGTATTGCGGGCAGATGGGACACCCTATAGCCTGGAAATAAACTCGGTAAAACTTTCTCCGGAGTATATACTGCAGATAGGAATGAGTACTGCACGGCGGGTCTCCCTTCTTAACCTGTACAAAAGAAACTTTATGCTCCTGGTAATCCTTCTAATCACATTAAGTGTTCTGGTGGGGATTTTCCTGGGAAACAGATCGATGAAACCCCTGAGGGATCTTAATGCAACACTGCATAACATAGTAAAAACAGGCAGTTTTGCCTCAAGGGTGGAAAGCAGGAAATCGGGAGACGACCTGGACGAGGTAATTATTCTCTTCAATACAATGCTTTCAAGAATCGAAAACCTTATCTTTGAAATGAAAAATACCCTGGACACGGTTGCCCACGATTTAAGGACCCCCATGACAAGGATGCGGGGATACGCTGAACTTGCACTGCAGAATCCTGAAAACGGTGAAAGCCAGCGAGAGGCCCTTTCGTTAACTCTGGAGGAGTCGGACAAGATTCTTACCATGCTGAATACGGTAATGGATATCTCCGAAGCAGAAACCGGAATAATGAAACTCAATAAAGAACCCCTTGATGTAAAAGATGTCCTCTCTGAACTGGTTGAAATCTACTCTTTTATCGCTGAGACCAGGGATATCGAGATCACTCTTTCCGCTGACTGCAGTAAACCGGTACACGCCGATCCGGTACGATTCCGTCAAGCTGTCGGAAACATTCTTGACAACGCAGTTAAATATTCCCCGGATAGAGGGATTATAAAGGTAGAGACAAAGAGTTCACCTACAAACTGCTCGATTTCAATACACGACCAGGGGTCAGGAATAGAACAAGAGGAACTTCCCTTTATATGGGACCGGTTGTACCGAAGTCCCTCAAAGAGAAATACCCCGGGGATCGGACTCGGTTTAAGTCTGGTAAAAGCAGTTGTCAATGCCCATGAAGGAACCGTTGACGTTTCAACTTCATCCTCCGGTACAGTATTTACTTTGAATTTCCCCCTTTAAGTCAAAACTTACAACATTACAAAAATGTAATCATCCGGAAAGGTTTCTGTAACAATTAAGCTGTATTGTATAAACAGGAAATTCAAGGAGGTGAGAACCATGAATAGAAAAAAAACCAAGATACTGATTTTAATCGCTATTTTGTTGACAACTTTTGTGCTTACTGCAGGAGCAGAGACTGGTGCGTATAAATATCAGGCGTATACAGGAGCCGGTACCCTGTCAGCAATGCAGGAAGCAAACAGAATGGTTGCAAAAAAAGTACTGCCGGTTGTTGTAACCATTAATGTAGAAACTGTTGAAAAAAGACAAGTTCCAACAATGCAGTCTCCTTTTGACTTCTTTTTTAATTTTCCCGGACAGCCGCAGAATCCGAATCAGCAGCAGCAGGAGAAACCAAAAACACAGGAATTCCGCAGCGAAGCGCTGGGCTCCGGAATAATTGTTAAAAAAACCGGCGATACGGTGTATGTACTGACAAATAATCATGTAGCAGGAAACGCAGATAAAATAACAATCCATCTGTACGATGACAGGGTATTTGACGCCAAACTGGTCGGCAAGGATCCAAGAAAAGACATTGCACTGGTAAAGTTTACAACAAAAGAGGACGTTCCTATCGCCGATCTTGGAGATTCTGATACCGTACAGGCAGGTGATATTGCTTTTGCTGTGGGTAACCCTCTGGGTTTCAGCTCTACCATAACCTCCGGTATTATTAGTGCTGTAGGGAGAAAAGCAGATGACCGTCTCGGTACAAATTTTACCGATTATATTCAGACAGATGCCGCTATTAACCCCGGTAATTCCGGAGGCCCCCTGGTTAACATAAAAGGCGAGGTTATAGGGATAAATACCTGGATAGCATCACAGTCAGGAGGGAGCATAGGTCTTGGGTTTGCCATTCCCATAAACAATGCAAAGAAAGTAATAAACGAACTTATTTCATCCGGTAAGGTTGAATATGGATGGCTTGGAATATCCATGAGTGATCCTTCTGAAGGAATAGCCAAGGACATGGGTCTTACCGGTAAAGACGGAGCGTTTGTTTTCAACGTATACAAGGGATCTCCCGCATGGAAAGGGGGAATAAAACCCGGGGACTACATTACAAAAATAGATTCAAACAGCATAAAAGATGCAGATGATCTTCTCCATGTTGTGGGGAACCTGGAGCCGGGAAAGACGTACTCATTCAGGGTAATTCGGTACAATAATCCGGTGAACTTACGGGTAAAAATTGCTACAAGAAAAAATGAAGAAGAAATAGTCAAAGACTCAAAGTCGCTGTGGCCCGGTGTAACAGTTGTCGGAATTACAAAGGATATTCAGGAAAGACTCAATCTTAAATCCAATATAGGAAAGGTAATGATTGGAGCTGTCAGTCAGAATACATCAGCCTTCAAAGCAGGACTCAGAAGCGGTGATATTGTAAAGGAAATCAACCGTAAAAAAATCAACAGCGTTATGGACTTTTACAAAATCATCAACAGCAATAATTCCAAAGAGCTTATTTTTAAAGTAAACAAACAGGGAACCGACGTAATTCTCGGTATTGTTCCTTAAAATTATTTCATTCTTATTTACCTTCTGCAGCATGGGGTTTCACTCCTCCCCCCCGTGCTGCAGTTTTTTGCTGCTTTAAACTTAGCCCGATAGATGTTAGAATGTACTGCATGAAGGATCTTAGGTTTAATTCAAAAGATTTGTACGCCTCTCTGTTTTCAGGGTCCAGTATACCCATTCTCCTGAGTGACGAAAACGATCACATTATTGATGTGAATAAAAGTTTCTGCAATCTGCTTGGTTATTCGAGACAAGAGCTGCTCACGATGTCTCTGTCTGATATCGTCCCTGATGAAAACAAAAAGAATGATACAAGTGTTATTATCTTTGACGTAAATACCTATGATGGAAAACCCTTTGAATCAGTCGATATAGCAAAAACCGGAGAGCGTATCCCGGTGGAAATTGTCGTATTTCCTGTCCGTTCACATGGCAGAGACCTGTACTTCTCGATAGTTAACGATATCAGGAAACGAAAAACAAACGAAATTAAGCTTGTACAAAGTGAAAAGCAGTACCGGAATGTCTTTGAAAATGCCGGGATCCCTATCTGGGAGGAGGACTTCAGTACCCTTATAGAGGAACTGGACCGGCTAAAAAAAGCCGATGTAACAGACCTGAGAGACTATATGAGCAGGCATCCTGACTATGTGGAATCAATCCTTCCTTTGATTCGAGTCAGAAATGTTAACAGTGAAGCTATAAAAGTTTTAGGAGCAGAAACAAAGGAACAGGTTCTGGGATCCCTTGAAAAATTTTTTGACCCAAGCCAGCTCGGTGTTATAAAAGAGGAAATTATTGCGCTTTGGGAGGGTAAAAAGGAATTCGTCTCGGAACTGAAATACTATAGTCTCCAGAGAGTTCCTTTAACCCTGCTCCTGAATGTAAAGTTCCCAGAAAAAAAAGAAGATTTCAAACGGGTTATTGTCAGTTTCATGGACATAACCAGGCTTAAAGAAACAGAAATATCATTGATACATGCTATAGAAGAAAAAAAGGTCCTGCTCAAAGAACTCTATCACCGGACAAAGAACAACATGCAGATGATTGGATCGCTTCTTAGCCTAAAAGCATCATACACCGAAAACAGGAAGGTAAGTGAAGTCTTTGAAGAGATGAAAAACAGGATCCATTCCATGTCCCTGGTTCATGAAAAACTCTATCAGTCTGAATCACTCTACTCAATCCATCTTAACGACTACATCGAAGATATTGTAGAGTCTTTGAAGAGCAGCTATGCAGCAACCTCCGCTGCAGTATCCGTTACAACCGATTTGAAAGAAATTTCCGTATCGATAGAAACGGCAATACCACTGGGTATTGTCGTGAACGAGATTCTTGTAAATACCTTCAAATATGCATTCCCCGGTGAATCTGGTGGAGAGATACGCATTTCTCTCCTTAAAACCGGAGAAGGGATGATCAAACTCCTGATGAGTGACAACGGAGCCGGTTTACCGGACGATTTCGATCCAAGAACATCTGAAAGCCTGGGGATGAAACTGATATTTTCAATAGTCGAAGAACAGCTTAAAGGAGATATAAGCTATTTCACACAAGGAGGAGTCAACTGGGAACTCAACTTTCCCGTTTAAACCCCAAGGTTATGGAGTGCACAGATACCAGCAGGCATTCCTGTCAACCTGAATAACCTCAACCGCTGAAAAAACTTCTCTCATTTCATCTATGCCCGTCTTTACAAACTCAAAGTACCCGCCCCCTTCCAGAAATTCAATAAGATCTGTACCGAGAGTTCTTTCTGTGCCGTAATCATGAATAAGCACTTTAAAAGAGGTCAGCCTTGCTGCTTCTCTGTACAAGCTTATCCTTTTCTCCCTGTCCAAACCATGGGCCACATAGGAAAAGACAACAAGGCTAAAACTCCGGTCAGGAAAGGGGAGCCCTCCAAGGGCATCTCCATGACTGCACTTAAGACCCCTCTTTTTTCCCAAAGCAGACATTCGTGAAGCACTATCAACCCCCGCTGCATCAAACCCCATATCGGTCCAGGCCTTGGTAAAAGCTCCTGTCCCGCATCCAATATCAAGAATTTTTGCCTTGGAGTCTATTTGTATGCGATGAATATTTTCCGACAGTAATTTCATATACCGTGAATATTGCCCGCCGAAAAACCAGTTATAGATAGAGGCTATCGCATTAAATATAAAAATATGTTTCTTCAAATTCATAGTGGACTAAGTATAAGAAATTCATTACCTTAGGTCCATTATGAATATATTCCCTTTTGCAAAAAGGCCTCTTTTATTCGGCCACCGCGGATGCTCCAAAGCGTATCCTGAAAATACCCTTGCAGCATTCCGGGGTATTTTACAGAACAATATCCCCGGCGTCGAACTTGATATCCACATGTGCAAATCCGGCGAACTGGTTGTTATACACGATTTTAACACCGCAAGAACCACAGGAGTCGATGTACTGGTGGAGGATCTGGATTACAGCGAAGTTAAAAATCTTGATGCAGGTTCTTTGTTTTCTCCGGAATTCAAGGGGGAACAGATCCCCTCCCTTGCAGAGGTGTTTGAACTTATGCGCGACAAGGTTTATTACGATATTGAGATTAAACATCACCGGAAGAAATACGGTGTTATGGAGAAAAAAACCATTGAACTCATTAAAAAGTTCGGACTTGAAGAAAGGGTGATCATTTCATCATTCAACCCCTTTGCGGTAAAGGGGATTAAAAAATATGCTCCTTACCTTCCTACCGGGGTAATATATGCAATTCATCCAAAAGTGCCGTTCATATTTCAAAGGGGTGCGGGCAAGTATATCGCAAAACCTGATTTTCTGAAGCCGGACAAAGCACAGGTCACAAGGAAGATGGTAAGGACACAGAAACTGAAAAAAAAGTACGGTATAATAGCATGGGTAGAGGATGATCCGGAGGCTGCCGAGAAACTGCTTAGGTTGGGAGTGGACGGAATAGTTTCAAACCAGCCTGAAATTCTTAAAGCTGTCGTTGAAAAGTTCTATTCCGCCCAAAAGTAATTATACAGCCCACTCAAGACCAAGTTCAGCAAGTTTGCCTGGGGTAGGAACACCCTTTTTATCCCAGCCCATGAAACCGTAGTACTGTTTTTTCATGTTCTCAAACGCTTGTTCATCCACCGAACGACCTTTTGTTGGTCCATCATAAAGAGGCTCAAACATCTTTGCAGGCAGAGTGTCTTCTTTCTCCGTAAATCCGCGTCTCAAGTTAAGAAGCCGCATCATGGTTATCTTTCGTTCCCCTGCTTTCATAAGTTCAAAGAACGTCATATCCATACCGGTGGAGTACTTAACCAGCTCCTCCAGTTCAGGATAGGTGTACAAACTCCCGGCTCCCCAGCAGAACATACAGAGGTTCAGTGCATCAAGTATAGAGTAGTAATACTGGGAATAGACAGCCATCCGTACCTTGTTCGTCCCGGTGGAAGCAGCATCATCACTGGCCAGTATTCCAAGCCCCCTGTTTGCTTCGCCGTCATCTGTCATAAGCCAGTCATGCTCACTGGACATATGATCGGCCCCTATGGGAACAACGGCATACATAAGAGCAAGAGAGGGTTTTACCTGAGGCATATGTACGGCAAACCCGTGTCCCTTTACATGTACTGCGTATTTTCTGGTTTCTTCACCAAAATGTTGTATGGCGGCTTCAAACCCGTCTGCCAGGATATCTCCTATCCCTTCACGCTTTCCGATCTGCTCTATAAGCCATATGATTCCATCCGGATTACCGAATCCATAGCCCTTGTAACCAAGCTGCTCATCGGTGATAACACCCTTTTCTACACACTCGGCAAGATACGAGGCAATTCCTCCAAAGGTAATTGTATCTACCCCGTAGGTATTACAGAGCTCATTAACTTTGGCAACGGCAACAGGATCGGTAATATCCAGATTCGGACCCAACAAACCGATCGTTTCAAACTCCGGTCCGCCAAGTCTATCAGTAACCTTGTAGGGGGTTTCCGCTTTTACTGTCTTCCGGCATCCTACAGCACAGCCGTAACAGGTTGTACCTTTACTTTTAAAAGAATCATCCCACGTGCTTCGGTCAAGTTTTGCATAGTCTTTGTGAAACCCTGTAGAATAATTGTGGGTACATAAATTCCCTGCTTCAGCATTTCCTATTACAATTCCTTCTGTCCCATGTTCCTTGATTGTGGAAACAAACCCGGACTGCGGGATGTTCTTTATTGCACTTTGAGCCAGCTTTTTAAGACCTTCCGGATTATCAAAGACAACCTTCCCGGTTCCTTTTACAACGACAGCCCTGAGATTCTTGCTGCCGAATACCGCACCCATACCGGTTCTCCCGTAGGCATCATGAAGATCACTGGAAACCGAGGCATATTTAACCATTTTTTCCCCTGCAGGTCCGCACTGCATGACAGAAACGCCCTTTTTACCGTACATTTCCTCAAATGTATCCCGTGCTTCAAGAATCGATTTCCCTTTGACCGGTGAAGCATCAAGAATACTCACTTTATCATCGTCGATGTAGATATAGGAAAACACTGAGGCTTTTCCTGTAATAATAACGGCATCCCAGCCGGCTCTTTTAAGATACGGACCAAAACTTCCTCCGGCCTGGGAATCACCGATTCCTCCCGTTTCGGGAGAGAGCGCAGTTAAACTGCACCTACTCACACCGCTCACAGCAGAACCGGTGGTAATACCCGGAGCAATGGTTATTACATTTTCAGGGGAAAGCGGATCAGTATCCGGTTTTGTTTCTTTAAGCAGGTAATAGGTCCCGAATCCGCCGCCGCCAAGATATGTACGGTAAAAATCACTAACCGGATTCTCAATAGTTATTGATTTGTCTGTAAGGTTGATCCTGAGGATCTTTCCTGTATATCCCCCCGGCATTAGAATTCCCCCTTGTATGCCTGAACAAGCAGATCGTAGAGATCTTCTTTTGTACAGGGTCTGGAATTTGTCAAATGGCACGGATCGAGATATGCTTTATCAGCAACCTCTCTCAGTTTATCCTCTGTAACACCTGCCTCTTTCAGTGAAGCAGGTATGCCGATTCTCTTATTCAGTGCAATAACCGCTTCAATAGCCTTTTCAGCTGCTTCGAGCTCATTCAAGTCAAATATATTAATACCAAAAGCCCGTGCCACCAGTGCATATTCCTTTTTGGATACCTCTTTATTGTAATTCATAACAACAGGGAGACAGATTGCATTAGCAAGACCATGCTGCAGTCCGAAAACAGCGGAAAGAGCGTGAGACATGGAGTGGGCAGTCCCAAGGTCTTTCTGGA
>JANTFL010000058.1 GCA_024763455.1 Sediminispirochaeta sp. | reverse complement strand
AAATATCAATACTTTTAATACTATTTATTGTTGCAGCAGGTTCCTCCTTTGCTCTGGATGATCCTTTATTTGCTCCGGTTCTCCCGGAAATTATCGGCCAGGGAGGAGCTTTTACAGCGAATGCCCACGGTTACGGGGCTCTTGTAACCAATCCTGCTGGGTTCTCGATGAAAGGGGGTTCATTTACCCTTCTTTCCATGAATATGAGTCCGTATTTTCTGCCTACAGAGCAGTCGATGACCGGGATTCAGGCTTTTATGGACGGTCATCCCGAAGACGGGATAACTGCTCTCAGTGATGTCATTACGACCAACGGAATTGGAACCAATATGAATGCCGGAATAGGTATTGTCGGAAAAGGCCTTGGTCTGGGGCTGATTATTGACGGAGATATCTATGGTTCAGGTAACACAGCTTTTGGCTCAGCTTTCGACGGCGCACTTACCGCTACAGGAATAGCCGGTCTTTCTTTAAAGCTTGGTACAGATTCCTTCGGTATCAATATAGGGGGAGACATACGGTTGATGCACCGGATAAAGATGGAAGACATCGCTGTTGTTGACCTTCTGGCGGATGTTCCTTCGTTTAACGTTTACACCGGTAATGCAATTGGTCTCGACCTGGGGGCTATTGTGCAGCTGGGATCCCTTTCGTTCGGCCTTTCTGTAAGGGATATCGGAGGCACACAGTTCATGTACCTGGTGCAGGACATTAATTCCGATTCATTTGATCCCATGGCTGCAGGAGATAATAAAGACTACAAGATCCCAATGCAGGCAACTGCAGGGGTGAGCTATCATCCTGACTTCGGTGCGTTAAGCTTTATTATCGATCCAGTCTTTAACTTCGATTACCAGAAGATTTTTTATTCGGATTCAGAAAACGAGAGCTCCTTCTGGACCGGTGTGCATGCCGGAACCGAGATTAAGGTTCTCCGGTTTATGAAAGTACGGGCCGGAATCAACCAGGGATATGTTACTGCCGGTGTCGGTGCTAAGCTCCTCTTTTTTGATCTGAACGCATCCTACTTTACCCGTGAGATGGGGCGGTTTGCCGGTTCCCAGCCTAACAGCGGGTTTACCATGGAAGCTGCTCTGAGGTTTTAGCTGCCGAAAGCAGTACGCCATAAATTGGATATTTTACCGCAGATGCGGTCTTCTCCGGGTCTGCGGTTTCTTTTTATCAATCCTTTCTGCAATATGCGCGGAGCTATCGCTCACCTTAGAGGAGGCTTTTGCCGAAATAAACGGTATAGTCTTGATTTTTATGCTGTAAGTGATAGATTTAAAGTAAGGCGGAGGTTTTGTATGAAAAGACTGTCTCTTTTTACCATAACAATTCTTTTTTTAGGGGTGCTTTTCTCCTGCCAGCAGATATTCACCTACAGCCCGCTTACCTGGGCTCAGCGGGATCCGGCGAACATGCCTCCTGAACAGAAAATAGCGTATGCAGAGGAAGCCCTGGCCAGCGGTGACCCTGCAGCAGTGGAAGCAGCTTATGACGCTCTAAAAGATTCCGCAGATCCTGATACACAGGCCCTTGTTTCCCAGCTTGCAGTCAGCGCTTCCGGTCTGGATGATGCAATAGCAGAGGCAGTGTCTACGATGACGTTTGATACAACAACTATTGGTGATATTGATGGCACATGGCTGTCTAACGCTGTTACTGCTATGGATACTGCTGACAGTGGCAATGCGTCTGTTACTTCTGAAGAGTATCTTACTGTTGCTGCAGCACTGATAGTTCTAGCCGCACAAGAACCGGTCAATGGCAATGACATTAGTAACGTAAATATATTAGCTGCGACGCCAGATAAAAATGGCACAAATGTTAATAAGGCTCTTTATTATGCAACTCAGGCAGGTTATTCCAACTCTGACCTTAATTCCATGTTCAGCTTATAGATAAATTGGAGTTATATAGAATGAAAATATTTAGGGTGTTAAGTGTTCTGTTCTTTGTTTGTTTTATTACTGCCGCAGTTTCTGCTGCAACCAGTTATGATAACCCCATAGAGTATATCTCTCCGGTAACCTCTGCAGTAGGGGGCAGCCATGTAACAAGAAACGAAGGGTTCTCCGATCTTTTTAATAATCCCGCAGGGTTCAAATCTGCCGGAGAGGAGATTAGCCTCGCCGAACTTAACTTAGGACTCAAAGGGCCTGTTTTTGATATTGCTAATATGTTTGTAACCGGGGATTATTCAAACATAACGACAATTTTTCAAGGAATATATGCCGGCCTGGACTTACTCGGGCCTGTTTCCTTTGGTTATGTGGGAAATGGTCTGGGATTTGGGATTCTAAACAGCACAGTCAGTTCTATTTCCAGTACCGGTCCGTTAACAGTTGAAGTAAATACAGGTGAGGAGATAACGTTAAGCGGGGGCTATGCTTTCAGGGTCCCGGCAGGGGATCCATCAATCCACACGCTTGATCTTGGAATGCTGTTGAAGGGAACCTTCAGGGGAACGGTTTCGTTCGAAGAATCGGTACTCAACATAATGAATGTCAGTGTGGATTCTCTGCTCAATGCTGATTTTGATTTTATGATTGGGATCGGTTTTGATCTCGGGGTCAGATATACATACAAGAACGTCTTTACAGCAGGGTTAACCGCACACGATATCTATTCTCCGTCAATTCATAACCTTTACACTTCAACAATGTCATTTGCTTCAGGAAGCTCACCTGTTTCAACCACCTATGGAATAACGCCATTTCGTCTCGATGCAGGGGTTATGTATTCTCCGGATTTCTCAGAGCTGAACCTGTTTATCAGCAGTTTAAAAGTATATGCTGATTACCGTGATATCTTTGATTTCTGGTTATATCCCTCTCAGGCAGTAAACCCGGTTCTTCATCTTGGCATCGGAACTGAGGTTACGCTTCTAGAGATTCTCAAAGTTAGAGCAGGGCTTAATCAGGGACTCTTTGCGGCGGGATTGGGACTTGATCTGCATTACTTTACCCTTAATGCGGCAATGTTCGGTACCGAACTCTCAACCGAACCGGGACTGCATCCTGTATACAATGTACAGATTGGACTTGAGTTCAGAATATAGCAAAAGAGATCGTATAGTATTGACATTTTCTTATCAAATTTGTATAGTTCGCACCGTACCTTACAGTGTAAGTGAACGTACGGGCCGCTAGCTCAGTTGGTAGAGCAACGCCCTTTTAAGGCGTGGGTCACAGGTTCGAATCCTGTGCGGCTCATTTTTATTTGTCTCCTTCGTCTAGTGGTTAGGACACCGGGTTTTCATCCCGGCAACAGGGGTTCAACTCCCCTAGGAGATGCTAAGCGGCAGGATTTTTCACCTGCCGTTTTTTTTATTAATGGCGACTAACTATAGACTGGGAAGTGGGGAGTTGAATCGAGCGAACGCGCGAAGCGGAAGCATGACAGGAGGTCAGGCGCCAGTGAGCGAAGCGCCAGGAACGATGCGTCAGGATGACGCAGAGTGGATGGCAACTCCCCTAGGAGATGCTTAACGGCAGGATTTGCTCCTGCCGTTTTTTTTACTCCTCCGGAAAAGCGTTGATGTATCGTCCCGTTCGGGGCTTTTTTTTTGTCTTCTTCTATTATATAGTAGTGTTGTATGGATAAAATAATACTAAAGGCAACAGATCTGGATGGTTATCTGACTGAAAGTGATAAAAAATATCTGGATAGAATTCAGCGTTATTATGTGGAGGCACATAGCTCCTTTGAGATCCTTTCAACATCCCATAACGAACAGCGGCTGAAAAAAGAAAAAAAGAAGCTTGTCAACCTTTTTACTGATATGGGTGACCTTATGCAGGAGTTGTCTTCAAATGAACCCCACCTTCATATTTACCCCTTTGATACCCCTGAAGAGATCCATGGTGAGGCGTCGAGACTTATTGCAAAACTTAGAAGCAAGAATACTCAGGACCATGAATTTGTGTACTATATTCAGCGGGGTTACGAGATGCTGTTCAATCTTGCCTTCGGGGGGAACAACAGCACAAAGAAAAAGAATTATCTAATCATTGATACACCGGTTAATGTTCCTGTTCAGAATTATGCAATACACAAAATTCCGGATGTCGATGATTTGATCGAAAATACTGTTATGTGTGTAATGCTTCGTGGAGCACTTCTCCCTTCCATGATTATGAGTAAGGAAATCCAGGAGTATTCCTCTTCCAACTATCTTACCCCCTTTGCGTTATTCAAGATTAAAAGGGATGATTCCAAGAAGGAACATAATATGGAGTATGTTCTTGACCTGAAAAAATCTTACTTTGATCTTGATAAACTGAACGGTAAAGACCTTATTTTTGCGGATCCAATGAATGCAACAGGGGGAAGTTTTGTTACGATCGTCAAGTACCTTCTGGAACAGGGAGTGAAGCCCAAATCCATCAAGTTCTTCAATGTGATATCAGCCTTGAAAGGTTCTCTTCGTATAATCCGGGCAGTGGATCATATTGACCTCTATACTTTATGGATGGATCCCCTTGTCAATGAAATGGCATATATTGCGCCGGGACTTGGGGATGCAGGAGACCGTATAAACGGATCAGATGCCGACGAAAGCCCCCGGAATATAATTCAGCTTATTGCGGACTACGGAGCAAATATTTCGGCTCTGTACCGCTCCCAGGTAAGAGAGATTGAAAAAACTGTACTTGAGCAGTAACCCGGCGTTACTTTTAATTCTATTAATACCTTCCCTCATGCTCATATCCTGCAGAAGCATGCCCGAGAAAGATGAAATGGCTTTGGTCTATTACAACCTGGGGAATGCCTATAGTGAACTTGGCCGCAGCAGTGATGCAGGAGAAGCGTATGAGAGGGCTTTTACTCTCAATCCGTCTCTCATTAAAGCCGGATATAATCTCGGACGGATCAGGGTTGAGACTGGAAGATATAAAGAGGGAATAAAGATATTTAAAGATCTTTTAAATCAGGATACCGGAAATCATCTTGTTATGTCCGCTCTTGCCTGGGCATACTATAAAAACAGAGACAGCAGCAAAGCTATTACCCTGTATAAGGCAATTTTGGAAGAAGATCCCGTTAATAAAGATGCTCTGTACAATTCAGCTCTTCTGTTGTCCTTCAAAGATGATTACAAAGATGCATATCCGTACCTTAAAGAACTTGATACCCTTGATGAAGCTGACTCGTACATATACAAATATCTCGGTATTGCAGAAAAAGAGCTTGAGATTTCTTCCGGAGCCTCTTGGCTGGAGAAAGCCACAGAGAGTAAACCGGGGGATACAGAAATTTTAAACCTTCTGGCTGAGGCTTACAGTAACGAAAAAAGATATGATAAAGCTGTGGAGACGTACGATAAGCTGATATCCATGAAAAAAACAGGGGATCTTCTTTTTAAAAAGGCGTTTATTCTTCTTGTTTATATTGAAGATTATGATACCGGTCTCCCTATTCTCGAAGAGGCTCTTACTCAAGGGCTTTCGGATAGCGCCGATCTTACAACATTGACCGATTATCCAGATCTGTTATATCCGGACCGGATCAAAACTGTTGTGAAAAAGTTTGAAAAAGTCACAGAGCCTTCTGAAAATTAGCTGACTGTTCCAGTATAGTGCTGCATTGTTCTGAACAAATATCGTCTGAAACGCCTGTGTCTTTCTTAAAGTATCTTCCGCAGACAATGCAGGAAGCATAAACTGTGCTACAATCGGTAGAACAAAAGATCTGTGTTGAATTTTCCTCTACACAGAAATACCTGTTGCAGTTGCGGCATCTTCTGTAGATGCATTCTTTATCATCCATTACTATTACTCTATCGGAAACTGGCGGATGTGTCATGAATTAAACTTGTTCTTTATGAAACCAAAAAGATAGAGTACAATGTCGTATGACTATATTTCGGAAGCAGATCATTCTGTCGTCTGTTTTTTCTTTTACAATTATTGTATCCATGATTTTCTCAACGTGGAGCGGCTACCGTCTCTCTCAGATATACAGAACAATGAATGAGGGTACTCAGCTCCAGGTGCAGTCCAGAGAGATAATGAGTCTGATGAAGGATATAGTATTTGATCTGTTCGCTCCTGAAGAGTACGGGCAGTTGAGGAATCTTACCTATGCCCCCAGATCTATCGTGACAATCAGACAGTGGAAGACCTCGGCGGATCTTTACCGGCAGCGGTTCTGGCTCTTTATCAACAGTCCGGGATTGAAAAATATTAAAGGTTCAGAGCTTGCTGAACAGCGTGATACAGCGATGGTCCTGAATGACCGGGCAATGGAGAAGCTGGACTATATGGAGCAGCTTCTTTTAAAGCTCCGTAGTCTGTCACAGAAGAATCCTGAGAATATCTACAGTGAGATGCAGAAAGATCCGGAACTTATCCCCTTTTTTTCTGAACTTCAAAAAACTTCCTATTACTTTACTAACAGTTTTGAAAGTTTTATGAATCATTTTCAAATAAGCCTGCAGAATAGTGGGGACAGACTGGCAAGGGGCACCTACATAACAACCCTCAGTGTTGTTATTGTTTTAAGTCTGCTCTCCATAATAATTGCCCTGTTTATATCCAGAGATATCATCTTAAAATTAAGCCGAATGGAGAAGGCTTTCGAGAGTATTTCAAGGGGAAATCTTTCAACCAGAATGGATTTAAGAAGCAATGACGAGTTCGGAAGATTGTCCGAGCGGATAAATGATCTCATGGATAATCTTCAGCATAATATAGATAGTATTCTTAGCATGACACGGGATGTGGGAAGCTCAATATCGGATAAAATGGATCTTCATGATATTTTAAAACTCATAACCAAAGGGGTCCTTCATGATACTACCGCCGAAGGGGCAGCAATCTTTATGTCCGAGGGCATCGGTGATAAATATGTCACCTCAGTTAAAAACGGTGTCCTGCCGGAGAAATTTCTTTTCCAATACAATTATGTAGCATTGAAAACAGATATTGATATCTCTCATGGAAAGTCACGGATGGAAGTTGTCGAGATAGAAGAATACAGCGGATATGTTGTTATTGTTCCTTTAAGAGTACACAAGGAGATTCTGGGTTTTCTCGTTGTATCCAGAACTATTAATTCAGGATCTTTTACTGATTTGGGTATTGTCAGACTTGAAACCTTTGCAGAATACGCCTCTCTTTCCATCGATAATTATTTCAGATACAGGGAGATCCTCGAGAAGCAGGATGCAGAGTATCTGGCTTTGCAGGCACAGGTCAAGCCCCATTTCCTTTACAACATACTAAGCAGTTTTATGGGACTGAATAGGATGGGTGATACCAAAGGTCTTGAAAATGCAATAACAGCACTGAGGGATATGTTGCGGTATTTGCAAAACCGTTCACGGGAAACAACTGTAGGAGAGGAGATAATCCTTATCAGGCGGTACCTTGAACTGCAGAAAATACGGTTTCAGGAGAGATTATCTTATACTATAGATGTAGATAAAAGTGCAGAGCAGATTCGGATCCCGAGACTACTCCTTCAGCCTCTGGTAGAAAACGGTCTGATTCACGGGCTCGAGCCTTTGGATAACGGCGGAACCATAGAGATTGAAGTTAAGCTTGATGAAATCAATAACACATGTCCTGAGCTTTCAATAAAAATAACAAACTCAGGCCGTAAACTTCATAATGATTATTCATCAAAGCAGGGGGGGATAGGGCTGAGCAATGTGAAAAGCAGATTGGGTATAGCTTACCCTGACTCATCATTTATTATAGCTGCTGCCGAAGAGGGGGGAACCCTTGTCCTGATCAGGATTTATAAGCCCAAGGGGCTGATGACATGAAGATTCTTATTGCTGATGACGAAAAACTTGTAAGATACTCTCTTGTTTCAATTCTGGAAAATCTCAACATCGATGAACTTGAAATTGTTGAAGCTGTAAATGGCAGAGACTTCATAGAAAAAGTAGAGGAATTCCAGCCTGATGGCGGCTTTGTCGATATCCGTATGCCCGGGCTTTCGGGGCTTGATGCTCTTACTGAGCTGAAAAGAGAACGCCCTGAACTTTATAGTAATACAACGTGGTTCATTTTGACCGGTTTTGCAGATTTCGAGTTTGCAAGGAAAGCTATAACTGTGGATGTTAAAAATTACCTCTTAAAACCTGTGTCTGCTGAAGAGATCCGTGCTTCTATGGAAACAATAGAGGGGAATATAAAAGAAAAGTTATCTGAGAAAAGGAAGAAAAGGGAAGCAATGTTGGTAAGACTGGCCAATCAGAATATTGAATTTGGTAATGTTCCTGAATTTGCAGGGTTTTCCTTTCACCGGGTTACCCTTCTTACAGGGGACAGTTTTCATGAAGCCGAGGAACTATATGAAAGAAACAGATATATCAGGACAGTTTTTGATACATTACCTGATAGACAAGTAATGTATACCCTGTTTTTCCTGAATAATGAGCATACGGTTTTCTTTATGGAAAGTGCAGTTGAAAGAGATTCCTTTGATGACAATCTTTTATCTTTTATAAAGAATAAATTGATGGAAAGCATCTGGTTGCCGGTAACCATGCTGATAACCGGGATCTACCCGGATATTCATGCTGCTGTAAATGATTTCAGCCGTTTGGAATCAATGCTCAGGAACCGCCATTTTATAAAAGCCGGGGATGTAAGAGTTCTACAGTCTGATATCCTTCAAAATATACCTGAAACCGGCTTAGGCAGATTTATTGATGATCTGTATGCCGCCTGTTATATAAAGCGTAAAGAGTTGATAGATAGAGTCGTACTGTCAAAACCTTCTATTGAGGTCAATAGGTCAAATAAGGAACTACTCATTGAGAATCTGAAGAAACTCTTTGCTGTTCCCGCTGAATCGAATACCTTAGATGAGCTTATTGCTGAAATAGTGGAAAAGTACCGTTACTCCTCCGGCGAGCAGAAATTACCTCCAATAGTTCAGAGAACGGTGCGAATTATCAATGAACGCTTTCATGAAGCAATCGGTATAAATGAGATAGCCGAAATGCTTTCAGTCTCTCCCAATTATCTCAGCAGTCTTTTTAAAAAGGAGATGAATATTTCCTTTACAAGATACTTGACTGAAAAGCGTTTGGAAATATCACGTAAACTATTACTTGAAGATGGAAGTACCGTAAAAAAAGCTGCACAGAAAGTTGGCTATACTTCTGAAAAACATTTTTCAAGACTCTTTAAAAAGTACTATTCAATTTCACCTTCAACCTTCAAATTAAAGAATAGCGGTTAGTGTAGATATTAATACCTTTTTGTTGAAATTGATCCTAACACTTTTACAAAAGCAGATGGTAAAATAAGAATACGTTTATTATTAAAAGGAGAAAAGGAATGAAAAAAATCACAGCAATTATTTTAGTGCTTTCTGTGGTACTGACAGGGATGGTTTTTGCCAATGGTCAGAAAGATGCATCCGGAGAGGCTAAAAAGTACAAGACTGTACTGTTGGTAAAGAGTCTTGGTAACGGCTTCTTTGAAGCAGTACGGGATGGTGGTCTGGAAGCAGCAAAGGAACTTGGAGATGTAGAATCAATCTATATGGGGCCGAGTGCTTCGACAGCAGAGGGTCAGATTGAAATAATTGAAAGTCTTATTGCTCAGCATGTTGATGCGATTGCAATCTCTGCCAATGACCGGGATGCACTTATCCCTGTTACCAAAAAAGCAATGAAGGCTGGAATTAAGGTAATGTCCTTTGACTCCGGTATCAATGTAGGCGGAAGACTGGTTGATCTTGTTCCTTCTGTGGAAGAACTTATTGGTCGCCAGCAGGTACAGCTTATAGCAGAACTTACCGGCAACAAGGGTAAAATAGGTATTGTATCCTCAACAAGCCAGGCTACAAATCAGAATGCATGGATCAAATGGATGTATGAAGAGATTAAAAAACCCGAGTACAAGGATATGGAGATTGTAGAAGTAGCTTATGGTGATGATGCTGCAGACAAAAGTTACCGTGAGGCAGTTGGTTTAATGCAGAAATATCCTGATCTTGCCGGAATTATTTCCCCCACAACAATAGGTGTTCTTGCAAGTGCAAAAGCTATTGAAGACGAGGGGAAACAGGGCAAGGTTCAGCTTACCGGACTTGGTCTCCCATCAGAGATGCAGCACTACATTGAAGACGGAACATGTCGGCAGATGGCTCTCTGGAACCCGATTGATCTTGGTTATACTTCAACCTACATCATGGAGGCTCTTATTACAGGTAAAATTTCCGGTAAAGAAGGCGACAAAGTTGATGCAGGAAGAATGGGAATGATCACAATTGGGAAAGACGGTTTGGCAGTTATGGGTACACCATTTGTATTCAATAAGGATAACATTGCAAAATTTGCAGCGATGTTCTAAGCCTGCCTGCTGAAGAGTTGCTAAGCGGATCCGATAGTGGATCCGCTTCTTTTTAAGTATCAGAGGAATAGGAGTAACATTTTGTCAGAACCTATACTAAGGCTGGAAAAGATATCCAAATACTTTCCTGGAATTAAGGCGTTGGATGATGTTCACCTGGTATTGCATCCGGGAGAAGTTCATGCTCTTGTCGGTGAGAACGGAGCAGGAAAATCTACCCTGGTAAAAATAATAACAGGGGTGTATCAGCCGACTAATGGAAAAATATATTATAAGGGAGAGGATCTCCACTTTGCAAATGCCCTGGAGGCTCAGAAGCACGGTATTGCTGCAATTCACCAAGAAGCTTCCATGTTTCCTGAATTAACGGTAACCGAAAATATTTTTATGGGTCATCATATAAAAAATAAAAGGCGTATAGATTGGAAAGAGATGCGTAAGCATACGGCTGCGCTCCTGAAAAAAATGGATCTTGATATTAATCCAGTAACCTTGGTCAAAAATCTAAGTACAGCCGAACGCCATATGGTGGAGATAGCAAAGGCTCTTTCAATTGATGCTGATCTTGTCATAATGGATGAACCTACCTCAGCCCTTAGCCTGAGGGAGATAGATGATCTTTACAAAATAATACGGCAACTGAAGGAAGCAGGGAAAGCTGTTCTGTTCATCTCTCATAAGTTTGATGAAATATTTGAAATATGCGACAAATACACTGTTTTTCGCGATGGGAAATATATCGGCGAAGGTCCTGTTGAGGAATCTGCCCTGGATAAAATTATAACAATGATGGTCGGGCGTTCTCTGGATCAAATGTTCCCCAAGGCGGAAGTAAAAATCACAGATCCTATCCTTGAAGTAAAGAACTTCTCAAGAACAGGATACTTCAAGGATATTAACTTTACCCTGAGGAAGGGGGAGATACTCGGTTTTTTCGGACTTGTAGGAGCAGGCAGAACAGAAATCATGCGGGCTTTATTTGGAATAGACAAATCTGCCTCCGGGAAAGTTGTTTTTGATGGAAACCTGGTTACAATCCACAACCCTAAAGCAGCAATGAAACTGGGGATTGCCTACATCCCCGAAGACAGGCACGAACAGGGAGCTATTCAGGATATGAGTATTACCCATAACATAACGCTGCCTGTAATAGATGAACTAAGTCCTTTTGGAGTTACTCAGAAGGCTGCAGAGCAGGAGACGGTACAGAAGTATGGGACATTGATGGAAATTAAGGCTGCAGGCTGGGATGTAGCTGTGAATACCCTTTCCGGAGGAAATCAGCAGAAGGTTGTTATTGCCAAATGGCTGGCTACCCATCCAAAGGTCCTTATAATGGACGAGCCGACAAAGGGGATCGATGTTGCAACCAAAGCAGCTGTACACCAGTTTGTTTCCTCCATGGCCGAAAAGGGACTTGCTGTAATTCTTGTTTCATCTGAGCTTCCTGAGATAGAAGGAATGTCCGATAGAATAATGGTTATGCACGAAGGGCGTATTACCGCAGAATATGAGAGGAATCAGGTTGATTCTGAAACCATAATCAGGGCGGCTACAGGTAATTTAAAGGAGCAGGGTGCATGAAAGAATTATTAAGAAAGAGGGAGTTTACCCTTTTTGTCATTATAGCATTTGTTCTTGTGTTAATTGTTATAAGAGTTCCGGCTTTTATTGAAATGGAGAATGTTTTAAGAATTGTAAACGATACTTCAATTCTTATTATGGTCTCCCTGGGACAGCTTGCAATTATTGTAACCGGAGGGATTGATCTTTCTGTTGGATCCATAATTGCTTTTTCCGGTATGGCGGCATCTATGCTAAATCAGTATCACCCGGACCTTTCGGTATTTGTAGTACTACTGGTTGGAATAGGGGTAGGTACCGGATTGGGAATATTCAATGCCCTTGTTATTGCTTTCGGTAAAGTGCCTCCGATAATAGCAACCCTGGGAACTTTAAGTGTTTTCAGGGGGTTTACCTTTGTATTAAGTAAAGGTCAGTGGGTAACAGCCCATGAAATGACTGAAAAGTATATGAACCTTCCCCATGGACATTTTCTTGGTCTTACGAATCTGATTTGGTTCGGTATTGTGGTTTCCCTGTTGATGTACGGGTTTATGCGGTACACAAGAACAGGCCGGGAGGTATATGCCATTGGAGGAAATAAAACTGCAGCACTCTTTGTAGGAGTCAGTGAGAAGAAGATTCAGTTTGTTGTGTATACCCTTATGGGTGTTCTTGCGGGATTGGCAGGAGTCATGTGGACATCACGCTTTGCCGCAGCGGTAAACGAAACTGCCATAGGCTTTGAACTCCAGACAGTTGCAGCATGCGTTCTGGGTGGTGTAAGCATTGCCGGCGGTTCAGGAACGGTTGTCGGGGTCATTTTAGGTGCTTTGTTTCTTGGGATTTTGACTAATGCCCTACCGGTAGTAAAACTTTCGCCTTTTTACCAGATGGGGCTGCAAGGAGTTGTCGTTCTGGGCGCAATGGTAGTAAATAGCGTTTCGGCAAAGCGGGAAGAGAAAAAGCTGCTCGAAAGGAGACTTGACTGATGGCTGGATATAAAAAATCACTTGTTGATACATCGAGGCTTGTAAGCGATAAAACAACAATGAGCAGAATTGTGGATTTTATAACCCGGTGGGAGTTTATTATTTTTGCTTTGATTGTTTTTGAAGCAATTGTTTTTTCAAACCTGACTCCCTATTTTTTAGACACTTTTAATCTTCTGAATACAACTTTTAATTTTTCTGAAAAAGCAATTCTTGCATTACCAATGATTTTTATCATCCTGAGCGGAGATATTGATATCTCGGTTGCTGCAATTATAGCACTTTCATCCTTTTCAATGGGATTTGCTGCATCTCATGGTGCCGAAACTGGAACTTTGATTGTTGTCGGGTTGGTATCAGGACTCGCAGCAGGTTTGTTTAACGGAGTTTTTGTTGCAATTCTCGGAATGCCTTCAATTGCGGTAACCCTTGCTACTCAGTCAATATTCAGAGGGATTCCCCAAGCTTTTCTTGAAGATCAGGCTTATACCCATTATCCCGAAGGTTTCGGCTATTTCGGCCAGGGATATATAGGGAACACTATGCTTCCCTTTGAATTCTTTCTATTCCTTGTTCTGGCGGTTATTACAGGATTTGTGCTTCACAAAACAACGTATGGCAGAAAGCTTTACGCAATAGGAAATAGTGCAACAGCTTCCAAATTTTCCGGCATTCCTGTAAGAAGAATCAGGATGATTAATTTTGCACTTACAGGATTGTTTGCAGGGATTGCTGCGGTCCTTTTAACATCAAGGATCGGCTCAACAAGACCTAATATTGCCCTTGGTTATGAACTCGAAGCCATTACTCTGGTTGTTCTGGGGGGTGTTTCGATTACCGGCGGTAAAGGGAATATTGTAGGTGTTGTTCTTGCTGTATTCCTTCTTGGATACCTGAAGTTTGGTATGGCCCTATTAAATATGTCTGCAAAGGTAATGATAATTACAACCGGTGCACTGCTTATAGTGGCAGTTCTTATTCCGGAATTTATAAGTATGAGAAAAAAGAAGAATAAACTTAAAAAACAGAAAAACGATGAGAATACAGAGGAGGTAGCATGACTTCAAGAGAACGAGTATTAAAGGCATTTCATAAGATGGACGGGAAACCTGACCGTCCTCCGCTGCAGTTTGATCTATGCAGGCAGCTTACAGATCATTTTGGGAAGAAACTCGGGATAGAACCTGATTACTCGGAAAGTTACTACGAGGACCTGACCTACAGGATCTCTGCAAACGAGATCAGAACAAAGATGGGAAGCGACTGTATAGTTGTAGGCGGAACAATGGCTGCCGATTTTGAGATAAAGACAGTAAGGGAAAATGTTACTCTGAATGAGTTTGGTATGGAAATGAAGCCCGGTAGCCTTTACGTAGATGTAGTTAAGTGTCCCCTGGTCGAAGCTTCATCGGTTGAGGATGTGGAAAACTATAATTTCCCTGATCCTTATGCTCCCGGCAGATTCGAAAAAGCAAAAAGAGACATAGAAAAATATGGAAAGGATTATTTTGTTATAGGGGATGTTGAACTCAGCTTATTTGAGATGGCCTGGCATCTTACCGGAATGACCGAATACATGATCCCCATGGCTATGGGGGAGGAGTGGATAGAATTCCTGAATGACAAGGTTGAGTCCTGGACTCTGGGGATGGCAAAACAGCTTGTAGAGCTTGGTGTTGATGCCCTCTGGTTTGGAGAGGATCTTGGTACACAAACCTCAATGCTCATAAGTCCCGATATGTGGCGGGAAAAATTCAAACCGAGATACCAGAGGATGATAACAGAGCTTAAAAAAATAAACCCCGAAGTAATGATTATTATGCATTCCGACGGGGCCGTTGCCCCTTTACTTGATGATTTTATCGAGATGGGGATTGAGGTTTATAATCCTGTACAGCCCAACGTACCAGGCTCTGATCCTGCGGAACTGGTAAAGAAATACGGTGGGAAAATAAACTTTTTCGGTGGAATAGATCAGCAGGACCTTTTGCCCTCCGGAGATGTGGAAGCTCTTAAAAAAGATATAGAGATGAGAGCATCTATAATGGCAAAAGAGGGCGGTTACCTTATGGCTCCTGCGCATATTATTCAATCCGATGTAGCTCCCGAGACAGTGGAAGCCATGATCTCTATTATTAAGAATCTTTAAGAGGCGGTAGGATCGTATGAAAAGAGCTGCGTTCAAAATGAAATTAAAACCCGGGTTTAAGGAAGAATACAGAAAAAGGCACGATGAGCTTTGGCCGGAACTTAAAAAACTGCTTAAAGAGCAGGGTGTTGCGGATTATTCCATTTTTTTTGATGAAGAAACAAATATTCTTTTTGGTGTTCAGAAACAGGAGGGGGAGAACTCATCCCAGGACCTGGGCAGCCTGGAAATTGTGCAGAAATGGTGGGCTTATATGGCGGATATAATGGA
>JANTFL010000057.1 GCA_024763455.1 Sediminispirochaeta sp. | reverse complement strand
TTTAAAAGCTTCCATCCCCGCAGAGGACCTCCCTGCCAGAGCAAAAATTCTAGCTGCATAGTCTGATATCCCAGGAGACAAAAATAAAGGATCCCCTGCAGAGATGAACTTCACCGCTTCACCCGTAGCAGAGTGGAATTTTCGGTTCTCTGCATAGATTCTAAAAGAAAGCAGTGTCTTAACCATAGGCGGCAGGGTAGAATATCTTCCTGTTTCTTTGAGATGACCCTCAACGCTGGTAAAGAGCGTTTTCGCTCTCTTTGACAGCGGCCCCCGCAGCATGTTTCCCCCGGTTTTTAGAACAGGAGTTTCAAGCAGGAAAAGAACAAGATCATCCTTCATACCCAGAGAATTCCCGATAATTTCAGCCGTAAGAACAGTATAAAACAGGCTTACATCGCTTTTGTAATCGGCTAAACTCCCCACCCTTAGTACCGATTGATAGTCTTTTAATTCCAAAAAAGAAATGGCTGTAAAAAGGGCTATCCCCTGTTCCCCGGGATTTTCACCAAGGAAGGTTTCACCAAGTACAGATACCGCAGAAAAGTTCTGCTCTCCATAAAGGACCTCCAGCAATGTCCGACGGGCCTCGCTTTTTACCGGTTCACGGGCATTGATGGCGCTTTCTCTCAGTAAGCTTTTTACCTGTTCCGGATCACCCTTCCCCTTTAGAGAAAGAGCCTTAAAGTACGGGACTGAAGAGGGGGAAATCTCCCCGTAAATAAGTTGAGGATAGGTACAGGGTATTATAAAAAAGATAAAGAATAGAAAACTACTCTTTAGGTATAAATATTTTTGTTTCTGCAAATATAAGGTCTGGATCTTTAATTTTGTTCTCTTTCGCAATTTTAGCATACATTGTCGGCGATTTATAAAAAGAGTAAGATATGCCCCAGAGTGTATCACCCCAGCGGATTCTATACCATACCCCCTGATCGGTATTTACACTTTTTTTGGCAGCTTCCGCAGCAGGAGCAGCACTTTTTTCAGGCGGACTCCCCGGAGCTGCCTGGACTGGTTCTCTTTTTTCTATGGCAGGTGTGTTACTCTCCTCTGCAGCAGCAGGTTGTACTGCCTGGTTCCCGCCCTCTTTAACGGTTACCGCTTTAGAGGCCTCTTCTGCACTGTCTGTATTCTCCTTAGCCTGAAGAATGGGGACTTTTTCACCCGAAAAACTATTATAAACAAGATAGGCCACGCCGCCGAGCAGTCCCAGAACAATAAGCACCAGAAGCAGGAGCACAAATGGATTCAACCCCCGTTTGTGTGCTTCATGTTCCACCCGTTCAGATTGAAACGCTTCTTCCTCCTCCTCACCGGGAGGAATGGTTTCCAGAGGATGCTCCTCAAAAGCCTCTTCCTCCATAAAATCATCACTTAGATCACTCTCAAAGTCCGAATCCAAAGACTCGTCAATTCCGGATGCAGGCTCCTCGGACTCCTCCCCTTTTTCTTCTCCGAACATATCATCATCAAACTCAAAATCCTCATCTTCCAGAGTGAACTCGGGGACGTCATAGACTTCTGTTTCATCCAGAGATTCAATACTGACACTCAAGGATTCCTCCAGGCCGGAAGCAAGATCCTTCGCTGTGGCACTCAGAACGTTATCCTCACCCACTCCCATTACCATCTCTATTTCAGGGGTACCCTTTTCAGCCGGGGCAATGTTGTCTATAACCATAGTCCCGACGTACACAGGATCCGCAAATTCATCTCCGACTCCCTCATACAGGTCTATCTGCACGCTTGTCTGGTTGTCATTCACCGTGGTGAGGACAAGTCTCTTTTTTTTATCCGTATTTCCCTCTAAAACCGGGAAAAATGTTCCATCGGCAATCTTAATACCTATCTTTTTCTTTTCATCCAACGTGCTACCTTCCTTCATTCTTACACTCAAGACTAAATCTCAATATATGGTTTGTCAACATCTTTTCTTTATTGACTTCTACAGGACTCTCAATCATAATTACTCCATGAGCTCGGCATATTTCTTTCTTATACCTGTAGTAATCTTCTCTTTGGGTGCTTTTCTAATTTTCGTCATTTTAACCGGTAAAAAAAAGGGGGAGAGCGAAAGTTCCTCAAAAAAAAAGAGTACCAGAACAAAATCAGCCTCAGCACTGCTGAAAGAGGCTAATAAACGGCTGGCACAGAACCCTGAGGACAGCGAAGCACTGATGATCGTTGCCGAAAATTACTACACAAGCCGTAATTTTGAAAAAGCGTTTACTTCCTACAACATGCTGATTGATCACTGTGCTACCAACAAAGAACTTGATGAGTTCGGCATTACCCTGAAATATGCCCTCAGTGCCCTGCAGCTGAACAGAATTCAGGAAGCTTACAAAGCCCTGATGATCTGCAGAGGGATGAAACAGGACGTCTTTGAAGTCGACTTTAACCTTGGCGTTCTGGAGTACAAGAAAAAACAGTTTGAAAAGGCAGCAGCTCTTCTGCTTAAGGCGCGGAAACAGAACCCCGAACACCTCGAATGCTCAAAATATCTTGGAAAAAGTCTTTTCAGGTTGTCAAAATACAAGGAAGCAGCCCTTCTTTTACGGAAAGTGATTGATAACGATCCTATGGACAAGGAAAGTATTTTTTCACTGGGGCAGTGTTATCACAAACTGGGGCAGGTGGATCAGGCGCTGAAACTTTTTCTCCATCTGCGCCCGGATCCGGTTATCGGACCTCAGGCAGCGCTCATTTCCGGAACCATCCATAATGCAAAGAATCAGCACGATAAAGCCATAATGGATTTTGAGATCGGCCTTAAACACGAAAATCTCCCGCCAAAGGTACAACTGGAACTGAAGTACCAACTGGCAGCCACTTACATTCTTACTCATGATATTGTCAGGGCGGTAGCTTTGCTGAAAGAGATTAAACAAGTTGTCGGAGAATACAGGGATACCACTGAACTTCTAAGCAAGTATGAGGAACTTACCTCCAACCAGAATCTGCAAACGTATCTGATATCCCAGACCTCTGATTTTGTTGCTCTCTGCAGACGGCTTTCTGCATCATTTTATCCCAATGCACGGATTAAAATTATCGATATTTCAGTCAGAAAAGCAGAGTATGCTGACATTTTAGCCGAAGTTAATACCAGGAAATGGGAGGATGTTATCCTTTTCCGGTATATGAGAAGCACCGGCCAGACCGGTGAGTTTTTACTCAGGGATCTTTATGCAAAAACCAAAGATCTCAGAGCAGGAAGGGCTTTCTGCATTACTGCGGGAGATTTTACCCCGGAAGCGAAACAATTTGTGGAAGCCCGGCTCATCGACCTCATCGAAAAACCTGAACTGATGAAGAAGCTGAACGCTCTTACTGAGTCCGCTGCAATATAACCATGTGCCGTTCCTTGTCTGAAAAAGGGACTTCTACCTTTATGACATCACTTACCAGCTCACCGTGAAGCAGGTGACCAAGCTCTGCAAGTTCACCGTCGATCACCGAACGTTTCCCTTTGTAGGCAAAGAGAAACCCACCCGGAAGCAGAAGATTAAACAGATGTTCTGCATACTCATCCAACTGCCTGAACGCCCTGAACGTTACCGCGTCAAACCGCCTCTCTATGGTCTCAACCGGGGATTCAATAACTGAAACTCTGTTTTTAAGCTTCAGAAGTCCAATCTCATTCTGTAAAAATCCGGCCCGTTTACCAGAACGTTCTATGAGAAAGATTTTTTTATCCTTTAAAAAAAGGGAAAGGGGAATTCCGGGCAGTCCTGCTCCGGAGCCCGCATCTGCAAGGGTTGTAAAGGGATACCGCTCAAGAACCTTTATCGGGGAAAGAGAATCCAGGATATGATCGATGATCAAATCTTCCCCTGATGCTTTAACAAAGGAATGTTTTGTGTTCCAGAGCTCTATTTCCGAAATATACAGATTAAGCAGACTGATATCCTCTTCTGTCCACCCAAGTCCGATTGCATCGAGACCGCTTTTTAAAAGATCATCCCGTTTAGTCACCCCTTCCACCGCCCTTGCGTCCAATAAGGACCATAAGAACAGCAATATCAGAATTCCTGACACCCGAAATCCGCGATGCCTGCCCCAGGGACAGCGGCCGGATCGCTTTCAGCTTCTCCCTGGATTCCGATGATATCCCCTCCACTGAATCGTAGTTGAAATCCGGGGGAATTTTCATTTTCTCCATCCGTTTGAAGCGGCTGACCTGCTGATTCTGCCGCTTTATGTACCCTTCGTACTTTACATCAAGCCCTGCATGGGTAACCCACCGGGAAGGGTAACGGGAAAGCTCCGGTTCCAGGGGGATAAGATCTTCCAGAGATGCATCCGGATTTTTAAGAATCCGGCTGAAACTCTTTCCAACATGGATTTTGTAATCCTCGGGGAGGTTCTCAAGATCTTTCTCCTTTACCCTTCTTTTATCCAGAAGTTCCCGGATCTCTTCAATTCCCTTTATCTTTTCGTTTAAACGATCCATATTCTCCCGGCTCTGAAGACCAGCCCTGTACCCTATGGGGAGCAGCCGTATATCAGCCGAATCGTGTCTCAAGTTAAGACGGTACTCCGCCCGGGAGGTAAACATTCTGTAAGGCTCCTCGGTACCCAGGGTAACAAGATCATCAATCAGAACTCCGGTATAACTGTCAGTCCTGGAAAGAACAAGGGGTTCCTTCTTCTGCAGTTTCAGCCCTGCATTTATCCCTGCCACAAGCCCCTGGCAGGCTGCTTCCTCGTACCCTGAGGTACCGTTGGTCTGCCCGGCTACAAAGAGACCGGAGATGTTTTTGGTTTCCAGCCAGGGATACAGCTGCGTAGGATCCATATAATCGTATTCCACTGCATACCCGGGCCTCATTATAACAACGTTTTCCAATCCCGGAATTGTCCGTAAAAAATCAATCTGCACATCTTCGGGAAGAGAGGTAGAAATTCCGTTTAAATACATTTCTTCGCTTTCCAACCCTTCAGGTTCCACAAATATCTGATGGCGGTCTCTGTCCGGAAACCTGACAACCTTATCCTCAAGAGAGGGGCAGTACCTCGGTCCTTTCCCCACAATATCTCCTCCGTATAACGGAGAGCGGAACATATTTGTATTTATTACACCATGGGTGCCGCTGTTGGTAAAGGTGATGTAACAGGGGACAGAAGGTCGGTTTATCTTCTTTTCCGAAAAGGAAAAGGGCAGCATCTCCTCATCTCCCTCCTGGATTTCCATTTTTGAAAAATCTATGGAGGAACGTGCGACCCGTGCCGGGGTCCCGGTCTTCATACGGCCTACCCTGAAGCCCCTTTTTCTCAAGTTCGTCCCAAGCCCCACTGCTGCAGGTTCCCCCAGCCTGCCGGATGAGGCCTGATACTCCCCGATAAATATTTTCCCCTCCATGAATG
This sequence comes from Sediminispirochaeta sp., assembly GCA_024763455.1. GTDB lineage: Bacteria > Spirochaetota > Spirochaetia > B11-G9 > B11-G9 > B11-G9. The sequence goes on along the minus strand of JANTFL010000057.1, from coordinate 10,284 downwards.
TTCCCGTTGTAAGAACGACGACAGAAGAGGTGATCGTGTTCCCTCTTTCCGTTACCACTCCCTGAATTTCCCTTCCTGAGGCACTCACGAGCAGATCGGTGACAGTATCCTGAAAGATACTTAAGCCGGGCTCATGCTCCAAAGTTCTTTTAGCCAGGGAACTGTATAAAAACTTATCCGCCTGGGCTCTCGGAGCCTGAACAGCAGGGCCCTTCCGCCGGTTCAAGATCCTGAACTGAATCATGGAAGCATCTATCAGCCTGGCCATTTCTCCGCCCAGAGCGTCCACTTCCCGAACGATGTTTCCCTTGGAGAGTCCACCTACTGCCGGGTTACAGGAGAGCCGGCCGATCGCATCGAGACTCTGGGTTATGAGAAGGGTCTTAAATCCAAGGCGGGAGACTGACAAACATGCCTCGATACCGGCATGCCCGCCGCCGATTACTATTGCATCAAAATCCATTATACTACTTACCTACACAAAAATTCGAAAATATATTGTTTAAAATCTCGTCAGAGGTTACCTCACCGGTAATCTCCCCAAGTGCATCCAGGGCATCTTTGAGGTCCATGGCTACTCCGTCGAGAGAAACTCCGGTATCCACCCCTTCTTTCACCCTGTTTAAAGCTTCAAGAGATCGTTCCAGCAGGTTTTTCTGCCTAAGAGAATCGATCATGACATCTGAGGCAGAATGTCTGCTTCCCATAATTCTTTCGACTATCTCGTTCTCAAGAACCGTAAACCCTTCTGAACTCAAGGCACTTACACCGACCGCCCAGGAGGGGGTTTCGGCAGCTTTGGTATCAATCTTGTTCCATACAAAAAGGTAGCGCCGGTTGTTCCTGTTCTCCTCAACCACTTTTTTATCCGCATCGGACATTCCGCTTTGCCCATCAATAAGGTACAGTACCAGAGCACTGTTAGCAATTATCTCGTTGCTCCGTTTTATCCCTTCCTTTTCCACCGGATGCTGTGCATCCCTTAACCCCGCAGTGTCGAAAAGGCGGACCGGAAGCCCTTGTAACGTAATCCAGCTTTCGATGTAATCTCTGGTGGTACCGTCTATCTCCGATACTATGGAACGGTCTTCTCTCAGGAACAGATTGAAAAGGGATGATTTCCCCGCGTTGGTCCCCCCTGCAAGAGCAACGGTTATCCCCTCCCGGTACAGCACCCCGATCTCAAAGGAATTAATGAGTTCCTGAATACTTTCAAGTGCCTTTTTGACAGCATCGGAAGGCAGAACGGTATCACCCCCGATCTCATCATCAGGATAATCAAGCTGCACCTCTACAGCACTCATAAACTGGGTAAGTTCATTCTTTATACTGTTTATTCGTTTAAAGACACCGCCGGAAAGCCTGTTCAAAGCAAGGTTGTGCGCCCTTACTGATTTGGCATCTATGATCTCGGCTACCGCTTCGGCTTGACTCAGGTCCATCTTGCCGTTTAAAAAAGCCCTGAGAGTAAACTCTCCCGGTGCAGCCTCCCGAAAGCCCCCCTTTTGGAGTGCTTTAAGAATCGACTTAATCCCCGGAAGACTGCCGTGGCAGAAAATTTCAACACTGTCCTGCCCCGTATAGCTCCTGGGAGCCTTGTAAACCGCGGCAGTTATCTGATCTACCTCAATGCCGGATGATGGATCCAACAGATACCCGTAGTGCATGGTAAATCCTTCAGCGGTCAAGATTTTTCCCGGTGATGAAAATAGTTCTGCAAACTTTTCAACCGAACCATCACCTGTTGTCCTGACTACGGCAAGGGCACTTTCCCCCCATGGTGTTGCGAGAGCGGCTATTGGTTCGCGGGTGTCATAAAACAGATCTTTCATAGACTCCTTCCGTGTTTATGTGGTACTCTGTACTAACCGTTTTATCAGTCAGGGATACAAAATTCAAGAGAACAGGGAGTCGTCAGGAATGGAAGAATATAGAGCGGCACTGGATTTTTTAAAAACACTTATAACCGAACAGCGCCTTTTGGATAAGCGGCGGTCAGAAAAAACAGAAGAGATTGAAGGCTGGAGGAAAAGGATTACCCTTGCTGAAGAGAAAATACATGAACTCGAAAAGGATAAGATGAGTCTCGATGTGGAAGCAAAAGGGCTGGAAGAGGAAATTAAAAAGGGGAAAGCGGATCTTGCCAGGCTCGAAAAAACACGGAATATCCAAGTAGATCCGCAGCAGCTTCTTGAAAAGATAGAACGGCTTACCGGAGAAAAGGCTGAAGACCTGCTCCTTGAAGCCGAACTGGAAAAACTTAAAAAGGAGATGGAAGACTAAGGAAGCGTATTGGCCATAAGCTTCCCGGCTTCTTTACCGAACTGTTTAAAAGCAGCTGATATGGCACTGTTCAGGTTGCTTCCCAAAGCTGTTTTGAATTTTGTTCCCGAAGAATAAAGGACCTTCCCGCTGTTGAGCTCAACAACCTTAATATCCCCGGAAACCTTCACCGTATACATTCCGTTCTCTTCGGAGAAAGCTGTAATTCCTGCCTTGCCGAAGATAAGTCTTTTTACCGAATCACCATACTGCTTCTTGACATGATCAATCAGCATTGCATCGCTTAACTTCCGTACTTCTCCCTCAACAGGCAGTGAGTTTACCGTAAAGTGCAGGGATGTGAGAACTTCCAGTATCCCCGAGGCTGTGTCAGCTTTGCCGGTGAGAGCACCGCTGTTGTCCTCGTCGAAAACAAGAATTCCGGTAGGAATCTCTTTGGCATGGGAAAGGACATTGTAGGTAAAGGTAACCCGCTTAGATGCAGCCATGTCCTCCAAAGCCTCAACCTCAGGATAGAAATCCTTCTGAACATTATCCAGTTTTTCCATGGCCGAGGAAAGATCCAGGGACATTGTCAAGGTCTCTGAGCCTACAAAGGCTGCAGGAGGTCTGATAAATGAAACCTTCCCCGATGCATCGGAAGAAACGACTGTCCTTCTCACAGCTTTTTTACCGTTCGTCTTTACAACTTTGTACGCAACAAGCACGGGGACCTGTGCCAAAGCTCTGCCGCCTCCCTGTACTGTACTCACGAAAGGCTCGGTAAAGGGCTGATTTATGTAGGCAGACACAACTTTCCCGGAAGAAATAAGTTCAAGCTGGGATACAGCCTTCCGGGCCTTGTCCATATTCCGGCGGAACTTTATGTCAGCATTGTCAATATCAGAAACCGAAGCAGCCGAAGCAGCTTCGATAAACTTTACAGCAGCTTTATAGAATTCACCCCGGGAAACAAGAGAATCACCTTCCCCCTCCGGGCCAGAAACAGCTTCCCGCTGTTCAGCGAATACTGCCTGAATTCGTTCCCTCTCCTTTAAAAGGGAGCTCTTTTTATACTCCCCAAGAAGATAGACACTGACCCTGCCGTTCTTCTCCTCCGTGTAGGAATCAACAACCCGGAAATCCCCGAGAATGGCTTTTGAGGATTCTTTTATCGTATTATCCAGTGTGGTGGTAAACTCTTTTAACGAGTCCCGTGCAGTTACGGTTGTTTCAGAGGTTACCTTTACACCGAGAAACCTGGTTACCGACGATACCAAATCGGCTCCCGCAGCGCTCCGTGCTGCCGCATCATTATCAGCAGAACCGGAACCGACAAAATAGACGGAATCGGCTGTATCTGCCGGAGGTGATACCACCCACTGAGGAAGCGTTCCCTTAGAAACACCTGAACCTGCGGTTGCACATCCAAAAAGCGCCGCAGCAGCCGCTGCTGCTACAAATAACCTCACCGTATTATTGATTCTCATCTTTCCAGCTCTCCTTACATACCAGAATCAAAGGTAATCGAACTGCCCCGCTGATAAACGAGGGCTATTCCTTCCATCCCCGGGATACTGTCCGCGGTATCATACACTATATCCTCAAGATCCTCGATCCTGCCTATAATCCTGACTTCATACTTTGTTTCTTCCGAAGAAGTTGAGATCCGTTTTACAGATGTAACCTTTCTCTGAAGCTTTTTCATAAAATCGCGCATAAGCCTGGAATCTGGTGTATTCTGGATTACCAGATCATACTTTAATCCATTAACCAGCTCCTTTTCTGTATACCCTTTAGCCTGCTGAACCGCTTTCTTTATAGCATTGTATGTTGCCGAAGCTACTGCATTGTTAACTGCATCGGCCTCGGATACCATACTCAAAGCGGGAGGAATAGTCTGATAGAAAGCTGTCCCTCTCCCTGCTCCTGTCGAAGAATCATAATTCTTGAGGGATACCGATGCACTCCCGTAGTACTTTCCCCCTTTGGTAGATGAATTTGTATCAACACTTACTTCTATGTATATATCCGCGTTCAGCTTTCCTGCAATCCACTGAATCATTGAGATCGACTCGCCGGTTTCATCTTCGTAAGCAGCAGCCTGATCCTTCTTTATCCGTTCAATCTGTTCAAGATCCACGTATTCCATACCGTTTTCGGAAAGAAATTTGTTAGCCATTCCTACAGCAGCTTTTGCTATAAAGGGATCCACTCCCGAGGACTCATCGTAGTAGACCATGTATGTCAGATTATCTATGATCTCCCGGATAAGAGCTGCCTGGGCAGGGTCTACCGCTGCAGCAGCCTCACTCCCGGCAGAGGAAACCTCAGTGCTTCCGGAAGCAGCAGCATTCCCGGCTGCGGGAGCTGGAGTTGCTTCATTAGATGCTGCAGGGGCTTTTACTACCGGAGTTTCCTGATCAGGCAGCGCTACATCCCCGCCCTGCGGAGTTATTATGCCGCCGTATATATCTGCTCCCCTTAATACATCAGCCACTGCCGGAAGATTTATCTTTACCCCCAGAGTTACCACATACTGCCCGCCGTCTGAAGAACGGTCCAGTATCTCCAAAGTATCGTTGTAAACCAGGGCATTTACGTTTACCTTTCCGTAAACCTCATCTTCAAGTTTTTCCCTGTTTGCCATGGCAGAAGCAGTCCCAAGGGCATCAGAAACCGCTTTTTTAACGGCACTTAATTTTGCTGAGTTGATTGCTCCGCTCTGAGTACTCCCCTCTCCGCTTCCATAATACATGGGGGATGCCGAAATGCTCTCGGCCCCTCCTGCAGCGGAACCTTTCTTCCCGGCACTGCCGGCTGAACCGCCGTAAGGAGCGGTTGCACAGGCTGATAAAAGGAGAATCACTATCAGTGCTGTAATGGAAATACCAGTTATTTTTTTCATAAAAACCTCTTCTTTATTTAATACTTCAGCGTAATCCCCGCTCCAACAAACGGTCCGGAGTAACTGTCAAACAGGTTGGTTACTGCAAACATTGCAGTGTACCCCCCTTCGGCAAAAATCTTCATACTATCGCTCACCATATAACTTACCGTAAATCTGGCATGCCCCCCGATGGAGGAATAGATAACAACATCATCGGTATATTCACTTTTAATAATGGGAAGGAGCAGGCCCATAGCCACATCAGCAGAGGGAGTCAAATGAAGCCGGCCCCAATACCAGTTCAGCTCACCTCCAAGATAGACGTTAACCGGAAAAAGAATGAACAAATCATTATTTGCTCCCAGGGGGACTTCAGCACCCATAAAGGGTCTAAAGGAAAAAAATCCTCTGGTCACAATCTGCCGGAAACCCAGCGTAACCACCGGCTTATCCGAAGCTATATAGTTTACATATACCGGCGTTTCGAATCCCAACCGGGGGACTTCAGCCAGCTGATCACCAATTTGAGGTTTGCGGGAGGAATAAAAAACCTGCGCAGTGGAAACCTCGTCATAAACCTCTTTAACCACAAGAAGTCCGTTATTCTTCTTAATTACTCTTCCGGAGGGAAGAACCTGCTGAGAGACTATCCGGTATTCATCTCCAAGCTTTACCCCCATATTCTGCCCCAGCTCAAGGACCACATCTCTTCCGATGAAATCAACTACCCCTGTTTTAAGCTGGAACTCAGGAATTTTCCGAATTTCGTATGAAAGCTGAAGAGGTATTCCCTCCACAGCCGCTTTTACCGCTGATTTGGGTGTATCATCGGTTCCGGAAGTTTTAATCTGGAAGGATGCCATGGCTCTCCCTTCTGCAACGTTAATAAAGGTAAAAGAGGTCTCAATCTCGGCCGCATACCCTCCGGAATCGTCCGATTGCAGATCATAATAGGACATCACCGGCACGACAATAATAAACGATCCGGTCAGTTTGTTGAAATCAGCTTCCGTAAACGTCTGTTCACCGAGCCGGACACCCTCGGGTATCTCTATATTTTCACTTTTAATCTTTTTTATTTCATCAATAAACGCACTGACATCGGCAGCTTTCAACCTGTACTGTGTTCCTATTATATTAAACCTGTTCAGACTGATAAAGACATTCTGAATGGACTGATCAACCAATCCCAGGGCTTCATCCGGGATACTCCACCCGGAATAGCTTAAGGCAAAAATAGCTATCTCTTTTCTTTCAGAAACTTCCTGCGAAAATGCACTGGATAGTAAAATGACAAAACCAAGTACTACTGCCACGGCTCTTTTCATGAATCACCTCTATAAATTACTGTTTGCTTGTTCAGATTTTTCTGCAACAACTTTCTTTTCTTTTGTATAAGCCAGGACCGATGCTATGGACAAAGCTACTTCCTGTCCTGAATTGCGTATCCCTGCTCTCAAGGTATCCGGCCCATTAAAGGCAACTGTTTTAACCGGACCATCTTCTGATGACACATTCAGGTTCCCTGTTTCGGGGTCAGCGGTTATTTTGAGTGCAGTGCCGTCAAGAGGATAGAGGATCTGCCGGGAGGCGGTCCCTTCAGCCCCGCTCACAGTCAGGACAAAGAATCCTCCCTGCTCCTGATTCTGCAGCTCGGTTTCAACTATCATCCCGGTAAAATCAATTCCTGTCTCAAAAAGATTCAACTCCCCTTCCGGGAGAAGGACAAGAGAACCCTCTTTAAGATATACGTTCTCAAGGCCGCCATTCAATCCGGCTATGGCAGACGGAAGCTCAAGACCGTCAAACCCCTCGGCAAAAACAATACTGCCGTCGGGGGGGCTTCTTTTAATCATTCTGTTAAAAACAGTGTCGTCCAGATTAGAATATATTCCAAAATAATCGGCAAATCCGGTAAATCCTCCCAGGGAGGAAACCCCGGAACCTGACTCCCTGACAGGTTCATACGTAAAAGTCATTGAATCTGAAAGTTTCCCGTCTGCATACCACACAAAGGTTACTTCCTTCTCTTCGGGTATGACATTGACAACAATCTCCCGGGCATCGGAAAAACGGATACCGGCCTGTGAAACAATACTCCCTGCTCCCTGCCTGAGAGAGGCTGAATAAAATCCTCCGGAATCAATCGCGACATCAAACAGCTCTCCAGAACCGTCTTTAACGGTAAAAACTCTCATCTCCGAGGAAGGCTCATTCGGCACAATTCCAAAAACCGCTGAAAAAGGGGCAAGGATTCCCTCTGCATAGGGAAGAATATCTGCATCTATGGCAATACCGTCTTCTCTTGACAGTTTATATCCGAACCCGCCTCCGTAAAGTCCGGGAACCGGGCTTCCTGTAAAGTAGGGGCTGTACTCATGGATTCCTTCATCCTTGAGGGTCCCGTCGAGATTTAAAACCGCTTCCGCATTGGGTCCGGAACCAAGATCCATTTTGTCAGCATTAATCTTGCTGGTAACAAACACCTGTATATTGGTATACCGGGGAGACGGGAAATCGTAGGTTGTATCCGGAGCCACAGGAAATACTTCCAGTTTTATGGTGTAAACCCCTTCCGCTTCCGGTGCTTTCCAAATAAGCCCCTGTCTGTACGTTTCAAGGGTTCCGCTGGAAAGAACAGTATCTCCCAGCGACCACCGGAGCCAGACACTTCCCGGAGCGTCTATGGTGGGAAAAAGGAAGCCGCTGCTTCCCGGCAGAAACTCCGGCGGGTATACATCAACCCCCCGGATTTGTATTGAAAGAGCTGAGGTGAAAAAGGGTGTAAGTGTCTCCTTTAACAGCTGACCGTCTTTGTCAAAAACCCTGAGGCGGAGGGAATACTGCCCTTCCTGAAGGGAGGAGGTATCGATCGAGGGGAGCTTACCGTTAAGCTCAGACCCTGTAATAATCTCAGGTTCCCCCACCATGCTGCCGGCGGCATCAAGTATTGCAACTTCAAGGCTATCCGGAAGAACATTCAACTCATCATAACTGAATTCTATATCAATCGTTCCGTCAACTTCGGGGTTCAGTATTTTCCCCGGGGGTATGGAAACTTCAAGAGTAACAGAGTCCCCAATACCTGCAACCGGCAAAAACGGACTCTCCGGAGAACAGGAAAGCAGGAAAAGAGAAAGAATTAAAACTGCTGCTGCAAAAAACCGTATCCTCATAAACTCCTTGATTCAGCTCTTCTATCAGTTTCTCGAAGGGATACTTCCTGTCGGGACCTTCCCCGAAGGAACTCCCCCAAAGGGTGCATCAAGAATGGAAGGACCGCCTCCGGCTGCATTATTTATAACGTTGTAAAGCTTGAACATATATCGTACATCCGAAAGCATCCGCTCCATGGATGCCTTCCTGTTTTCAAAAGCGGTAAAAAACTGCTTCGACGTCAGTCCGCTTTGAATAACAACCCTGCCCAGGCCTTCATCATGATACGTTTCAAGAACCTTCAGCCGGTAGTATACCATCTCAAAGACCGGGAGCACACTCCTCATCCGCACAACTGCAGGACTTACTTCAGCTTTCGCCTGAATAAGCTGTCCCAGCTGGGCAGGGGTCTTATCGCTGCCGTATTTTTCCAGTACGGCCTTTATCTTCTGCATATCGGAATACGCTGCATCAAACTTCGGTTTAAAAGTGAGATACTGTCTGGCAAAACCCTTTATAAAGGTATCGGCTCCCGCCCTGAACACCTTGTCCCGGGAAGAGACCCAGTAGGATTTGTACATGGAAAGATCTGCAGGATCAACACTGAACGCAGCGATCTCTTTTTCGGGAACTTTTTCCACAACACTGCCTGGCTCCGCATATCGCTGGGCACCTTTTTTGTCTTCCACCGCAACCTTTCCTTCGTTACAAAGGACAAGGATACCGCCGTCGGGGGAATAAACCACAGTAAACTCAGTTCCCCTGACACCCATGGCTGCGCTGGCGGTCTGAACATCCAGAGAATCGGCAGCGGCCAGTTTTTGGACCTTGTAAGCCATGGAACCTGCCATCATTTTGAAAGTAGTTTTGTTCTTCCCCCCTTTTTTGTCCACTTCAAAGTAGAACGAGGTATCGGGCTGCACCGTAACGGTTACTCCCGAGCGGGAGGGCATAGTCAAATCAAGAGAAACAAGCCCGTCCTCCCCTGTTTCTATGGTGTCGTACATCTCAACAGGGAAACCAATATCAACCAGAGACCAGTCCAGAAGTTCTCCGTTACGGTAAACGTCAACAGTACCTTCTATATAGGAAATAGTTCCGGTCACCTCTCCAGAGAAAGCAGAAAATACCGGAAATAACAGAAACACCGCGAAAAAAAACAGGAATCTATGCTTAAAGACTTTCATACCATTAAATATAACACAGTGCTGTGAAAACATCAAAAAATATCACCTTTTTTCCAAAGCCCAGAGGGATATCAGATTAATAATAACCTCAGAAGCTTTTACCATTGAATCCAGCGATGCCCATTCAAACCTGCTGTGATAGTTATGCCCCCCGGTAAACACATTGGGGGTGGGAATTCCCATCTCACTCAGTCGGGACCCGTCGGTTCCGCCTCTTATGATCTCCCGTACCGGGGTGACACCGGCCTCTACAACAGCCCTCTCAAGAATATCCATTACCTGGGGGTCCTTCCGTATATGTTCATACATATTCGCATACTGCTTTTTAACCTTTACAGAAACTTTTCCTCCGGGATACTTGTGCTCAACTGCTTTACAAAAGGTCTTGACCGCTTTGGAACGCCGCTCAAGTTCATCCTTATCAAAATCACGGATAATCCCACGGACTTTAACCTTGTCCATGTTCCCCTCTATCTCCATGGGAGCATAATAGCCGTATCTGCCGTCGGTTGCCTCGGGGCTTTCCGCACCGGGAAGCATCCCCAAAAAAGTCCCTGCCATGGAAAGGGCATTTATCAGTTTTCCCCTGGCAGCTCCGGGATGGATAACCTTTCCCTGGAAGAGAGCTTCGAATCCGGAAGCGTTGAAACACTCAGTTTCTATCTCCCCGAGTTCTCCGCCGTCAATGGTATAGCAGCAGCGGGTATTAAGCCACCGGGTATCAAATTTATCCAGGCCTCTTCCGGTTTCCTCATCCGGCGTAAAGACGACTTCCAGCTCTCCCCGCGG
>JANTFL010000056.1 GCA_024763455.1 Sediminispirochaeta sp. | reverse complement strand
CATTTTTGAAATATATGATGGAAATGATATTCGTCATACAGAACAGAGGAAGCAAAATGTTTCTTTAGGGATTAAAAAAAAGAAAAGTGAATTGGGGGTCTAATAGTTTCATTCCGAAATTACTTGAGTATTGTATTTAATTGATATATATTTAGATATATACCGAAGGAGGTGCATACTATGGATACAGCAAAAATATTTGTGAATGGAAGAAGCCAGGCTGTCAGACTTCCAAAAGAATATAGATTTGATGGAAGTGATGTGTTCATAAAAAAAATTGATGATGTTGTAATGTTAATTCCAAGAAACAAAGTGTGGAAAACGTTTAGAAATTCTTTTAATAAATTTAGTGATGATTTGCTTCTTGAAAGGGAAAATGAAGTACCGCAGGAAAGAGACAATCTTTAAATGAAATATTTATTTGATACAAATATCTGTATTTACCTGATAAATAAAAAGTTTGAATATCTGATAGATAGGGTTGAAAAATGTGGAATTGAAAATATAGGGATATCATCCATCACAATTGCAGAATTAGAATATGGTATTGCAAAGAGCAGCAGCCCCTATAAAGAAGAAAATAGAGTAGCATTACTGGAGTTTTTACTACCCTTTAAATTTATTGACTTCAACCAGAATGATGCATATGAATACGGAAGAATTAGACAGAATTTACAATCAAAAGGAACAATCATTGGAAATATGGATGTCTTAATAGGGTCACAGGCAGTTTCAAGAGAATTAATTTTAGTAACAAATAATGAGAAAGAATTTAAAAGAATAGAGGATCTGGAAATTGAGAATTGGGTTAAGTAGATAAATAAAAACATAAAGGAATTGATTCAACTTTGTTTCCGTGTTTTTTACTTACTCCAACCGTGGAGTATATAATTTTATTGTCTTCTGCCATGGGATGAGTATACTTCACAGAAAAGTTACTGTAAAGGAAAGGGACAATGTAGTAAGATAGCAGCAGAAAGAAAGGAGCTGCTTATTATGCCGAAATCAATGGATAGGACACGTTACATCCCCTTTAGAAAGAGGGATATAGTAGAGATGGTACTTGATGACGGCGGATTTAAGAGCGTAGGAGAGGCGGAAAAGTTCAGGTTGGTATGCAGCATTATCGAGAGCATTTTCCATTTTGAATTTCATGAGCTTTTGGAAACCCTCAAGGATGTTTATTACCCCATTAACCCTGATATAAATAACAGCGTTGTACTGACTGTAGAGGAGAAAGACAGGGCAAACAGTGAACTGGTAGGTGCAATACAGAAGGTTCTGAACGATGCCAATTTTGATAAGTTGTCGGAAAGTGATCTGGAAAGAGCATGGAAAGAGAGTGCTCTTGTGGGGATTAACGTTGATATAGATATGAGTACGTATGATTTTCTACAGGTATACGTAAGAGGAAGACGTCAGGATAAAATTACCATCTCTAAATTCTACGGTTTGAAGAAAATAGAAGCGGAAGATGAAATACTTGAAAGGGTGCTGATAATGGCCCGGGTTAAACCGGAAGTGCAGAAGGGAACTGCTAAAGGTAAAGAGACCTTGGCGGATTCTGATTCTACCATAATCAAGCTGTTCAAAGACGTACCCCTTAAGGACCTGGAAATTCTTTTTCCGAACTCCAGAATTGTTATGAGCATGAAGGACAAGCTGCTGTTAGGGATTCCAGCTGTTGCAGGGGGAGTTCCCCTTTTGGCTACAAAGGTTGTTCCTGCGGTTATAGCAGTCTTTCTTGTAATCAGTGCCTGGTTCGGAGTGAAAGGAAGTATAGACCAGAACATGCTGAAACAAGCCGTTGCCGCCCTGGCCGCTTTGGGAGCTCTCGGAGGGTATCTTTTCAAACAGTGGAGCAAGTACAAGACAAAGAAGCTGCATTTTCAAAAAGAGATAAGCGACAACCTTTACTTCCGGAATCTTGTGAACAACGCGGGTGTTTTTTACTCCCTGATAGATGCTGCAGAAGAGGAGGAAAGCAAGGAGGCTTTTCTGGCCTATTACTTCCTCTATACAGCGGAAAAAGCACTGACTGAAAACGAGCTGGACGGGAGGGTGGAAAAATGGCTGGAGGAAAAGCACGGATGTGTTATGGACTTTGAATGTGCTGATGCTCTTGCCAAACTGGACAGGCTGAATATCCTGGAAAGAAACAGAGATAAAACCCTTGCCGTTTCAGATATGGACAGTACCCTTAAGATCCTCGATACAAGGTGGGATAACTATTTTCAGTATAGCGTGTAGCTGGAACCTGATTCAGTTGTAATATTGTTGACATAATAGGTATCCAGGAATATTATTGCAATATGGGTTACTGTAACAGAGGTTGCAATGAGATTCTATGGCAGAGAATTTGAACTTGAGACTCTAGAGAAAATATACGGGCAGTGTCAAAAAACATATGGCAAGATTACAGTATTGACCGGTAGAAGGCGGATTGGAAAAACGCTTCTGGCAAAAAAATATGCTGAAAATAAAAAAAGTATATATCTTTTTATAAGCAAAAAAGCCGAGAAACTGCTTTGTGACGAATTTCTGGTTGAATATGAAGGGTTTTCAGGGAGTAAACATATAGGAGAAATTAAAAAGTTTGCAGAACTGTTCGAGCTGCTGCTGCAGTATGGAAAAGAGAATCCCTATGTTCTTATAATTGATGAGTTTCAGGAGTTTGGCAACATCAACAAAAGTATCTATTCTGAAATTCAGAAACTGTGGGATAGATACAAATTTGAGACAAAAGTACATATAATTTTTATTGGATCAATGTATTCCCTGATGATTAATATTTTTCAAAATGAAAAAGAACCTTTATACGGCAGAGCAGACAGAATAATGTATATTAAGCCGTTTCAGGCAAGGGTGATAAAAGAGATACTTATAGACTATAACAGTTATTCAGGCATTAACCTTTTTTTTAATTATTTAATAACCGGGGGAGTTCCGCGGTACGAAGAACTGTTGGTTGAATCCGGTTGTTACACTAGAGATTCCATGATTGATCTTCTCCTGGAGAAGGATTCTTTTTTTATAAAGGAAGGGAAAAATCTCCTGATTCAGGAATTTGGAAAAGAATACGGAACATACTTTTCAATTCTAGAGCTAATGTCGGTTGGTAGAACTTCCAGAAGCGAGATAGAATCTGTATTGGAAAGGAGCATAGGCGGATATTTGGAACGGCTTGAAACCGAGTATGATCTTATTGAGAAAGTCAGACCTGTTGGCTCAAGAAAAGAGAGCAGAAATCAGAAATATGCGATCAAGGATAATTTTATACGGTTCTGGTTCAGATTTATTTACAAGAACATGACTATTATAGAGGGGGAAAGGTTTGATTATATAAAAAAAATAATCGAAAGGGACCTGAGTACCTATTCCGGGCTTGTGCTTGAGAAATTATTTAAAGAGCTTATCGGTTATTCACCTGAATACGGGTTGATAGGAACTTACTGGGAAAGGGGCAATAAAAATGAAATAGACGTCATTGCCGTAAATGATATAAATAAAAGAGTACTACTTTGTGAAGTAAAAATGAATAAACAGAAAACAAAGATAACCAGGTTGCAGGAAAAAAGTAGGAAATTACTCGAGAAATATAAGGGTTATGAATTCCTGTACAAAGCTCTTTCGCTTGATGACATAGAAACGTATATTTAACTTCATGTTATGCAAAACGGCGGGAGAGTTCTTCATACTCAAGCGATTCGTTGTAGCGTTCCCGTTTTCTGCAGCCGGCAGCATAAATCCGGCACTTTCTGGAAAGTTCTTTCCGGGCTGCTTGCCGATGCTCCCCAGTAAAGCAGCCTCCTTCAACAAGGTCCATAAGTGCCGTTATCCTGAAGATTTCAATATGTCCGTACTTTTCTGATAACTGCTCTCCATGACCAGCCCGCTTGGTTACAAGCGGTTCATCAATATATCCGATTTTCGTAGTATCTGTAATCTTTAACCATAGTTCGTAATCTTCTGCTACTTCAAGATCCTCCCTGAATCCTCCGGTTTTATCGAAGAGCTCTTTACTAAGCACTACAGTAGAAGGGCCAATAATGCATTTTACCAAGGCATCGTTAAAGATCATTCCGGAGCGCTGATGCTTCTGCTTTTTTTGGCTGACCTCTTTTCCATTTCGCATCCACCGTTCACGGGAATGAACGATCGGTATCCGGGGGAAGGTATGCAAAAAGTGCATCTGTTTTTCCAGTTTATCTCTCATCCAGAGATCGTCTGAATCCAGGAAGGCAATATAGGGGGCTGTTGCTTTCCGTACCCCGATATTCCGGACGTATCCGGGCATTCCATTGTGTTCGATTCTGACATACCTGAACCTGGGGTCATCCTTGTAGTACAAGCTTATCGTAGGGGTCATATCCGATGATCCGTCGTCTACAACAATAAGTTCAAAATTCTTGTAACTCTGCCCCATTACGGTTGAAACTGCTTCCTTTAGCAGTTCAAATCTGTTGTATGCGGGGATAATAACGGATACTTCGGGAATCTGCTGGGGCTTGACCATAGTTGCATACTATCATGAATACTCTCTTTTAACAAATTCCATCTGTATCCCTTCCCCCTTATTCGGATGTTCTTACCTCTGTGCACTTGAAAAACTGTTACATGTGGTAAATTATACAGATACATGCTTAAAAAGATATTAATCATACTTGTTGCACTTAATTCATTTCCTCTAACCTCACAATCCCTTGCCGGGGACGGGGCTGCTCTGGTCCTTTCCGGAGGAGGAGCCAGGGGTGCGTATGAGATCGGGGTCTGGAAAGCTTTAACGGATCTTGATATTAAAATCGGCGGTGTTTACGGTACCTCAGTCGGCTCAATCAACGGCCCCGGAATTATAATGAACGATTATAAAAGGGCACGGGATTTGTGGTTTCAAATATCCTACCTTACTGTTATGAATATATCTTCTTCAGCGGAAGCATTGCTTAAAGGGGATTTTAAGGAGCTGTCCTTTAGTGAATATATGAAGGTCCTGAGGGATTTCCGGGAGGAGAAGGGATTTGATGTTACCCCGTTAAAAAACCTGCTTTCCGGAATTATTGAAGAGAAAACTGTCCGTAAATCACGCATTGATTACGGACTAGTGATGTTTTCAGTCACCGATTTCAAACCGAGAATGCACTATATAGAGCAAATTCCGGAAGGAAAGCTTATAGATTATATCCTTGCCAGTGCAAACTTTCCCCTTTTCAGACGGCAGGTAATAGAGGGGGAAGTGTTTATTGATGGTGGGGTTTACAGTAACGTCCCTGTAGAAATGGCATTGAAAAGGGGTTTCAAGGATATTATTGTTGTAGATATCGGGATTACAACACCCGTAGATATGGTTAATCACTTTAAACTTATCAGTGACGAGTCCATAAAATATACCTACATAAAACCGGAAAAGCAGTTTGGATCATTTCTCACCTTTGAACCGGAGACCTCAAGAAAGTATTTGCTTGAGGGATACCTTGATACCATGCGGGTCTATAAAAAGCTAACCGGAGAGGAATACTACATTTACGGTACGGAAGATATAATCAGGAATATGTTTAACTGTATGGATGAGGCGGACCAGGAAAGAGCCCTTGGCGTTCTTGGTATAAGCAGAAAAAGGGCTGCAGGAGCACAAAACCGGTACGGAGATCTGGTTCTCCCTCTATTTAAGCTTATTCTGTTTTCCGACTTCAGCACTAGTGCCAGCAGTACTTCTTTGCACCTTTTGGAAAAGCTTGCTGAAAAATCGGGAGTGGATACACTGTCCCCCTACAGTCAGGAGGAACTCCTGAAAAAAATACTTGCAGGAATACAGGATGACTGGTCAGCAGTTCCCTTTTTTGATTATATCAGCCGTTTGCGGTACAGAAAAATTGTATCCTTCTTAAGGTTTCTAAACTTTAATTCACCTTGTGCCGGTTCTGATCCTGAGGGGTATGGTAATTTCCTGCTCTGGTATAATAATTTACTGAGATAGTACAATGCCTCGTAGGGGGGATGATAGCAATGCTCACATTAATTATTTTCGATCTTGACGGAGTGATAGTCTCAACAGACCGGTTTCATTATGAAGCATGGAAAACACTTTCCGATGAAATGGGACTGGAGTTCAACGAGGAGGTAAACCATCTGCTAAGGGGGGTAAGCCGCAGAGAGTCATTTAAGATTATTCTTGAAAAAAATAACCGGCCTCTCCTAGAAGATGAGTTTAACTCCATGCTGGAACAAAAGAACCGGATTTACCGTGATAAGCTTCAGAATCTCACCGAAGCGGATATTCTCCCCGGGGTTATCGATTTATTAAAGGATCTTAAAAAGAACGGCCTGCTGACAGCCGTTGGATCTTCAAGCAGGAATACTCCATTGATTCTACAAAGAATAGGGCTGGATACAGCCTTTGATACTGTGGTAGACGGGAATGCTATTAGCAGAAGCAAACCTGATCCGGAGGTGTTTGTTACGTGTGCCCGGCAGCTGAAGACGGATCCAAAGGATTGTGTTGTATATGAAGATGCCGCTGCAGGGATAAAGGCTGCTCGTGCTGCAGGGATGGTTGCTGTTGGAATCGGAGATGCTGAGCTCCCGGGAGCACACAGAATGATACAGTCTATTGAAAATGAGAGATATTCACAGATTCTTGATACCTATAACGATGTACGGAGCAGGGGGCCGGATTGATAGGAATGGATCTGAAAGGGAATCCTTTTTTTCTTGATGATGAGCAGATACAATGGGTTGACTCTACAAAAAACGGTATGAGTACTGTGGAGAAAATAGGCCAGCTGTTTTTTCTGCTGGGATCAACCACCGAAGAAAAGGAGCTGAAGAGCCTGCTGCAGAATATCAAACCTGGTGGGTTTATGTTCCGCAGTACATCGATAAAACGGCTCTCTTCAGCCTACAAGGTTCTTCAGAAGAATTCTTTAATTCCATTACTCCTGGCTGCTAACCTGGAGACAGGCGGAAACGGTCTGGTTGCTGAGGGAACCCGCTTCGGATCCCAAATGCTTTGTGCTGCTACCGGGAATGTCGAAAATGCTTACCGAATGGGGCTGATATGCGGAAGAGAAGGTGCTGCTGCAGGAGCTAACATGACCTTTGCTCCTGTTGTTGATATTAATTACAACTTTAGAAATCCAATCGTCAATGTACGGTCATTCGGCGATAATCCTGAAACGGTTGCGGAAATGGGAGCTGCATACATAAAGGGAGCTCATGAGGCGGGGTTGTGTGTTACTGTTAAACACTTTCCGGGGGATGGTACAGACGGCAGGGATCAGCACCTGGTAACGACGTATAATCTGCTTGGGGTCAATGACTGGTTAGATACTTTCGGTAAGGTTTATAAAGCATGTATAGAAGAGGGTGCCAGAGGCCTGATGGCGGGACACATCGGATTTCCTGCTTATTTTGATGAAACGGCAGCGGATCATCCTGACCTAAGGCTGATCCCCGCATCACTGAATCCTGTATTACTGAACCGGCTGCTTCGGAAGGAACTGGGGTACAATGGTTTGATCTTGAGCGATTCTTCACGTATGACCGGTTTTGATGCAGCAGGGAAAAGGAGGGACCTTGTCCCCGGTGCAATCGCAGCAGGATGCGATATGTTTCTTTTTACCAGGCAACCGGAGGAAGACTTCGGCTACATGATGGAAGGATATAGAAACGGTGTTATCACCGATGAACGTCTTGATGATGCTCTTACCAGGATTCTGGCATTAAAGGCATCCCTGAAACTGAACAACAGGTCTCGGGAAGCATTGGATCCTGATAAGTTCTGGTCTTTGAATTTAGCTGAACACCGGGTATGGGCAAAGGAGGCAGCCGATCAGGGGATAACTCTTGTAAAAGACGATCTGAGCATTCTTCCCCTTGATCCTTCGAAACACCGGCGGATCGGGGTTATGTACAACGGGAACAGAGTGCCGAATGATCTGCTTAATAAAAATATTCCGGGGATAAAAGGGTTTTTTAGTAAAATATTAATGGCTCTATCCTTATCACGGAAGGAATCCCCCCAGCCTTATAAAGAGCTGATTAACCGGCTGCACACACGGGGATTCGAGGCTTTTTACTACAGTTTTGAAGATATCCTGAGTGTACGCGCTGAAATGAATAAACCGCTGGATAAATGGAAAGAACAATTCGATGTCATTATTTTCCTGGCAAAATGGGACGTTGTGTCGAATCAGACCAGTCTCCGGGTTCAGTTTAAGGCTTTGGGGTTCGATGCTCCCTGGTTTACCGCCGAAGTCCCTACGATTCTTGTTTCCCTGGCAAATCCGTATCACGGGTACGATCTACCAATGGTAAAAACAGTAATCAATGCCTACTCATCCGCACCGGAAGTGTACGATGCTGTTGTAGAAAAACTTACGGGTGAGAGTTCTTTCAAAGGAGTGTCCCCTGTTAAATTTGATTTTAGGGAACCGGAAATAATCATTTCAAGAGAACAAGCCGGTTCAGAGTAGAGATTAAAAGCGGTGTTTACCCTTTGACACGTTCCCTGTTGTGAATCTACAATTGTCTTTATGAGAAGAGTAATAAAATCCGGGGGCAGGGTGCCGAAAGAGATAACTGTCCCCGCTTCAAAATCTCATTCCATCCGCGCACTGCTGATTGCCGCTGCAGCGGATGGAGTGAGTGGGATCCTGAACCCTCTTGTATCCGAAGATTCAAAATCCTGTATTTCTGCAGTCCGGCGGATGGGAGCTGAAGTAACAATGGAGGAGTCCCGGTGGACTGTAAAAGGGACCGGTGGTAAGTTTTTTAATGATGATGGTAACGGTCAAGAAGCTGTTGTTGATACCGGTAACTCGGGAACAACCCTGTATCTTGCAGCAGGTTTTGCTGCCCTCTCGGACAGAGCGGTAACCTTTACCGGAGATGAGCAGATACAGTCCCGGCCGGCGGGGAATCTGCTGAACAGTCTGTCGGATCTTGGGGCTTCTATTACGTATAAGAATAATAAAGGATATCCCCCTTTTACAATCAAGGGGCCGTTAAAAGGGGGCAGCACCTCCATTGAATGTCCTACAAGCCAGTATCTTTCAAGCCTTCTGCTCTGTGCTCCCCTCTCATTGGGAGAAACAGTAATCGAAGTGCCCCTTCTTAGGGAGCAGCCCTATGTTGAAATGACCCTCCGCTGGCTGGATGAGCAGGGGATAAAATATATAAACAATGATTTCAAACAATTTATCATCCCTGGCGGGCAGAAGTACCGCTCTTTTAAAAAGCAGGTTCCCGGAGATTTTTCTTCGGCAACATTTTTCCTCTGTGCTGCAGCAATTACCCGCAGTACGGTTATCCTCCGTGGGCTGGATATGCATGACTCCCAGGGGGATAAGGCTGTTGTGTCCATGCTTGAGAAGATGGGATGCAGGGTTGAGACCGGAAAGGATTTGGTAAAAATAGAGGGCAGACCCCTTAACGGCTGCATATTTGACCTGAACGATACTCCGGATGCGCTGCCGGCTATGGCCGTTACTGCCTGCTTTGCCGAAGGGGAAACACGGCTGATTAATGTCCCTCAGGCACGGCTTAAGGAGACGGACAGAATAGCCGTTATGGCCCGCGAGCTATCAAAGATGGGTGCGGACATCGAAGAACTACCCGACGGTCTGGTTATCCGGGGACAAAAGACCGGCAGCGGTTTCCCCTTGCAAGGGGCATTAGTCTGCGGGCATAAGGATCATCGGGTAATCATGTCTCTTGCGATAGCTGCTCTGCGGGCAGAAGGAGAAACAACCATAGATGATGACAGCGCAGTAGGGGTAACCTTTCCCGGTTTCTTTGATCTGCTGGATAGAGACTCAGAGTAAGTTTATGAATGTCTTATCCTTTGATTTTTTTTAGTAAGTCTGAGTACAGCTGCTGCAGCGGTCGTCAGTAACAGATACCCGATAGCAAGCACTATAACGCCATCGAGACCGATAGACGGTTCTGTTTGTTTGACAATAAAAACAGAAAGGGATCCTATCCCGAATGTCAGGGTAAATTTTATACCGTAACTGACGGATCTCCAACGGGCCGGGGTAAGGATGGCAAATATACTGTTTTCAATAGGCTGCATCCCCATGGCAAAGAAAATGAATAAACCTGCAAAGGGCAGTACCCATAATCCGGAAGAAAATCTGGCAAGAACAAGGAACGGAATAGCCATGATCCAGAAAAAAAGATATGCTGACCGCAGTTCCCATTTATCTGCAAACTTACCCCCTGCGTATTGACCAAACATGCCAATGATGTATGCAAAACCGGTAATTATGGATACTATGAGCGTATCCGTTTCGGGAAGCAGTGCCGCTGTTCTGTTTCTGTTCAGATATGCTGCAAGGCCGTTGAATAAAGTACCAAGTTTCATCTCTATCCATGCAGGAAAAACCAGCGTATAGGTCCGGTACATCAATCCGGAGAAAAGTACCACGAGGCATACTATTAAGAATAATGTTACAATGCTGTTCTCTTTTATATCTTCTCCCTGCTGGAGATCTTCATCCCTCGTTACGGAGAATTTGAATAAGAAGCTTAATACTCCGGCTGTTACTCCGGCAATTCCGAGAATAATCAGAGTCTGCCGCCATCCTGTTAAGTAGTTCAATATCCCGGCAGTAAAGGGAGCAGCTGCCATTCCCATATTGCCAAATATTCCGTTTATGCCCAATCCTTTCCCGCGTTCCTTAATCCCTTTGGAAACAAGAGCGAGGCCTGACGGATGATAAGCGGCACAACCGAGACCGGTTATGGCGAACGTCCATACCAGCATATTTGGATTATGAACCAGACTTGATCCTATCAGCCCAATTCCGGCAATAACGATCCCAGTGCCCATTACCACCCTGGGACTGCTTTTGTCGCTGATAAATCCCCAGGGGATTGCGGCAAGACCATAGAGAAGATACATTAAAAAGCTCAAACCTAGTACTTTGTCAAGAGAAAGCCCTAAATCTCTGCTTAACGGCAGTACAAGAACAGGGAAAATTAATATGTAGAAATGTGTAAAGAAGTGACTGGCACTGGAAAATATCAGAATTCTTTTTTCATTTATACTCATTAGGTAGATACTCCTCTATTTTTCTATTTTAATACATTGATAATAACAACGGAATAAATGTTATACTATACAGCAGAGGGGGGATAGTATGGTTATTACACTATTGGATGCAGAATCATACGGAGAAGATGTTGATCTTTCAGGTTTTAAAGATCTTGGAGCGGTACAATACTATCCCCAGACTACTCCAGGGGAAGCGGGAAAACGAATTGAAAAGGCAGATGTTGTTGTTATTAATAATGTCCCTCTTTCCAATGAACAGCTGGAAAATGCAAAAGAGCTAAAACTCATTGCCATCGCTGCTACAGGTACGGATAATATTGATCTTGAATATTGCAGGAAGAAAAATATCGCAGTAAAAAATGTTCCCGGTTATGCCGCGGATAGTGTCGCACAGCATACCTTTGCCATGCTGTTTCAGCTTCTGGAGCAAATCTCCTATTATGATCACTATATTAAGAGCGGCGAGTGGAGTAGAAGCGGGAATCCCACGAATCTTTCACGTGTCTTCTTTCAGCTTTCCGGGAGCCGGTGGGGAATTATAGGCATGGGAAGTATCGGCAGGCGTGTTGCAGAGCTTGCTGCAGCATTCGGCTGTGATGTTGCTTATTATAAACGCGAGGGCGGAACATCTGTACCGGGCTATAAAGGATTATCTCTGGATGAGCTTCTTGAGAGCTCCAGGATACTTTCAATACATGCACCGTTAACGGATTCAACCCGGAATTTAATCTCTGCACAGCAGCTGCAGCTTCTACAGCAGGGGGCAATCATTCTAAATCTTGGCCGTGGGGGGATACTGGATGAGAATGCACTTGCTGATGCAGTAGATAATCATGGAATATACGCAGGGCTGGACGTTTTTTCATCAGAACCGCTTGTACCGGACAGCCCTCTCCTTAGGGTGAAGCATAAAGACCGCCTCCTTATGACCCCTCACATAGGGTTCGCAGCACAGGAAGCACGACAGGCTGTGGTTGACCGAACGGTAGAGAACATACAAAATGCACTTACATCAGGGCTTTTTCACAGCTCATAAACCCGCCGCCGGATTACGTTTATGTAAAATCACCGTAATGTTGCTGCAAGGTTTTCAAACCCTTCCATTGTATGTTCGTAAAAGAGCTGCCACCCTTCACAAAGAGTGCTTAAGGTTTCAGGATTTGAATCCGGTCCCCTCATCTTTTGGCAGTCGCCGTTGCAAAAGGGGAGCCATTTACAGCTGATACATTCGTTGTTCAGCTTCATTTTCCGCTTTCCAAAATCCACATAAAGCGGGTTATTAGCGGCATCCTCCCAGGATGTTGTGTGTACATTGCCAAGGCGGAGCTCCTCTTTTACAAAGAAGTCGCAGGGAAATATCCCGCCGTCGTACTCCACCACGAAGTACTGTCTGCAGTCTCTGTCCATGGTACAGACCGTGTATCTTCCCAAAACAAGGTAGTTAAGTACCGCGTCAAAGTGACGTATGGAAACCTTTCTTGAATCTTTACGGTACCAGAGATCGAAAATTTCATTTAAAAAATTACCCCATTCCTCTCCAGTAATGGAGTAGTAGGTCAACTCCCCGTTTTTATCAAACTCAACACAGGGGATAAACTGCAGAAACTTAAATCCTTTATCCCTGAAATACCTGTACAGTTCCTTCGGCCTTTTTACATTTTCCGAGTTTACAAGGACAAGGATGTTAAACGCTGCTTCTGCATCCTTTAGATTTTGGATCCCTTTAAAAACAGATCCATGGGTGCCTTTACCCCCTGCAGTTACCCTGAAAATATCATGGTACTTCTTCGGACCGTCGAGACTCACCCCGACAAGGAAATTGTTTTCGGCGAAAAACTCAGCCATGGGCTTGTCAATAAGGGTTGCATTGGTCTGAATAGCATTGGATACACGGGAACCTTCCGGCAGGTACCGTTTCTGCAGTTCAAGAGCTTCTTTGAAAAAATCCAGTCCCAGGAGGGTTGGTTCTCCCCCCTGCCAGGTAAAATTGTACTCAGGCATGGGTACACTCATGTAGCCTGCGATCATCTTTTCCAAAGTGGAAGAAGACATCTCCGCAACCTCTCCCTTTTTTATGTAATCAAGATGATCTATGTAGAAACAGTATGCGCAGCGCAGGTTGCATGATGCAGAGGCAGGTTTTATCAGCAGTGAAAAGGGTCTTGTAAAAGCCATGGTTCATAATACCGCATACAGCAGCTTTATCCAATAAAGTGTGTTCTCATTATCTGTTTTACATGTTACAATTTTCAAAACAGTAGTACCGGAGGCAGACATGAAAACCTATGATTTAAGAAGTGATACCCTGACACTCCCTTCAAAGGATATGCGGAAGGCAATGTACCTTGCTGATGTGGGGGATGATGTGTATGCAGAGGATCCCACCATCAACAAGCTGCAGGATTTGGCTGCAAGAATAACCGGGAAGAGAGCAGCACTTTTTGTATCCTCCGGTTCCATGGGTAACCTTATTCCTATATTCATAAATGCAGGGAAGGGAGGGGAGGTCCTTACCCAGAAAAACAGCCATATTATTCATTACGAACTTTCCTCGATGAGTGCTCTGGCAGGAGCAATGCCGGTTGCGGTGGAAGGGGAAAGGGGGATCCTGACTCCCGTGGAACTTGAGAAGCATTTACGTCCGGAAATCTATTACATGCCCCGGGTAAAAATGGTTGAGATAGAGAACTCCCACAATAAAGAAGGGGGAACCTGCTACAAACTTAATGAATTAAAAGCAGTAAGCGATTTTGCACGAAAGAATGATCTTAAAGTACATATGGATGGAGCACGGCTCTTTAATGCATCGGAGGCGAGCGGTATACCGGTGAGGAAGATCTGTTCCCATGTAGATACCGTAACTTTTTGTCTTTCAAAAGGGCTGGGAGCTCCCGTTGGCAGTATGCTCTGCGGAAGTGAAAAGTTTATTGCAGAGGCAAGACGGATACGGAAGATGCTCGGCGGCGGAATGCGTCAGGCAGGGGTCCTTGCCGCTGCAGGGATTTATGCTCTGGAAAACAACATCAAGCGGATCCGTATCGATCATGGAAATGCAAAACTCCTTGCTGAAACCCTTGCGGATGTCCCCTGGGCGGAGATTGATCCCGGTAAAGTTGAAACAAACATACTGTATTTTTCGACCGGGGAAAGGAAGGCGGAAACAGTGGTTGCCGCCCTTGCAAAAAAGGGAATACTCTCAGGAGCCCTGGATTCAAATTCCATCCGCTTTGTTACCCATCTCGGTATATCTGAAGAGGATACCAAAGAGATCTGCAGAATATTAAAAGGGATTTCCTTCAGTAGATAGATAAGGAGCTTTAGGATGCTGATAGATTTGACCCTTTCTGTTGATACCGCTTTACTCGATAATATAAGCAGCACAGAGAGAATGGTCAGGTGGGGACATCTCGGCACCCACTTTGACGGAATGGATACCGAATTTTCCCTTGAATACTGGAGGCTAAAAGGGAAACTCTTTGATGTCCGCGGTTACGAGGACGGAATAATTGGGATTGGAGATATAGATCCTTCGGTAATAGAAAAGGGTGACTTTGTTATTTTTTATACAGGATTCCTTGAAAACCAGGAATACGGTTCCAGCATCTATTTCAATGACCACCCGCAGCTCTCGTATGAACTGATAGATCTGCTTTTGGAAAAAGAGGTCAAAATAATAGGGATAGATGCGGCAGGATTACGAAGAGGAGAGGAACATACTCCGGTGGATCAACGGTGTGCGGACCGTGGAGTTTTTGTGGTTGAGAATATTGCCAACCTGAAATCCCTTAACAATGCCGCCGGTAAAAAACAGTTCACCGTTTATACCTCCCCTGTTAACTTTAAAGGAATGACGGGATTGCCCTGCAGGGTCATCGCAGAAGTAGCATAGCTTACGGCTGTAGAATAAAGGAACTATTTGACTTGATCCGGTATTAATTATATTTTTATAGCAGATATTGAGTCAGAGAGGTATTGTGTGAGTCAGATCACTTTAAGACAAATACCGGAAGTCCTCGAAAAACAGCTAAGAGGATTAGCAGAAAAGAAGCAAACAAGTCTGAATAAAACAATTCTTTCACTGTTGATGGAAAAACTTGGAATATCAGCTGACACAAATAAGAAAAGAGACCTCACAGATCTGAGCGGCACCTGGAATGAGGAGCAGTACAGGGAATTTAATAAAAATACTGAAAGTTTTAACAACATCGAACATGAAATATGGGATTAAGGAGCTGCGTGAAAATGGGACCCCAATTCCAACTAATGATATATGGATTGCAGCAGCGGCAATGGATACCGGTGCTATACTTTTAAGCCGGGATAAACACTTTTCAAAAATACCGGGATTATTGGTTGTGGGGTTTTAAAACAAATCCGCAGACCTTACATCTGCGGATTTGTTATTACGAATGCCCGGCAGGGCGGACTTACCCGAAGCTAGCGCTGTTGGGATTTTACAGTTCCTTGTGGCAGAACCACCAGTCATAACCTTCGTACTTTTTAAGACGTTCTTCTGCATCTTTCTGGTTACTTGCCGGAGGAATAATTACCCTGTCTTTTATAAGACCGTTTTCGGGCCAGTTGGCCGGGGTTGCAACACCGTTGCTGTCTGAAACCTGAAGGGCTTTGACTGCTCT
>JANTFL010000055.1 GCA_024763455.1 Sediminispirochaeta sp. | reverse complement strand
TTGATGAGTCCTTCGCCGAGTTTGCCCCTGAATACAGTTTTCCCGTTAACAAACTGGGGGAAAATATTATTCTTGTCCGCTCCATGACAAAATTCTACGCAATTCCCGGGCTGAGACTTGGATACTGTATAGCAGATCCTTCTGTTATTGAAAGGTTAAAGGAGAATATTCCCCCGTGGTCGGTGAACGCCCTTGCTCTGGCAGCCGGAACAAGGCTGCTGAGGGACTCAGGCTACAGAAAAAACTCTGTGGAAACCGTAAAGAAGCTCAGAAAAGAACTCGCAGATAATCTGGGTCTGTTTCCATGGATCAGGGTATTTCCTACTAAAGCCAATTTTATTCTTGTAAAAGGAAGGGACAAGCGGGTTACAATTGGGAAACTACAGGACTTCCTCCTTGGGAAAAGGATCTTGATCCGAAACTGCATGAGCTTCCGGGGACTTGATGGTTCATTCTTAAGGATTGCAGTCAAGCAGCGCAATGAAAACAATGCTCTCTTATCCGCTTTTGCCGATTTTGAGGCACTTACGGGTATCACGGACAAAAATATCTCATTTACCCCTTTTCAGATATCAAAGGAAGGTGGACCCGCCGGGGCAGCGGCAAAGCGGAGAAGGGAAAAAACACCGGCATTAATGATACAGGGGACTGCATCCAACGCCGGGAAAAGCATTCTTACGGCGGGGTTGTGCAGAATACTTCACCGGGAAGGGATTAAAACGGCTCCCTTCAAAGCACAGAACATGTCCCTGAACTCAGCAGTAACACCCGACGGACTGGAGATAGGAAGAGCCCAGGCACTCCAGGCCGCGGCTGCCGGGGTTCTGCCGGATGTAAGGATGAATCCTCTGCTCCTTAAACCAGCCGCCGGCAGAGGCTCCGATGTTATTCTTTCCGGCAGATCCGCCGGATACATCTCCGCTTCTTCCTGGTTTGATCTGAAGGCAAAAGCCCGGCAGACAATCAGGGAAAGCTATGACAGCTTAAGCAGCGAATACGATGTTATCATCCTTGAGGGCGCCGGCAGTTCCGGGGAGATAAACCTGAAAGAAGGGGATCTGGTTAATATGGCCATGGCACATTACGCCGGAGCCGGAGTCCTGATAGCCGGAGACATAGACCGCGGCGGAGTGTATGCATCTTTGATTGGACTCATGGAGGTATTTGAAGAGTGGGAAAGGGATCTGGTCAAGGGATTTATTATAAATAAGTTCAGGGGAGACAGTGATCTTTTAAAAAACGCCCATAGCATGATTGCATACCGGACAGGTAAACCTGTAGTCGGAGTTGTCCCTTATTTCACAGATATCCATCTTCCCGAAGAGGATTCAGTCTCCTTTAAGGAACAGGCAGCTGTACAGGAAACCGGCGGATCAGCCGGAGAATCGCAGGAAAGGATTGCCCTTGGTATAATTGACCTCCCGTCGATCTCGAACTTCACCGACTTCGATCCACTGATGCTTGAGAAGGATGTCGATGTAACGGTAATTCGTAAAAGTGTAAAGAATTTGAACAGGTTTGATGCTGTTATAATTCCCGGAAGCAAAATAGTTGAGGAGGATCTGGAGTACCTTAAAAGAAGCGGATTAGCCGAAATGCTGATACGAGCAGCAAGGGAAGGCAGAGCCGGAATCATAGGAATATGCGGCGGTTTCCAGATTCTGGGAAAAACCATATCTGATCCCCAAAACATAGAATCCAAAAGCAGCATTGTTAAAGGGCTGGGCCTCCTGGATATCGAAACCCGCTTCCACAGCGACAAGCGGCTTACCAACGTTGAGGTGCTTCACCGTCCATCGAACCTGATGGTAACAGGCTACGAGATCCACCACGGAAGATCAGAGTTTCTACACGGGAAAATAATTCTCGGGACCAGGGAGAATCTCCTCGGTGCAAGTAACGATAACGGGAAAATATGGGGAACCTACCTCCACGGGATATTCAATAACGATGACTTCCGCCGTTGGTTTCTGAACGGAATACGGAAACAGAAAGGGACAGCCTCGGGTCCGGATATGTTCAGCTTCGACATAGAGAGCAACCTGGATAAACTTGCAGATCTGTTAACAGAAAGTCTGGATATGGATTTTATCTACAAACTTCTTGGAATAAGATAATGACAGATAACCCTGTCCTTCAGACGCTGCTCCCCGCATGTGCAGCTCTTTTTCTGGATCTTCTTCTGGGAGATCCCGTCTTTCCCTTCCATCCGGTACGGCTCATCGGGAAGCTTGCGGAAGCTTCCGAAAATCTGTTTAAAAGCCCCAAACGCAACCAAACCCTATCGGGCATTCTCGCAATGGCAGCCGTAGCTGCAGTTCCTTTTGGGATTTTTCATATACTCCTCAAGGCAGTACAGAATTCCCCTTTAGGGATATTTACCCTGAAAACTCTTACAATCTACTTCTCCCTGGCGCTTAAAGACCTTGTACATCACGGGAGGAAGGTTAAAGGGGCACTGGATAAAGGCAATCTGCCGCTGGCAAGAAAACGGGTTTCTTTCCTTATAACCAGAAATACCCGGGATATGGGGAGCCGTGACGTTGTCAAAGCAGCAATAGAGAGTCTTAGTGAAAACATGAGCGACTCGGTGATCGCTCCCCTTTTCTTTGCAATTATCTGTGGTGCTCCCGGAGCTCTTTTATACCGGACAATCAATACCCTTGATGCCATGTGGGGGTATAAAACCCGGCAGTACCGGCACTTTGGAAAAGGTGCGGCCATCACCGATGATATGCTAAACTTTATCCCTTCACGGATCACCGGGCTTCTTATATGTCTTTCTGCTCCCCTGGCAGGAGGATCGTTCCGGGAGAGTTTCAGGATTATGGTGCGGGATCATGGTAATGTTTTAAGTCCGAATGCAGGGTACCCCGAAGCGGCAGCGGCAGGGGTATTGGGGGTAAGCCTTGGCGGGCCGGGGGTATATTTTGGTAAAAAAGTCGATAAAAAAACCATGGGAGATTCTAAAAGGGAAATAGTTCCTGCAATGATAGAGGAAACGGTCAGACTGCTGTACGGATCAACCTTTATGTTTTTACTCCTTCCATTCCTTGCAAGCTTTTTTTTATAACAAGATGCAGGTAGATAAACATAAAACACTAAAAGAGGAATGGATAAAAAAAGCTGAAAGCCTCTAAAGAAGCCTTCAGCCCTCTGTTTAGTGTGTACCTGTACAGGTTTGAATATATCTGATTCCTACTGCTCCCGTGCAATAAGCATGGTTTTGGGTTCGAGACGGAGGTTCATATCCTTTGTCTCAAGATTACCATGATCCTTTACAACCTGCAGCCGTACATAAGCCCCTTCAAACTTCAGGGTTACAAGAACATCAATATCATCAATTCTCCCTGAAAGCTCCTCGGGAACACCGTTGTCCAGAAATACAGGGTCTTCTCCCTTTAGAGATGCACTGAACCAGATCTCAAGATTAAGCTCTTTTGCAAAATCCTTCAGCTTTGCTACATCTTCTGCACCGGCTTCGGAAATATCATATCCATCAAAGATCACCGAGTCGGCAGCGAACTTACCGTCAACAATCATTGCCCTGAGGCTTGCAAGTACCTGATCAGTATTCGTCCCATCTTTGCTGAAGTTCATAATTACTCTGTTCTTGATAATTTCATCATGTACCTCGACAGCATTTTCAAGCTCTCTTTTTTTAGCAATCTCTTTAAATATATCTTCGTACCAGGTAATTATATGATCGACCTTCTGGGCAAAAGAAACATGTATTACATGCCGGTCACGAAACAGTTTGTCAGTTGCAATGTGAACCAGGCACGCAGTTTTTCCGACCCCTTTTTTTGAAGCAATGACACCTATGTTGCCTTTGCCTACTCCTCCGTTGATACTCTTTTCAAAAACCCTTAAGGGGCTTCTTTTATTTAATTCAGTTTTTACCATTCTAAATTCTCCATCATTTAAGAATCTTTTTTATTCTTTTCCTGAAATTCCTTGATGAGTTCTTCAGAAATACTCTGAGGAACCTTACCGTACTTTAAAAATTCCATCGTAAACTCAGCTTTACCCTGAGTAAGAGATCTCAAAGTGGTGGAGTATCCGAACATCTCACTTAACGGAACTTCTGCCTCAACTGTCGAGAAAGCTCCTTCATCGGAGGAACTGACAATGATACCCCGGCGCTGATTGATGCTACCAAATATATTTCCCTGGAACTCCGTTGGACCCTCTACAGAAACCTTCATGATCGGCTCCAGAATGACCGGTTTTGCTTTAGGATATGCTTCTTTAAATGCACCGACGGCAGCAATCTGGAACGCCATATCAGAAGAGTCGACTGAGTGTGACTGTCCATCATTAATGGTTACCTTAACACCGACTATCGGGAACCCTATCAAAGATCCCTTTGCAAGAGCAGATTGAAAACCTTTATCACAGGCAGGGATGTATTCGGTAGGAATAGCTCCACCCTTGACCTCGTTGACAAACTCATATTCACCCTCTTTCAGAGGTTCAATGAACCCAGCAACTCGACCGTACTGACCGGAACCACCGGATTGTTTCTTGTGCGTATAGTTGAAATCAGCCCGCTTGCTTATCGCCTCGCGGTACGCAACCTGCGGCTGCCCGACTTCTACCTCTGCATTGTATTCTCTTTTCATTCTTTCGATATACACTTCAAGATGAAGCTCGCCCATCCCCTGAACGATAGTCTGGTTGGACTCGGGATCGACAAAGGTTCTGAAAGTCGGATCCTCTTTGGTAAACCTGTTGAGAGCCTTTCCCATGTTGTCAGCAGCTTTTTTGTCCTTGGGACTTATTGCAAGACTGATTACAGGGGCAGGAACAAACATACTGGTCATGGAGTAGTTTAGTCCCGGAGAATTAAATGTATCACCGGAGGCGCAGTCTATTCCGAACAGAGCTGCGATATCTCCTGTTAACGCTTCATTGATATCTTCCATATGATCGGAGTGCATCTTGATAAGACGTCCAACCTTGAATTTCTTCTTACTCCGGGTATTAAAAAGTTCATCTCCCTTTTTAAGAGTACCCTGATACACCCTGATGTAGGTAAGCTGTCCGTACTGCCCGTCCTCAAGTTTGAATGCCAGGGCGACGGTTGGTTTGTCCTCAACAGATTCGAGTTTTACCTCTGCCTCGTTGTTGTCCAGATCAAGAGCGATGTTTTCAACCTCTGTAGGATTAGGCAGATAAGCAACAACTGCATCAAGAAGTGACTGAACACCCTTGTTTTTGTATGCTGATCCAAGACATACCGGAGTCAGCTCCTGAGAAAGAGTTCCCCTGCGGATAGCATCATGAATAAGCTCTTCTGTAACATTCTCTTCCATCATGGCTTCCATAAGTTCATCAGAGAACATGGAAACCGCGTCGAGCATTTCTTCCCGTTTCTCTTCCGCCTCAGCCTTAAGATGATCAGGAATCTCTTCAATCACTATATCGTCGCCGTCGGGACCTCTGAAATAAACAGCCTTCATTGTTACAAGATCAACTATTCCCTCATGTTTGTCCTCGAGACCGATGGGGATCTGAATCATAACAGCATTATGCCCGAGTTTTTCAACGAGCTGATCCTTTACCTTGTACGGATTTGCCCCGGTACGGTCACATTTGTTGACAAATGCAATTCTCGGAACATTGTACCGTTTCATCTGCCGGTCAACGGTAATTGACTGTGACTGAACCCCTGCTACAGAACAGAGAACAAGGACAGCACCGTCAAGAACTCTCAAGGCTCTCTCTACCTCAATGGTAAAGTCAACATGTCCGGGAGTATCAATGATGTTTATGTCATGATCCTTCCAGGTTACGTTGGTAGCAGCTGAAGCAATGGTGATGCCTCTTTCTTTTTCAAGCTCCATGGAATCCATGGTAGCACCGACACCGTCTTTCCCTCTAACTTCATGAATTGCATGAATCCTCTTACAGTAGTACAGTATCCTTTCGGTAAGCGTTGTCTTACCGGAGTCAATATGCGCGCTGATACCGATATTGCGCATATTGGTAATATCTGTCTTCATATACTCCTATACCTCTTCAATTTATAGTAAGCCTTCGATTTTTCTTGAAGACTATTGATTCTCATGTTATGATTAAAACCTCTGGAAAGCAGCTGTATGGGAATCATCCCGTGTAGTATTCAGGGCGACAGTCTATACTATTTCTATAATATGTTCAATCCCGGAATAGACATGAATGATATTTTTATTGGTACCAGCGGATACTATTATCCCGGGTGGAAATCTCTATTTTACCCGAAAGACTGTAAAGCTTCGGAATTCCTCCGGTATTATTCCAGTAAATTCAATTTTGTAGAGATTAATTCCTCCTTCTACAATCCTGTTACGCGGAAGCAAATGGAAAGGATGATAGAACAGGTCCCCGGACATTTCCTTTTTACCCTTAAGGCACATAGTTCCCTGACCCATGAACGGGTCAACCCTGATAAAAGCGCCGGAGATCTGCTTGAAAACAGCTCAATTTTAAAAGAAACAGGGCATCTGGGAGGATATCTAATCCAGTTTCCCTACAGCTTTCACCGTACCCCCGAAAACAGAAAATACCTGGATACAGTATGTAGACTCTTCGAAGGTTTTCCGGTATTTATAGAATTCCGCCACAGGGAATGGATTAACGCCAAAGTTATGCGTGAAATAACTGAAAGGGGGATCACCCCGGTAACAACAGATCTTCCTCCTCTGAAGAATCTTCCTGAAAACAGCGGGTTTCAACAGGGGGAAACAGGTATATACCTGCGATTTCATGGCCGAAACAGTGATTTGTGGTGGACAGGTGATAACACAAGCAGATATGATTACACCTACTCCAGGGAAGAACTGTTCGAAAGGGTAAAGGATATCCTTCCGCTGAAAAAGAGTAAAAAACTGATATTCATTGCCTTCAACAACCACTACAAAGGGCAGGCAGTTAAAAACGCAATGGAAGTTAGAGATATTATTGGCAAGGATTCAGTATGACAGAACTCCTGATACACAGATGCTTTAAGGAAGCAAGCCCTGATCTTATTGCATACTACCAAAGGAAACAAGAGACAGGACCTTTAAGACTTAAAATTTTCAGAGGCTACAACCCGGAATTCAAGGTGCTTTCCCTCAAGGAAGAAAGTATTCAATTCATGATTGAATCCGGAGAAGCTGTTTCTCTGCTGAATATAGGTGAAAACACCGAACATCCCTTTAAAGGGATCTTACTTACTAAGACCATGAGGGCAGGTTTTGCTCTCCCGGTTGAAACGGGAAATTTTCTGTTCTTTAACTTCCTGCACCCCTACCGTTTCAGCTTTGATCACATACAAAAGACCGAAGAATTGATACATAGATGGAGGAATTCATGACACTCATCCCTAATAGATACATCCTCACCATGGATGCCGCATTTCTGCTCATACTGGTTTTTATTATTGTTTCAACAATCCTTTTAAGACTGAAACTGAAAAGAAGGATTATCAGCACCATTGAAAGAGGTGACAAAAAGGGAGCAAGAATCTCCACCGGTTTGTCAGATAGGACTCTGTACCTGTTCTCCGAATATGTGGAGAAGCTCTCAAAGTTATACGGCCTGAACCTCCCCCTCCTTACCGGATTGGATGATATCTGGATGAGAAAATTCAAGCGGTCTCCGGGAAGAAAAAATCTGAAAC
Organism: Sediminispirochaeta sp.; assembly: GCA_024763455.1. Lineage (GTDB taxonomy): Bacteria > Spirochaetota > Spirochaetia > B11-G9 > B11-G9 > B11-G9. The sequence goes on along the minus strand of JANTFL010000055.1, from coordinate 8,517 downwards.
GCCTTCTGAACTATGCCCCGGAAAAAGCTCTCTTCGATGTAATGAGGGGGGTAATACAAAAGCCGAAGCTTAAAAAGCTCTTTGATGAATGGGTTGTGGAAAGCGGTGAGTTTCTTGTCTTAAGAAAGATAGCACTGTCGGGAAACGGCCGGCAGTTTGACGGAAAAAAAGCCTTGGAACTATTTAGAGATGAGATCGATTCCCTAACAGAAATGATGAACGATTCTCTGTGGCAGTGTAGATTTTTTGCAGCGTCCATCCTTGTCCATAAGGGGGGAGATTCTCACCTGCGGATTCTATACGAAGCTATGCATGATTCCCGGGATGAGATCCGTAAACTGCTGATTGAACTGTTCAATCCCGGAGACAGACAATTAATGTACGGTAACTTAAAAAATATCTTCCTGAACGATCCGGTTTATTCTGTGCGCAAAGCAGCTAAGAAACGAATCGACAGGGATTTTACCGATCTCTATTCGGTTGACCCCGGTAAACTTTCAACAATTCAGAAACTCCATCTCATTGAACTGCTGAATACAGACTCCAAGGTTGATGAAAACATCGGCCTTGATTGTATCAGGGAGGAGAGCAGTGAGCTTAAACTCTACGCATCCCGTTATCTTGCCAGAACAGGCACTCTTGACAGGCTGTTTCTGGAGGCTGATCTGGGAGACATGAATAATTTCAACAGAGCTTTTTCCCTCCTGGGAACTGCTGTTAAATTCGGTGTCACCGATTTTCTTAAAGCCCTGGAAAAAACGGATAAGGTAGAGCCCCTTTTAATCGCATCCAGATTTCTCAAAGAGGAGGGGGACCGTTCCCTGATTACCAACCTTTTAGCGAAAGCTGCAGCAGTTTATAACGGCAGTCCCAGGGATCCTTACGTAGAAGAACTCTACCTCAACTCACTGGAATGCGCCTGTGCCAGGGGAAACGATGATGCATTACACCTTGTCGGCAGTGAGCTTGCTCTAAACTCCTGCAGCGGAACAATTCAAAGAAGAATTATCCCGCTGCTCCCTGAAAGAGGAGACTGGATATTTATTCCTGTTCTTATAACATTCCTTGAAGACCCGAAATTTCAAGCACGGGAAGAACTTATGCAGACCATGCTGAGATTCCCCCCCTCCATGTATGTTCCTGAACTGATCTCCGTTATCAGGAACGACTCCTATGGCTACCTGATTAAAACCAGTTCTCTGCAAATTCTGGGCAGACTGAGGGATAAGAGCGGGATTCAATACATCCTGGAAAATCTTCCGCTCCTCTCCCTGGATGATGCAGCCGAATATGCCGGGTATCTCTTTGAAAATACCCCGGACTTTTTCAACGAGCGCGCTGAGTTTCTTCTTTCCTCGGGAGATGAGAAGATACGGTCCCGACTTATAGCCGCACTGCCAAGGGAGGAAATTCTGTTCTTCCTGGAAAAAATACTCTCTTTTCTTTCAGACAGCAGCCCTGCCGTCCGTATAGCATCAGTGAAAGCAGCTGTTGCATCAGGAAACAGTAAGGCACTTGACGAGTGTCTGCCGCTGCTTCACGATCCCCTGGAGAAGGTCCGGATCGAGAGTGCAAAAACTATCGGAAGATACGGACGGAAAAAAGGGATCGAACAGCTGAAGGACCTTCTATTCGATTCAAGCGAAACTGCAGGGGTTAAAAAAGCAGTCCTGGCCGGACTTGCTTACGGAGGTACTGAGGAAGCTTTCAGGACCCTTACCGAAAAGCTGTATGAAAACGGGGAACTGATTGAGGAAACGATTAATGCTCTGTGCAGTTTCAATAACGACCTCTTTATAAGAAAACTCTTTCAATTCCTTGTTGATGCCCCCCCAAAGGTCCATCCTCATTTCATGAAGGTCCTGCACCGAATGGGCCAAAAAGCGGAGATTATAGCCGAAAAGATCCTTCTTGAAAAGGAAAGTCCATTACGGGAATATGCTGTGGAGTTTCTCGATAACTCAGGACTAATCGAGACTACCGCCAGGAAACTGGCACACAGAGACCCGGAAGAACGTTACCGGGCTGCTGAGTTCCTGGCTCTTGTAGGAAGCAGAAAAGCCTGCAGGTACCTGATAACAGCCGCAAAGGATCCATCAAAAAAGGTCCGGATTGAAGTTATTAAAGCGGTAGACCGCCTGCAAAGCGTTGAAGGGAACATGATATTAGAGGATCTGAAAGAGGATCCGGACAGGAAGGTGAGAAGATACACTGTGTGGGCATTGGAACGGGCAGCAGCACGGGAAATTAAATAGTTTGACTTGCATGGAAATAGTAATAAAATAGTATCATGAAAAAGTTCCTGCTGCCTCTATTTTTTCTTCTGTTTACCCTTTCATGCAGAGAGCGGATCAGACCGGTCTCTGTGACGGTAATAGAAAATCAGATACGCTCTTTACTTGAAATCCCCACTGTAGAATATGTATACAGGGAAATCCTTTACTTTGATGAGGAAGCCCGGTTTCTCGGGATTAAACACCTGGATAAACGGCTGCTGTTTTCCGTTGACATGGTAACAAGGGCCGGATTCGATCTTTCTAAAGGGCTGGAGGTCCACAGAATTTTTAACACGTTAAAAGTAACCCTTCCCAGGCCTGAAATTCTTGAAGTGGATGCTGATGAAGGATCAATTCACCAGTTCTTTGTGAAGGAATGGGGAGGGAAGATTTCAAGACTTGACTACTATGATGAGCTTAACCTCCGCAAAGAGGGGATCCGGGATGATGCAGTGAGGAGAGGGATCCTTAACAAGGCCAAAGAAAATCTGGAAGGGATGGTATCAAGGCTGGTAGCAGGCTTCGGAGTAGAGTCCGTAAACTTCGAATACAGGTAGAAGGATGAAAATAAAGATAAAACGTACAACAATAATTGCTGTTATCCTGATTTTGATGGCCGCTGCCGCTGCTGCATTTTACCTGCAGAAGTTTAACTTCAGGATTTTCACCCATGAAAAATCAAGCAGCTCCGAAATAATTCTTACACACATAAACGAGATTTACACGCTTTCTTCAGTAGAGTATGTCTATAAAACCGTTTTCCCCTTTGACTTTTATGATGAGGATACAAACTGGTATTCCCTGCTTGCCAAAAGAGACAAGGGTGAACCTTTAACGGAGGAGGAGCAGAAGCAAACTGATTTTTATGATCTCTGCCGTGAAGCAGGAATCCCTTTAGACCGCTCGAACTACAAATTTGTCGTTATAACAGCTCTCGTTAAAGGGGGAGTTTCTTCGGTAAACCTGCTTGGAAAGGATGATTTTACGATAGTGGGGAACAGGATTACCATAAAGCTTCCGCAGACCGGTATAACCGAGTTTATCATCGAAGACAACAGTAGTAATGACTATAACTATCCTGACCTGCCGATTGACCCCCTGCACTGGAAAAAAATAACCGATTTTGTCACACCGGAGATAAAAAAGAGAGTTCTTGAGGCGGGGATTTTAAAAGAAGCGGAAACCAGACTTGAGGATTTTCTCTCATCTCTCCTTCAGGAATCCGGCTTTGAATCTGTTGAGTTTATCCGGGAATGAGAGATTCTTTTTTACAGTAATTTTTAAACTCAAAAAAAACCTCTTTTAATTCAGATAGCAGGGTATTTGTATTTTCCGCTTTTTCTACAGCAGCCGTTTCCAGCTCACCGGCTTTTTCTGAGACCCTATTGATGTACATATTTGCACAGCTTCCCTTTATCTTGTGTGCATCAGCTCGTAAGGCGTCAAAATCACCTGATGCTGCCTGCATTTCCATATCGGATAGCTGTTTTTCGATTCTTGGGACAAGATCCTGGAGAAGATTCATAACCACTTCCCTTTTCCCCATAAAGACAGAAACCGCCTCATCAAGATCAAAGATCTCCGGTTCCTCCAGCTCTTCCAGTTCCTCCAGCTCTTCAACTTCTTCCACATCTTCTTCCACAGAAGCCTGCTCAGGGGGTTCCAGCCAGGTTGCAAGTACAGGGACGATATCCTTCTTTTTGAATGGTTTGGTAAGAAAATCGGTCATTCCTACCGAAAGGCACTTCTCCTTTTCCCCCTTGATCGCACTTGCAGTCACAGCAATAATAGGGACAGTAACCCCGAGTCTGCGGATCGCCTCCGTTGCCTCATAACCATTCATCTCGGGCATCTGAACATCCATAAAGATAATATCAAAATGATTGTTTTTGACTGCCTCCACCGCTTCAAGACCGTTGCCGGCAAGAACGACAGTATGGCCCAGGTTCTCCAGAATAGTTTTAAAGAGCATCTGATTTACTTTATGATCCTCGGCAACAAGAATGGACCCGGCATAGACCTCTTCAGTCAGCTCAGCAGCTTCCTCTTCCATTGTAAACTCTGTCAAAGAGGGCATCTGATCTTCCCTTCCGAACACCTTGAGAATCTCGTTAAGCAGCTGATATTTTTTTACCGGTTTATGGAGATATCCGGAAAACCAGCCGAGGAGTTTCATCTTTGCTTCATCGCCGCTTTTTCCCGTCGGGCTGAGAAGAATACGCTTGACATCCGTTATTTTCTCATCAGAATGAATCTCACTGGCAAGCTGCCATCCATCCATTCCCGGCAGGAGCAGATCTATAAGACACAGGTCAATATCCGGTTTTTCATCACTCCTTAAGAACTGCAGGGTTTGATTCCCGTCCGCTACTTCAAAAACTCTGCATCCCCAGGGTTCCACATAACTACGCAAAAATCCCCGCACCTGCGGATTGTCATCAACAAGGAGAACATTGATATCAAGCGGTTTGATGGTATCCGGTCTGTGAAAATTCTTCTGTTTTTTAAGAACAACGGTAAACCAGAAGGTCGAACCCTTCCCCTCTACACTCTCGACTCCAATCGTACCATGCATCATTTCGGCAAGATTCTTGGAGATCGAAAGCCCGAGCCCTGTTCCTCCATACTTTCTGGTTGTTGTAGAATCTACCTGGGTAAACACCTTGAAAAGCCGGTCTTTTTTGTCCTCTGGGATCCCTATTCCTGTATCCTCAACACAGAACTTCAGCGTAATGTCATCTTCCTGCTCTTTGACGACCCGAATCTTTACAACCACCGATCCGGTGCTCGTAAACTTTACTGCGTTGTTGAACAGATTCACCACTATCTGGCGGAGCCTTGTAGGATCTCCCTTCACCATATAGGGAACATCATTTTCTATAAATACAGCAGTTTCAAGTCCCCGTTTATGGGCTTCCAGTGCAACCATATCCACCGCATTTTCTGCCATTGTATAGAGGTTAAAATCGACCTCTTCCAGGGAAAGTTTTCCCGCTTCTATTTTGGAAAAATCGAGAATATCGTTGATAAGTCCCAGAAGAACATCTGCCGAGAACTGAATTTGCTCAGAATATTCCTGCTGCTCCGGATCAAGTTTGGTATCTGCCAAAAGCTCTGACATCCCGATAATGGTATGGATAGGAGTCCGGATCTCATGGCTCATGTTGGCAAGAAAGTCTGATTTTGTCTGCGCAGCCCGTTCTGCAACTTCCTGGGCATGCTCCGAAATTTCTTTGGCTTCCATCAGACGGGCTTCATACTGTTTCTGTTCCGTAATATCTTCAAGATATCCTATTATGAACCACTTCCCGGAAGAGTGGTTTTTCCCAGCCTTGATCCTCACCCGTATCCAGCCTGGGGTACCCTTTCTATGCTGATACCTGAGATCCAGAGAGAATGTAGTTAACTGGCCGCAGAGTACTTTCTTGAAATTAGCATCAAAAACCTCTTTTTCTGCAGGATGCAGGAGCTCTGCAAACAGGGTGCCTTTTGACTTCGGGACTCCCTCTGAAAGAACTTCAAAAGCCCGGTTGTACTTTACAATTTCTCCTTCCTTTCCAAGAATAACAATCGCAATAGGAGATTGTGAAAATACTGTTGAAAAAAGTCCAGTATCAGCCATTGTCAAAAAGTACTGCTTAAGACTTCGATAGCTTTCTTTTGGAGTTTTTCCGGAACAAGGGGTTTTATCATGTAGCTGTCTATCCCGTAACTTATGGCTTTTTGTATTGTTTCTTTCTGTGAAAGGGCTGAGAAGACAATAATAGGGAGCTTTTTACCATGTTTTTTCAAATATTCAAGGACCTGAAAACCGTCTATCTCCGGCATCATAAGATCCAGAAAAACAAGATCGAAATCTACATCCTTTTCTGCGATGAGAAATTCCTTGCCGTTCACATAGGGACGGAGCTCCCATGATGTTTCAGAAAACACCGTCTTAACCAACTCCCGTATGATAAGATCATCATCAACGACAGCCACTATTGCTTTGCTGGTGAATATACCCGCAACCTGACTGTTTTCTTTTTCCGGGATCTGCTCTGAGTCAAATCTCATTTGAACAGTTTCCTGTCCTTCTCTTTTCTGGCCTGTTGCTTTTAGAAGTTTTTCCTGAACAATTTCCTCATGAGCGAAGGAATCCGGTTTCAGGCCAATCAGACTGTCCATAGCAGAGGCGAGATTATCAGATATTTTTATTGATGAAAATTTCGTAGAACTGCTTATTATCTTTTTTAGATCCCCGGAACCGGTAAGTATTTGAATAAGGGATAGATGTTCCTGGGCATTCTCGGTTATTATCTCCAAAAGACGCCTGATCTTGGAGGGTGTCGTCTCGTCCACAGCAAGACTGCTCATCATGAGAAGTATACGTGGACTTCTGACATCATAGAGGTTCAGGAGCTCTTTAAGTTTATACCTGAGAAGCTCGATCTTTTCAGTATTCAGTCCCTGAGCTGCCTCGATAAAAAGGATGTTTTCGTTAAAGTGAGCTTCCAGAACAGACGGGGTAGTATCCATTTTTATTTCCACACCTGCCAGATCACTTATACTTTTAAACAGTACGTCCATCTTTATAGGCTTGGAAAGTATTTTTTTAACATTTGAACTGGCCATTTGAACCACGTGACGCTTGTCTACAGAGGAGGCAATCATTACAACCGGGATTCCGGCCAGATTCCGGTCATTCTGCTTATCGGCGAGAACTTCCATACTGCTCTTACGGGTCAGCATATGATCCATAATAACAAGATCCGGAAGTTCATTCCGCATCTTTGCAATCCCGTCGAGACCGTTTAAAGCAAAGACAACTCCCATACCGTACTCTTCAAGCTTTGCGCCAAGGTACTCCCTGAAAAGCCCCGACTCACCAACGATCAATACTTTCTTCATGACTAGCTCCTAAAAACTATGATACCTTATATCCTAATGCCTTTAGAAGTTTTTTTCTATCATTTTTATCTTTTTCTGTTTCAACTCCTACGGGAGAAAATCCGTCCACAACACCTATAATACCGCTTCCCTGTGATGTTTCTGCAATCAGGACCTGTAGCGGATTTGCCGTAGCTGCATAGATTCTCGTAACCTCCTGGCAGGACTTAATCTGATTCAGTACGTTTATCGGGTAAGCCTTTCGAATTATCAGGTAAAAGGTGTGCCCTGCTCCCACGTTACGGGCACATGCTACAGCTTCTGCTATCAGCTTTTCATCGTTTCCTTCGGTACGGACCAAACAGGGGCCGGAGGCTTCATTAAAAGCCATTCCGTACTCTATCCCGGGCACCGAAGAGACCAGTATCTCAGGAATATCTTCAATTGTTTTGATAAAGTGTGACTGGCCGACAATAATATTGCACTCTTCTTCCCACTCAAGCTGAACAGCACTAAACTTTACATTCATACACACACTCCCTTAAAGAATTATATCAAGATCTATCTCGCATAATGAAGAGGGCATCTGAATCCCCCAGTTTTCCAGAACTACCGGGTTGACCTCTCCGAATATTCCCGCTCTCCTGTCATTATAGTAGATCTCTGCTGACCGCCCCTTGATAAACCGGGGATCTGACGTCTCCTTTAGAATATACTCTTTATTCAGGTAGAAGAAGACAGCCGATACCGCTGCATTCACACTGTTATACCCCTCTTCTCTGCCAGCACTCAGGAAACCGAGATAGTTTCTGGTAACGGTACCCGAATTATCCGAAGGTTCCAAAAACGCCACTTTCCCTATCTCAAAGACAGTATGTGGATATACCGCATTAGCGGAAACCGATTCCGAATTCAGCAGCGATGGAAGAATACTTGCCCTGACAAACTCATAATTCTCAGTCATGGGATTGGCTATCTGAATGTATTCATTTCCGTCAACATTCATCCTGTCTATATAATCCTTCCTCGATCCCAGGTAGTTGTACATCATCTCCTGAAACCCGAGTCCGATCATTATATCCTTTACTTTTCTGGCAAACTCCTCCTCAGGGGTAAGTCTTCCAACGGTAAAAGAGGAGGGCATTAAAGGAGAGAAACTCTCCATCCCTTTGCCCATCATTATATCCTCAACAATGTCTACAGGATGGAGGAAGTCGTTCCGGTAAGAGGGAACCTCTATGGTAATAATACCTGCATCCTCTTTTGCAGAAACTCCCATCCGTGAAAGTGCAGCTGTCATTTCCGCTGCCGAAAGCTCTGTCCCAAGAAGCTTGTTGACATACGCAACCTCTACCCGGGCAGGCTCCTGGAA
>JANTFL010000054.1 GCA_024763455.1 Sediminispirochaeta sp. | reverse complement strand
GTTCCACCCGTTCCCATCCCGAACACGGAAGTTAAGCCCTTCTGCGCCGATGGTACTGCCAATAGGTGGGAGAGTAGGTCGTCGCCAGGCTTTTTTTATTTAAGTCAACGTACCGCAGGGCAGAGCCCGAGGAACGTTGACCCGGCATAGCACGGCTTACGAAGTAAACGTGCGGGCCGTACCGTTACTTTGCGAAAAAGCCTGGGTATCAAGACTGCATGCCCGAGCAGCAACCGTAGGTTGCGACCAGGGCAGAGCAGTGCGAAGCAATGCGGTACCACAAGTCACTTCGTCAGAAGTGACGGTGGAGGCTTTTTCTTTGCCCTGATAAAAACTATATTTTAATAAATCATTTAATGACCATTCTTAAGGAGAGCAACTAAGCTTTCTCTGCAACGCTTCGCTTCAGGGATCGGAAAAAACATCCAGTCGTGCATCATATTGGGATACTCATGGTAATCAATATGAATTCCTTCTTGAAGCAGATTATTCTTTAATCTCTTGGCATCAGGGTTTAAGACATCTGCTGTTCCTGTAAACAGAGAGATTGGCGGCAGTCCCTTAAAGGAGCAATACAACGGACTGATATGCCAATCTGTTAGCGGAGTGCCTCCAGCCCATAAAAGGCCGGCTGATTGCAGCGCTGCTACACTTAAAATCGGGTCGTTTTTTTCTACAAACTTAATAAGAGGATTAGTCATGGAAACATCGAGCCAGGGGGATAGAAGCACTAACCGTTTTGGAAGAGGCAATGACTGCTGACTGACCATTTGTGTAAGAGCCAGGGCAAGTCCACCTCCCGCGGAATCGCCCATTATAATCAGTTGTTTATTGAAAATTTGGGGTAAAAGAGATGTGTATAGTTCTAGTACCATTGCTAAGCCTTCTTTCCAGGTAGCGCTTGGGGCAAGGGGGTAGTCTGGTGCTACAACGCTGCAGTTTGTTTCAGCTACAAGTGTATTGAGCATCTTCCAGTGAAAGAGATTAAACGAAGCCATATATGCTCCTCCATGGAAGTAAAGCACGGTGTATGCTTTTCTATCCTTTCCCCGGGATTTTGAATCATGAGCAGCGGTTCCGGAGGAGGCACTGAGCGTATATACGGGACAGTTCTGTATGTATGTAATTTCAGAATGAATATTCTTTAAGAGTTTTAAAGGTGGTTCCGGCTGTTCCTGCTTTGGGTTTACAAAACCTTTTCCTCTTTCCATTCTGCGTACTGTATCTTGTTTTTTATTGATGAGGAAGAGTGTTTTCTTTATTATTCTGCTGGTTAAACTTTCTTGAGTTCTTAACTGCATCCCGCCGCTTATCCTGGTCCTGCCTTAAGAAGATAGGGAAGAATGGAATAGCCCGTCCAGAATAGCGGAAAAAGATTCAGCATAAAATGGGGGATAAAGGTGTAGAGCATCTGTGAGCTTTTTCTCCATACAAGGATATGAAGATACCCGGAAACTGTTGTTCCAAGGATAAACAAGACAGCTAAAGTTCCTTCTGCATTAACTGTATGAAGAAACCTGGCCCAAAAGAGAGCATGTATTGTTCCTATAAACAGTGAAAAAAAGACGAGACCCGCTGCTCTCATGAAAAAGCGGCCTTTACGGCTTAGTGTATTCTTTTTATACAGGTCCCAGGCATCAAAAATATATAACCATAGCAGCTGTTCTGATGATGCATTTGCAACAGCCCAGATAACCCCTGTGAATACTATACCAATTACGTAGGGATTTTCTGTCTCTATCCTGATAAAAAAGGACACCACCAGTGTGGCAGTAATTACTGCAAGGTTTATGTAAAACCATAGTGGCGGAGCAGAAAGATTTTTAAGATGGTATCCGCTGCCGCCCCTTCTCAAGACACTAATGCTCCATGCAGCAATGTAATAGAGAATCATGGGAAGTAATGCACCGGTTTTTGTGTAAAGAAAACCAGCAAGAACAGGAAATAAGAGAGCCATTAGCGCAGATAGTACCAGATCAACTGTTGTTGGTTTCCAGTTTCCTATCATAAGGGATCCTCCATGAAATATGGATTATTAAAAATATCCATCTGAAAAGGTTTCTTTGCTGTCAGGATACAGTGAATGATGAGACTTGTAAAGTGTGAAGATTTCAGGGGGTTTTATTTGACAGGGGGTTTCTTGAGAGTTACAATAAGTAATAATAATTCTTGTTAAGAGGAGATAATCATGGATTTGAAGGAAGCTTTTAAAACGGCAATTTTAGGAGAGATTGAAGGTCGTGAGCTGTATCGGGTCGCAGCTGAAAAAACTGCAGATGAAAAAGCACGAAGGGTATTTACGAATTTGGCAGATGAAGAAGATTCTCACTTTAAGACGTTGCAGGCTATGGCGGAATCATATTTTAAAGGTGAGAAAATTACCGCACCTGAACTCCCCAGGTTGGAGTCGTTTGAAGATGCAGAAAGTCCGATTTTTTCCCAGAACTTTAAAGATTTTATAAAAGATAAGCATCTGGAGGTTTCTACCCTTGCAATTGGAATGAAACTGGAGCTTGAATCAAAGCTTTTCTATAGTGAAATGGCAAAAGAGGCAGATGATGAAGAGTTGAAGAAATTTTTTACCGAGCTTTCTGACTGGGAAAAAGGCCATTATGAAGCTCTACGGAAGCAGATTGGATACATTGAGTCTTACTATACAACGACGAACAGTCTGTTTAGATTTTAGCACATAGTACCACAAAACAGATTTTAAATACCCCGCGTCCGTGGCGTGGGGTGTTTTTTGTTAAATGCACTGTCCTTTTTAAGGAAGGATAAACTTTTTCTTGACAACAGGGAATTTCTGTCTTACACTGTGAAAGTAGTTTAATGTAAGCACTTACATTGAGTGATACTCAAATCAGGGATGAGAAGATGAAGGGGAATTCCACAATCTATGATGTTGCCGGGCTGGCAGGGGTAAGTATTGCAACTGTTTCCCGGGTAATTAACAATCCCTCCCGTGTTTCAACCGCTTCCAAGGAAAAAGTTTATGAGGCAATGAAAAAACTTGATTTTGAACCCAAAGCCGAAGCTGTTGCACGTGCCCGAAGAAATTATAAACGCATTGGTGTTCTTACTCCTTTCTTGACCAGCCCCTCGTTTGTACAGAGAATTCGCGGGATAACAAACACTCTGGCTTCGACGGACTACGAATTAATCATCTATTCTATCGAAACATCTGAACAATTACTGGATTATTACAAATCACTTCCATTAACAAAAAACATTGATGGTCTTATAATCCTTGCGCTTCCGATTTCAAAAGAAAGTGTCGGAAGGTTTAAGGAGCATGGCATTCCCGTGGTTTTAGTGGAAATTGAGCATCCCGGTTTATCCGGCATTCAAATCAATAACAAAGCGGGCGGTGCAATGGCAGCTTCGTATCTTGTAGAAAAAGGTTACCGGAATTTAGGTTTCATTGGTGAAAAAGGGCAGCCTGCATACTCTCTCCATGCAACGGATCAGCGCTTTATCGGGTTTAGAGAAGAGCTGGAGAAAAGGGGCGTCCCCCTGAACAAAAAAAACGTCATTTTTCATCAACCAGGGATTGGAAGGACGACAGCTGCCGTGAAAGAGGTAATAAAAAACGCAGAGTACCCAGTTGCTTTCTTTGCAGCCTCGGACCTTGAAGCAGTTAGTGTCATGAAAGCAGCACGGGAATTAAATTTACGCATCCCCCGGGAGTTGGCTGTTATCGGTTTTGATGATATAGATCTTGCGGATTACATGGATATCACAACAATAAGCCAGTCCCTGGATGAGTCCGGGAAAGCTGCAGCACGGCTCTTATTTGAAAGAATGAAACATCCGGAAAGTGTTCCTATGAATATTGTTCTGGATCTCAAAATTATCGAGCGATTTACCACATAGTCGGTGGTCGAAATATTTTTTAAGGAGAAAGAAATGAAAAGAAGAATGAAGTTGGTTTCCCTTTTAATCATTTTTTCACTTGTTACTGCAATGGCATTTGCAGGTGGAAAAAGTGAAGGGGCGAGTACTGCAGCACCTGAGAAAAAAGTAATACGGATTCAGGGTGCTTTTGTTGAACCTGAAGCATCACGGTTTGAAGAGTGTTTAAAAGCCTTTGAGGCTGAAACCGGAATTGATGTTGTTTATGAAGGTTCTAAAGAGTTTGAAACTCAAATTCTGGTGCAGGCAGAAGCAGGAACTCCTCCTGATGTTGCAGCATTACCTCAGCCGGGGCTTATGAGAAATTTTGCCAAGCGTGGATTTTTAACACCACTTCCTCCGGAAGTTGTCAGCAAAATTGATGCTAATTATTCCAAATCCTGGAAAGATCTCGGTTCATATGACGGGAAAGTGTATGGTGTGTTTCATAGAGTAAATGCCAAGAGTTTTGTCTGGTATCCCAAGAAAGCTTTTGAAGCAAAGGGGTATACAATCCCAAAAACCTGGGATGAGCTGAAAGCTCTGTCTGACCGAATTGTCGCTGATGGAGGAGTTCCCTGGTCAATCGGAATCGAAAGCGGATCTGCTACAGGCTGGGCAGCTACAGATTGGATGGAAGATATTATGCTGCGGACTGCCGGTCCTGAGGTTTATGATAAATGGGTTAATCATGAGATACCTTTTAATGATCCTTCAGTACAAAACGCTGCAAAGATTATGCTGGATATCTGGATGAATCCTAAATACGTTCTTGGTGGTTCAACTAATATTCTTACGACTAATTTTGGGGATGCGGTAAAACCGCTCTTCACCAATCCTCCGAAAGCGTGGCTGCACCGGCAGGGTAATTTTATAACCGGGTTTATGCCCGAAGATATTCAGGCAAATCTGGATGAGGAAGTAGGAGTATTTGCGCTTCCATCAATCAATCCTGAATGGGGTACACCTGTTCTTGGAGGCGGAGATCAGTTTGTTGCTTTTAATGACAGGCCGGAAGTGATGCAGTTGATGGCTTATCTTACAACATGGGAATCAGCAGCACCCTGGGCAAAAGCAGGTGGAGCCTTGTTCCCGTATAAAGATACCAATTTTAATGATTATTCCTCTGCAATTGATAGAGCACTTGCGAAGATACTTGTAAATGCAGAAGTTTTCAGGTTTGACGGGTCTGATAATATGCCTGCAGAAGTAGGTGCAGGTACTTTCTGGACCGGAATGGCAGACCTTGTTGGGGGCGTACCGGTAAATAAGGTTCTTGACCAGATAGAAGAAAGCTGGCCGAAGAAGTAATGAATGAGGGACCGGTTATCCGGTCCCGTATTTTTTTAAGTGGAGGAGGTTGTATGGGAGATTTATATGTCCCTGATAAGAAAAGGAATGCCGGTCAGGAATTTATTACTGCAGTGGGGCGGGTGCTTGTTTCTTTATTTGTACCGGTAGTTACTTTTGCAGTTCTTTGGGCTGGTTTTATTTTTCTACGGGATAGCGGTGCTTCACAGCTCATTATTACCTTGGTTGCTATTATTTGGGGGGTCGGGGGTGTTGCTGCCCTTTTTATCCTGTCCAATTTCACGATACAGCGGTTACCGGTTCATTGGAGAAAGAGGTTTGTCCCTTTTCTTTTTGTCGGTCCGGCTCTTATAATCCTCGGTTACTACCTGTTTTTACCGGCTATCAGATCCTTCTATATGAGTTTTATGGGTAAGTTTTCAAAAGATTTTGTTGGATTGGCGAATTACAAATACATTTTTACAGACAGAACCATGCGCTTGGCTTTTCTGAACAATCTCGAGTGGATGATTTTAGGGACAAGCCTAAGCCTTATTTTCGGGTTACTCTTTGCACTCCTTTCGGAGAAATCAAGATTTGAGAAATTGGCTAAATCTCTTATTTTTCTCCCCATGGCAATATCATTTGTCGGCGCAGGTGTTATATGGAAATTTATTTATGCGTTCAGACCTGCCGGTGAGGCTCAAATTGGGCTGTTAAATGCTCTTGTAACCGCTTTGGGAGGCTCGCCGGTTAACTGGATAGTTCTGCGGCCATGGAATACCATTTTCCTTATAATCATTCTTGTCTGGCTCCAGACCGGATATGCCATGGTTATTTTGTCAGCTGCTATTAAAGGGGTTCCTGTCACCCTCAAAGAGGCTGCCAGAATAGACGGAGCCAGTGAGTGGCGGATTGTTTTCCAAATTATTATCCCATCCATAAAAGGCTCCTTGGTAACTGTAGGAACAACGATACTCATTGTTACCCTCAAGGTCTTTGATATTGTGTATGCCATGACCAATGGTTTGTTTGGTACTGAGGTACTGGCAAGTCAGCAGTATAAGCAGATGTTCAAGTTTCTTAATTACGGCAGAGGATCTGCTATAGCTATTGTCATATTAATTGCTGTTATACCGGTAATGTGGTACAACCTGAAGCAATTCGGGAAAAGGGAGGTCTTTTAATGTCAAAAGTAAAGAAAAGAAAAAGCCTGAATCGGGAGGGGCAATCTTCCGGAATAGCAGTAAATGCAGTACTCCTTTTTCTTGTTATTCTTTGGACCATTCCGACATTTGGAATCCTGGTAACCTCTTTCAGAGTTAAGGATAACGTGTTCGCAACAGGGTGGTGGAAAGCATTTTCAGATGACTCCGGTTTTACTCTGGAAAATTATGGTCAGGTACTCGCCGGGAGAGATTATAAGCTAAAAAGTGATACTAATGGCAATTCCCCGGTTAAAGGGGACAACATGGCTGGTGCTTTTCTTAATAGTATCAGTGTCACTGTTCCTGCTGTGGTTATTCCTATATTAATTGCAGCCTTTGCAGCATACGGTTTTGCCTGGCTTGATTTTCCCGGGAGGAGACCGCTTTTTATCCTGATTGTAGCACTCCTTGTTGTCCCCCTTCAGATTTCTCTAATACCGGTATTACGGGATTATCAGAAATTAAAACTTAACGGTACTTATCTGGGAATTTGGCTTGCCCATACAGGATTCGGGCTTCCCCTTGCAACCTATTTATTGTTTAATTACATCAGCACAATCCCGAGGAGTATTTTGGAATCCGCCTTTATTGATGGGGCTTCCCATTTTACCACCTTTGTCAGGCTCATTCTTCCTCTGTCTGTACCGGCTTTAGCTTCTTTTGCCATATTCCAATTCTTATGGGTCTGGAATGATATGCTGGTTGCTCTGGTTTTTCTTAGCGGAGCAGGTGCTAAAATGCAGGTCGTAACGGTCCGGCTGCTGAATTTGATAGGATCACGGGGGCAGGACTGGCAGCTCTTAACATCAGGAGCTTTTATCAGTATGATTCTCCCATTAACAGTATTTTTAGCATTGCAGAAGTTTTTTATCAGAGGATTAATGGCGGGGTCAGTAAAAGAATAGTATATGGAAAATCAAAGCGGGAGAATACTTCAGAGAATAGAGAACAACAAGCTTAAAAGCTACCAGAAGAAAGCCGGGTACAACTTATTCCGTACTCGGCTCTCACAGCAGTTTCCCCATTTTTTAGAGCAGCTTTTTGAACTTTACGGGAATCGGAGAGATTTCCTTTATCAGGTTGAAGATATTGTTGAATCGCTCTGTATCTATTCCCTGAAACGGTCAACTGAATTAAAAAAACTTGATAGTACACGGGAAATTGATACCACATGGTACCTCTCTGAGAAGATGGCAGGTTTTTCCTTGTATGTAGATCTGTTTTCGGGATCCTTGGAAAGGCTCCCTGAGTTCATCCCTTATTTCAAAGATCTTGGTATTACTTCAGTTCATCTCATGCCCATATATAGCTCGCCCCAAAAAGAGAATGACGGCGGGTATGCAGTCAGCAGCTATCGTGAAATTGATTCCAGGTATGGGACAGCCAAAGATCTTGAAAATGTTAGCTCACTGTTCCGGCAGAATGGAATGAGTCTCGTCCTGGATTTTATACTGAATCACACTGCATCAAACCATGCATGGGCGAAGAAAGCCCGTGAAGGGAGTGATGAATACAAAGATTACTACATTATTTTCAACGAGAAATCTACTGCTGATGAATATAATGCTACGCTGAGGGACATTTTCCCTGAAAAACGTTCTGGATCATTTACCTATTGCAAAGATGTCAACGGGTGGGTGTGGACAACGTTTAACGATTTTCAGTGGGATCTTAATTATGCCAATCCGGTTGTTTTTAGAAAAATGCTTGAAGAAATGCTGTCCCTGGCAAATCTTGGAGTAGAGATACTAAGATTTGATGCCCTTGCCTTTATATGGAAAGAGAAGGGAACTAGTTGTGAGAATCAGCCCAAGGCGCATACTCTCATTAAGGCTTTTAAAACAGCCGCTAGAATTGCTGCCCCCGGGGTTGTTTTCAAGTCTGAAGCAATTGTTCATCCCGACGATGTTAGGAAGTATATTTCAAAGGATGAATGCGAATTGTCATACAATCCGCTCCTTATGGCTACCCTTTGGGAGTCATTGGCTACCAGGGAAGTAGCACTCTTAAAAAAATCCATGGAACACTACGCACGCTGCAGCAAAGGATGTGCCTGGGTAAATTATATACGCTGTCATGATGATATTGGCTGGACATTTTCAGATGATGATGCCTGGAGTATCGGGATTAATCCCCATGATCATAGGATGTTTTTGAATAATTTCTATACCGGTTTGTTTGAAGGAAGCTTTGCCAGGGGGTTACCTTTTCAAAAAAATGAAGAAACCGGAGATACAAGAATATCCGGAACATGTGCATCGTTAGCCGGCATTGAAAAAGCTTTTAAAGAAGAAACCAGGAGAGAAGTTGATCTTGCTGTAAAGCGAATACTCTTAATGTATGGGATTATCTTCTCAATGAACGGATATCCTCTCATTTACGCCGGGGATGAATTAGGACTGCTGAATGACTACTCCTACACCAATGATCCTGCTAAGCAGAGTGATTCGAGGTGGGTTCACCGTCAGCGGTTCCCCTGGAAAGCAAAACGGGATAAAGATGCAGCTTCCGAATCAAATATCAATCCCCCTCACCGTAAATCTTTTGAGATTTACCGGGGGGTAAAAAAAATGCTTCAAATTCGCAAGAATTGTCAGGTATTTGCCGGTGAAGGGCTACGCATAATTGATTTAAGGAATCCCCATGTATTTGGTTTTATAAGAAGCCGGGGAGCAGAGAATGTTACTGTTTTGGCAAATTTTTCTGAAACAACACAATCAATTCTCTATGCGGTAGAGGGAGTAGATCTTCTCACAGGGGATCATCTATCGGCTGTGAAAAAGTTGAAACCTTATGAACTACATTGGATACAATCTACCGGAGAGGTTAATGGGCAACAACTGGATAGTTGAACAATCCACTTTTAATAAAACGGATATTGGAAAGTACGAATCCCTCTTTTCATTAGGCAACGGTAACCTGGGACTGCGCGGGAATTTGGAAGAGAGGGAATCTGCCTACAGAAGAGGAACCTATATAAACGGGTTTTATGAAACAGAACCAATTCAGTACGGTGAGTGGGCCTATGGTTTCCCTGAAGAAAATCAGAAGATTCTTCCTCTCCCCGAAGGGAAATTGTTTGAGTTCTATGCAGAGGGAAAACTTTTTTCAACAGCAGATGGTACAGATCATAAACGTTTCCTGAATATGAAAGAAGGCTGTATGGTTCGATCCTTCAAATGGAATGTTCATGATGGGTTGGCTATACATGTATCCATAACCCGTATGGTGTCGTTTTCTTTGCCCTCGGTGGCAGTCCAGGTCTTACACTTTACCTTCGATGGAACTGTTACATCGTTTCGTGTGGTATCTTCTCTGGAAACTCAAAGAGATGAGCGGGAGCCTCTGCACAAAGATCCCCGGGAAGGGTCTTTGTTGGGAGCTGATAGCCTGATAAAAAATAAACGTGTCAGGGATGCACTAAGAGAAGTTTCGGGATATAAAACCAAACGAAGTAATCTGTATCTTGCAGCCGGAATGGAGCATCAGATTCTTACTGGAAACTACACGTCAGTAGTGTACCACCAAGAAGAGGAAGGAAGTACATTCATCTTTGACTTTACAGAGCCTGCAGGAGATATTGTGCTGGTAAAATTCCTTTCCTACACACAGGGGAAAGATATAGATACAGCTATGGCACTGTGTAATGCGGATCTGACTGCTGCAAAAAAGAGGGGGGTTGACTCTTTAAAAAAGGATCAATTTCGTTACCTCAAGGATTTCTGGCATAAAAGTGATGTCACGTTTCATGGAAGTGAGGAACTGCAAAAGGTCCTGCGTTTGAATCTCTTCCATCTTGTTCAGTCCTCAGGCAAAAACGGGAAAACAAGTGTTGCTGCAAAGGGTCTTTCTGGTGATGGATATGACGGGCATTACTTCTGGGATTCAGAAATATATATAGTCCCCTTTTTTAGGTTTACTTCACCTGAGATTGCCAGAGCATTGCTTTCATACCGCTTTTCAATTCTGGATAAAGCCCGGGAGAGAGCTCATGAACTTTCTCATAAAGGCGCTCTATTTCCCTGGAGAACAATAAATGGGAAGGAAGCTTCCGCCTATTTCCCCGCAGGAACTGCCCAGTATCATATTAATGCGGATATAGCGTACAGTATTAATAAATATCTTGAATCGACAGATGATATGGAGTTCCTTGTTAAAGCAGGTTTTGAAATTTTAGTGGAAACTGCCCGCTTTTGGTATGATCTTGGTAATTTTATCCCCTCTAAAAACGGAGCTTTTTGTATCCATGAGGTAACAGGCCCGGATGAGTATTCCGCACTGGTAAATAATAATTTTTATACCAATATAATGGCTAAGGATAATTTTAAAGCTGCTGTAAAATGGTATGACTGGCTGAAAAAAAATCAGTATACAACGTTTTTAGAGTTTACTCATTCCTTGAAAATACTCAAGGATGAGCGTGTCCAATGGGAATCAGCAGCAGAGAAGATGTATCTACCCTTTAATACCGAACATGGAATTTTCCCTCAGGATGATTCATTCCTCGACAGACCGGTTTGGGATATTGAGAACACACCTACAGACAAATTTCCGCTTCTCCTTCATTTCCATCCCTTGACACTATACCGTTTTCAAGTGCTAAAACAGGCTGATGTTGTTATGGCTTTATTCTTGCAATGGGATAAATTTACCATTGAGCAGAAGAAAAGATCCTTCGATTACTATGAAAAAATAACAACCGGTGACAGCTCTCTCTCAGCTGCAATTCAGGGAATTATAGCATTAGAGCTGGGGTATATGAAAAAGGGATACGAGTATTTCCTTAAAACCGTAACAATGGATTTTAATGATGTAAACGGCAATGTAAAAGACGGAATCCATACTGCTGCAATGGGGGGGAGCTGGATGATGATGGTCTACGGTTTTGCAGGGATGAGGGAAGGGACTCAACACCTTTCATTTTCACCGCATCTGCCGCCGGAGATAGAGCAAATCTCTTTTAGGATTCAGTACAAGAAGACGGAACTGGAAGTTACGCTTGGGCACATATCCTCAACCTTTTTACTTCTTTCAGGAACAACGTTAACGTTTTCTGTAAACGAAAGTGTTGTTGTTTTAACGTTGGGTGAAAAAAGAGTGTTTACCGGCAATAAATCCTTTTGAGAATAGAATAAATATTATGAAAAAAGTCATATTAAGTTGATTCTCCTAAACAGGTTTAGTACACTTGTAGTATGGATGAATATAAAGCAGTCGGAAAAAATACAGAACGTGTCGAGGGTCAGGATAAAGTAAACGGGAAGATACGGTATACTGATGATCTCCCCCTTCCGGGGATGTTATATACCGCATTCGTCCGAAGTTCTCATGCTCATGCAAAAATTCTTTCCATTGACCATAGGGAAGCAGAAAAAATAGAGGGAGTAACCGGCGTTTTTACCGGAGAGGATTTTCCCTATCTGATCGGTTTGTATCTTGGAGACAAGCCCCCTCTGGCACGGGAAAAGGTCCGGTATTTTGGCGAACCTGTCGCTGTTGTAGTGGCGCACACCGAAGCTGCAGCCCGGTATGCAGCCAAACTCATTAACGTAACCTATGAACCGTTAAAGGTTCTTGCATCTCCCGAAGAAGCTCTTAAGCCGGATGCTCCGTTGATCCATGAAAATTTATCGGCGTATAACCATATCGATGCCATTCTTCCTGAACCGGGAACCAATATCGGGAACCGTACCAGAATACGAAAAGGTGATATACAGGCCGGGTTTAAAGCTGCAGATGTCATTATTGAAGAATCCTTCTCCTTCCCGCCGGGAGATCATGTGTTTATGGAGGACAGAATTGCAATTGCTGAAATACTCAGCGACGGTCAGGTGGTGATCCGCTCATCCACTCAATCTCCCTTTGGGGTACAAAATCTGATGAGCAGTTTCTTTCAGATTCCCCAGCGTAAAATAACGGTTATTACTCCTCCTGTAGGCGGAGGATTTGGGGGCAAGGCAGGCATACAGCTGGAACCACTAGCCTTCCTCCTGTCCCGGGAAATGGGAGGCCGGCCTGTCCGAATAGCCTTAACCAGGGAAGAAGATCTGGTCTCTGCTCCGGGGGCAGCCGGTCTCCATGCCCGTGTAAAATTAGGGGCCAAAAAGACTGGTGAATTTACTGCTGCAGAAATTTTGTTTCTTTTTGATTCTGGAGGCTATGCAGATTATGCAGTGAATGTCAGCAGAGCTGCTGCTTTTGCCTCTTCCGGTCCCTATAAATTAGATAATTTGCAGACTGACTCCCTGAGCGTATATACAAATCATCCTTTTGCAACTGCATACCGGGGGTTCGGGCATATTGAACTCTCCTTCGCTGTTGAGCGGGCGGTCGATATCCTGTCTGAAAAGTTGGGCATTGATCCTGTAACCATACGTCTTAAAAACAGCATCCAGGCGGGGGAAACCACCCCAACACAAAATGTTCTGGATAATAGCACGGGAAATTTAAAGGAATGTATACATACTGTTGCACAACGGCTTAACTGGAACAATGGTTCTCTGAGAAAGATAAGTAGTACCGTTGTACGGGCAAAGGGGATAGCCTGTTTTTGGAAAGCGCCTGCGATCCCGACGAATACTCAGGCAGGGGCAATAATCACCTTTAACAATGACGGAAGTGTTAATCTGGCAACAGGTGCTGTAGAAATCGGACAGGGAATTCTAACCGGTTTAGCCCAAATTGCTGCAGAATCTTTTGGTATGGACCCTGAGATGGTGCATGTGGTGCGGGATGTTATCACTGACCGGTCCCCCAATGACTGGACAACAGCTGCCAGCAGAACACTTTTTATGGCAGGCAGAGCAGTTTTGAATGCTGCAGAAGATGCTATTCAGCAAATAAAAAGTATTGCATCTGCCGTTCTTGCATGCCCTCCGGAAGATCTGGAAGTTGCAGATGGAAAGGTTTTTCTCCGTGATGAAAAGGATACAATGCTGCCCCTTTCTTCAATGGTTAACGGATACACCTATCCCAATGGTACAGCCATAGGGGGGCCGATTATAGGAAGGGGTAAGTATATTGCACGTCACTTAACCCATGTTGATCCTCTAACAGGGAAAGGCCGTCCGGCACTGGAATGGACTCTGGGAGCTGAGGGGGTTGAAGTCGAGGTAGATTTGAAAGATGGTTCCTTCAAAGTACTTCAAGCTTCATGCGCCATGGATGTCGGGAATGTTATTAACCCGGACCTGGCACGGGGCCAGGTAGTCGGAGCCATGGCCATGGGTATCGGGTATTCTACGACAGAAGCATTTGAATTTGATACGTCTCAGAAAGTTCTTAACGGAACATTGCGTGATTTTAAGATACTTCGATACGGTGAACACCCTGTCTATACGGTTGATTTTATCAGAACTCCACAGAAAGACGGCCCCTATAATGCGCGGGGATTGGGTGAACAGGGGATTATCGGTATGCCGGGGGCTTTGGCCTCGGCGTTTTCCAGGGCTGTCGGTAAACAGCTGACCAAAATGCCCTTCACTCCGGAGTATCTCTGGAAACAAGGAGCTGCTGTATGATCCCTTTTGATTTTACCTATAGTGTACCTGAATCGGTAGAAGAAGCCGTCTCTTCATGGTTTTCCAGCGAGCAGCGGGGTGAAAACCCGGTTTACTATTCCGGAGGAACGGAGATAATAACGCTTTGCAGAGAACAGAAAATTGAACCCCATGCTGTCATTGACATAAAGCATATCCCTGAATGCTTAAAAATAAACGAAACAGAAGATTATTATTACGGAGCAGCGCTAACCCTGAATACCATAACCGAAAAAACATCACTCTCACTCTTCTCTGCCGTGCTTTCACGTATAGCAGATAATACCATACGTAACAAACTTACCCTTGGCGGAAACATTATGGGCCGGCTCCCTTACCGGGAAGCAGTTCTTCCTTTATTACTTTTTGATGCGCATGCGGTAATAGCGGGGAAGGAAGGTATACGATCTCAGCCCCTCTCAGTGGTATTTGACAAGAGATTGCTTCTGGGAAAGGGAGAGCTGCTACTTGGAATCACCTTTCCGGCAAAAACTGACGCTGCACATTGGGTTTTTACAAGGAAAGAAAAAAACGGAAGGATAGATTATCCGATTCTATCTGTCTGCTTTATAAAAGAGAATGACTCTATAAAAATGGCGGTAAGCGGCGCCTTTGCGTATCCTTTACGAAACCCGGAAGCAGAAAACATTCTTAACAGACAAACCCTGTCCCCTCTGCAGCGTGCAGAAAAAGTAACGGATTATTTTGCAGACTATTATAAGACTGATTTCCGGAGTTCGGCAGCATACCGGAAGCATCTCCTTAAAGGTGCCATAACCGAGGCACTTGAAAAGCTGGAGGATTAAATGAAAGTATACAATTCTGTTCAGGAACTTACCTTGCTGATAAACGGGGAAGAGAGAACGGTAGTCGTCAGACCATCTGACACACTACTCAGAACACTGAGGGAAAAGCTCGGTCTCACCGGAACTAAAATTGGGTGCGAGCATGGTGATTGTGGCGCCTGCACAGTACAGATTAACGGCAAACCGGTAAAATCCTGCCTGGTTCTTGCAGTTGAAACGGTTGATAAGGAAATAACAACAATTGAAGGTTTGGAGAATGATAGGTTAAAGCAATCATTTGTACATAATCATGGGTTTCAGTGCGGGTTCTGTACCTCCGGGATGCTTATGAATGCTGATTCATTACTGCATGACCATCCGAACCCCACAGATGAAGAGGTTACAAGGTATCTGGAGAGCAATCTTTGCAGATGCACCGGTTATGAGGGGATCCAAATGGCCGTTACAGAGAGCTTTTATAAAAAGAAAGATCCGGATTCTCATTCATAAATAAAAAGGTGTGCGTTGAACCGGGCAGAGCAATAGTACACGCCGTAACTGTTTTCTCAGATTCCAAATTCCGGCACTCAAAGCCTTCCGTTTTTTCAAGGGGTAAATAACAGATTTCCTTCCCGTATTGAGCCTGCCACCGGTATCCCCAAAGCTTTCCTCTGCTTATGATTACAATTTCTTTCCCATTTGTCAGATGCATTGATTCTAAGAGCCGTTTATCACTTGCCTTATACAGAAGTTTCTTAAGTAAATGGGGTTCTTTTTCCCCCATTTGAACTTCGCCCTGTACCGCACCGAGTTGCAGTCCAGCCTCTTCCTTGAGGAATAGAGGGAGTAAATTTTTAAAATAATAACTAACTGTTCCATGCTGTGCATCTGAAAAATCTCCCGAATACTCAGGCGGTTGCTTCCCGGAGGAAGAGATGTATTTATTCCGTATCAGGGTAATAAACTTTTGTAAAAGTTTACTTGAAACGGTGTTGTAGGGGATCTCGTATGTTTGATCCACAAGATAAAAAAAGAGACGGCCGTCCAGGAGGTTTTCATAGTTGCTTAATCCAAGAATATCTGAATACAGCGCGTGTTTCTGTTGAACTGTATCATCAGTTCTTGCAAGAATCTGCAGTTCTGTTTGATACAGAGAGATTACATAATCATACAAATTCATACCGGGTCTAAGATTACGCCGCTCCTCCCGCCGGGGGATTTTCATACTGAACAGGGGAGATTCCTCTGTCTTTACATAGGGGAGAAATAATGGAGGAACGGGATCTTCTTCGGAAATTTCTACTACCCAGGGTCCAAAACGGTTATATTCCAGAGCATTCATAACACCTCCCGTGTACCTCTGCTGGTAATTTTTGTTTGATTATACCATATTCGGCCAGTATTAATGGTTATTTTATTGACTGATTTCTTTGTATTACTTTAAAATAACACAAGGTTTGTTACCGGATAGGAAACTGTAAGGAGATGTTGTGAAAAAATTATTATTGATAGCAATACTACCGGGTATATTTGTTTTTAGTGTTGC
>JANTFL010000053.1 GCA_024763455.1 Sediminispirochaeta sp. | reverse complement strand
TTGTTAACCAGGGAATGATTCTCGGAGAGGGCGGCGTCAAGATGTCCAAATCTCTTGGAAACGTGATAAACCCTGATGATATAATAGCAGAATTCGGCGCAGATACCATGCGGCTCTATGAGATGTTCATGGGACCGCTTCAGGTTTCCAAGCCCTGGTCTGTAAAGGGTGTTGCCGGAGTTCACCGGTTTCTTGACAGGATATGGAGGGTTTCGGAAAGGGAACTTACCAATGACACACCTCCGAAGGAACTTGTAAAGCTACTACATCAGACAATAAAAAAGGTTTCTCATGATACTTCAAACCTGGAATTCAACACCGCTATAGCACAGATGATGATATTTATAAATGGTACATTTAAAACTGAAAGGCTGTACCGCTCCCTCTGGGAACCTTTTGTCCTCCTTCTTGCTCCTTACGCTCCCCATATGGGTGAGGAGCTTTGGGAAAAACTTGGACATTCAGAAACTCTTGCCTACGAAAAATGGCCCCAGTGGGATGAAGAGCTGGTAAAGGAAGAGAGTGTCGAGATTGTTGTTCAGATAAACGGCAAGGTAAGAACAAAGCTTCAGCTTCCTGCAGGAACAGCAAAAGATGAACTCGAAAAGCTGGCGTTGGACAATGAGAGAATAAAAACCCTCCTGGAGGGGAAATCAATTATCAGAATAATTGCAGTTCCAGACAAGCTGGTAAATATCGTCGTTAAGTAGTTTCTGCTTTTTTAGTAGAATGCCCCGGCGGATACGCCGGGGTTCTTTGTTTCCAGGTTTTCCTCTCCCGTTACAACAATGTACTCTGCCGCATCTTTTCCTACATCGATGTAGAGCCGGTCTCCTGATTCGGAATTGAGATAACTGTTGATTCCCGGATAAAGAGTCAGAGTCAAAAGTCCCGACGGCCCGGAAGAAGCTGCTTTCAAGAAGGGATTGCCGGGGATCCAGCCTCCTGGCATATCCTCAAATGTATACTCTGTTGTTTCCTGCTGCTTTATCCGGTATTCCGCCATGCTGCCTAAAAGAAGAGACATTGTAAGGATCTCCGGGTCTATGCTCCAGGGATTCCCTCCCCCTTTATCCCTGATAACTTCCATAAGTCTGGAAATATTCACCGATTCCATTCGTTCCCCTTCCGGCAGCAGCGACAGAAGAAGTTCTGCAAGAAACCCATGCTCCGGGGATACACCGAGATGCATCCCATCAGAAAGAGTCTGGGGGAAAATCCCTCCCGACGGCTTTCCCCCGGATGCCAAATAGACGGCAACAGGAACTGCACTTCCTTTGGGTATTCGAAGCCCGAACGCTGTCGCTCCTGCGTCTATGTCAAGAATCTCCTTTTCCCCGGGATTATCCGGAGCAGGATAAACGACTCTGTACCCCGAAGCAGGCAGGTATGGTTCCCAGGGGAAACAGTCCTTTGAAATCTCTACAGTTACAACCGCAGATTCGGAAAACCAGCTGCAGCCGGAAACAAGAGTCAGGCAGGGTATAACAAGGGTTAGTATAAATCCCTTTAGGATTCCACAGGGTCTCATACCCCTGAATACAATGATTTTACCGCTGCTGCTTCAGATCTTCCTTGTATTTTTTCCGAATCTCCCCGAGAATACGCTGGTATTCATCACTTCGGTAATCTGCATAGGTCCAGGGAAGAGGCTGGAACTTTCTGCTCACAAACATAAGAGTAACTTCCGCATAGATACCGCTGTGCAGGGGGATCCGGTGTCCATTGTTCTTGGTTGTTGCAAGCATAAATCTCTCAATGGAGAGCATTCCCGGATCCAGATTCACCTTCCGGTCTCCCTCCGTAGTGAATTTCTGTTCCAAAGAGTTGGTAATTATTTTTATTTCCGCCAGTCTTGCAGGATCGGTAAGGTTGCTGAACGAAATAAAGAATCTTTTTATCCCGTCCCCCATCTCGCTGTTGTAATAATCAGTAAAATTGAAATCAAGATCATCACTGATATAATCTGCCATGCCGAATTCAGCTGTCAAAACTTCCACCAGCTTATTTTTTAAACCCTGTGTTGAGTACAAGACCCCTATTATCAGTTTTTCTTTTTCAAAATCAAGTGCTAACCCCATTTCCCCATCCTTTTTATACCCATAAATTATATCGGCAACCTTGCAAGTCTTATGATTTTAAACGATAATCACCGTAGTATGGAAGATACAGATACGTATTCAGCAAAACTTGAGAAAGCTTTAGCCGTGTATGGTGAGCAGGTAAACTCCAAAGATATGCCTGCTCTCAAGGAAGAATTCTCACTCTTTACCACTCTTTTTGAAGGGTTTGTGAACATTCTTATGAAAAAAGGGCTTATTGCAGAAGATCCCTACAAGTACGAAGAAAAAATTTCAGAGGTGGAACCTCCCTCAAGACAGCCGGTTATTGAATCGGAAAAAACAAGTATTATCAGCCAGAGATTGTCACAATTTGAAAGACAGCTTGATTTTCTTAATCACTTTTTCCAGTTCAATACAGACTATATGACACTGCCGAGGATAAAGAAGCTAACCGCCCTCGTGAAATGGGTTGACTGGAACAATTTAACCACTGCTTCTACCGAGGTAAATACTCAGATACTTGCAGGGATTGTGGAAAAAATACGGATGGGTGCAGATCCTATGTCTACCAACCTGGTTACCGAATCAGCAAAAAAAATGGGAAAAGTTACAAAACATATTCTTTTCCTGCTGCGGAAAGTATCTATCTACCAACGTGAAAAATACAAGCTGGATATCCGTCAAAATATGAACATTGCAGAACTCCAGGGTTCCAAAACAGAAAAACTCGAAAAAATAAGGGCATCTTTCAAGCAGAAGATGAATCAGGGTACTCTTTTTATTAAAAGTCTTGTACTGGAAATCATCAATGAAGAAACGTTCCCCGATGGAGAAGATCTTAAGGCGGAGGTGCTTAAAAAGCTGGAAGTAAAGAAAGAGGTAAAAAAGAAAAAAGAGATCAATTTAAAACCGGATATTCTGGAAGCAGTAAGGATTTTTTCTTCAGCTGGATTATCCTTAAACGATGCTCTCATAAAGATTAAAAACAACAATGTACTTCTGGGAGCGAAGGAGTTGTCATTTAAAGAGAAATTCAGAATGTGGCTTATGAACTTATCCGGGAAAAAAAAGAATACTGTCTATGAAGTTGAGTATCTCGATGCTGCTACCGGTACTAAAAAAAGAATGAAGATAGATATTAACTCCTTCCTGGAAGAAGGATTCAGGGAAGCACGGATTATTTCGGCTCTTAACAACAAAATGAGTAATGTCTATCAAAAACTGGAAGCATCTCCCGAAGATAAAATTCTCACTTTTCTGGATACCCATGCTTCTGCAGTAAAAAAAATTATAGATACATTTGAGCCATTGAATACCTATCTCAAAAGTGAAGTCCCGCGGACTGTGCGGAATTCGGTAAAAGGGGTAAAACTGGAAGTTACCGCAATAATGAATGCTCTTATTAAAGCCAATAAGAAAAAACTGGAGTATGTAGCCAGGGTGGAGGAACTTGAGCAGATGAAAAAGCTCGGGATCGACACTACTGTGGAAGAAGACTAGTCCCTAATCCTTCTCAAAACGGTATTTACCCAGAATCCTTATATCTTCGGCGTACTCTTTCAAATCTTCTACTGCTTCGTCAAGTAAAGACTGAACAGGTATATCAAGAGAGAGAAAGAACATGTACTGCCACGGTTTACCCGGTATGGGACGGGATTCCAGTTTATTCATGTTTATCTTTTTATCTGCAAGAACGTTAAGGCACTTTAAAAGTGCACCCGGTTTATCTGGGGTAGAAAAAACTACTGCCGATCTATTAAAATCTGACGGGACAGCATTTTCAGTTCGTGCAATGATATAGAACTTGGTATAGTTTCTGGAATTCGTTTCAAGTCCCTCTTTAAGGATACTCATTCCATGAACCTTTGCAGCTTCGGCACCAGCAATTGCCGCTTTGGAAGGATCCTTCTCTTCTGCAATAAACTTGACTGCCCCTGCGGTATCGTAAAAGGGGACCCCTTTCATCTCCTTGTGATTTTCAAAAAATTCTGCACACTGCATCAGCCCCTGGGGATGGGAGTATACCTCTTTTACATCATCGATACTGCTTCCCGGAAGTCCTATAAGGTTATGCTTTATTCTGAGCCGGTACTCCCCTGTAACCCATATATCAGGATACCGGAGCAGGAGATCTATATTTTCGTACACTGTACCCGCCAGAGAGTTCTCTACCGGGACAACGCCGTACTCAGCTTCTCCGGTGAGCACCTTTTCGAATACTTCCCTGAATGAGGGGGCCGGTAGGGATGAAACATCCTCGCCGAAGTAGGAATGAATTGCTTTTTCACTGTAAGCCCCATGAACTCCCTGGAAGGCTATTCTCTTGTCTCCTTTATTCCCCGAAAGATTCAGGGCTCTGACCTCAGGAGGTTTGTCCTCCGGCAACCTCTCTATCTCTTTGCCGACAACAGGAGACAATGCTTGTATATCCCTCATGAGACTTTCAAAACCCTCAGGATACAGGGATTGAGGACCATCGGATAGAGCACTTTCAGGATGAGGATGAACCTCTACGACAATACCGTCAGCACCGGCTGCTACTGCAGCAAGGGCCATAGGCGGTACCTTTGCCCTGATTCCCGTTGCATGACTGGGATCTACAATTACCGGCAGGTGACTGAGTTTTTTAACCACAGGAATAGCAGATAAATCCAGGGTATTCCGTGTATAGGTCTCGAAAGTCCGTATTCCTCGTTCGCAGAGAATTACATCGTCGGTCCCGTGAGCCATGAGATACTCCGCAGCCATCAGCCACTCTTCTATGGTAGCAGAAAGTCCCCTTTTTAGGACAACAGGTTTACCTACCCTGCCGACACTCTTTAAAAGCTCAAAGTTCTGCATATTACGGGCACCTATCTGAAAAACATCCACATAGTCCCGCATCATATCTGTATAATCAGTCCCCACAATCTCCGTCACAACGGGAAGAGAAAAAGCCTCACCGGCATCTTTCAGAATTTTAAGGCCCTCTTCACCCAATCCCTGAAAGGAATAAGGAGATGTTCTCGGCTTAAAAGCTCCACCTCTGAGCATCACCGCTCCGGATTCCCGGACAGCCTTCGCCGCCTGGAACATCTGCTCTTTTGATTCCACAGCACAAGGGCCGGCAATGACCGCAACCCTGTTGCCTCCAATCCGGACGTTTCCCACTTTAACTATGGTGTCTTCTTTTTTTAATTCTCTGGAGGCCAGTTTGTAGGGTTTTGATATCGGGATAACCCGGCTGACACCATCGAGTACCTCTACCTCCCGGTGATCTATTACCAGATTACCGACAGCTCCGAAAACTGTATCATGTTCGCCGATTATTTCCCTGACGGTAAAGCCTTTTAATTCAAGAAAAGAACGGATCGAATCCTTATTCCCCTGATTTATCCCATGTTTTAAAACAACAATCATGTTGTCAGGCTATTTACTATACTTCCCGGTGTCAAGTACATACTTGACCGTTTTCTTCTGTTTACTCCCGGTACTGACAACTCTGGCTTTAACCAGATCACCCTCAAGCCCCGTATTTATTTCAGACTGGAGTGATATTATTTTAGCGATATAATCCAGGGTCATTCTGGGTGTTCCCTGATTCTTTACCCTGGTCCTTCCGGCATTGTACATCGCAAGACCGACAACAACATTTCCACCCTGTTCCAGACAATCCCGCAGATAGTTAAGACCAAACCGGGCATTAATCTCGGGATCGAAAAACTCGGCTTCACTCAAACGGGGGAATGAACGGCTGTTCAATTGAAATAATCCTCTGTCGATGGAAGAAGCGTTCTCATTGACAGCAGATGGGTTAAAACTGCTCTCCGTATAAGCCAGCGCAAAAGAAAGGGAGAGGGGAAGATTGTTGATATCAGAATACCGGAGAATTATATCGGTAAGCTGTCTCGACCCTGTCATTCCGGTAAAATAATCAATCACCCGCTGCCTGGTTACAGGATTACGGTAGAGATAGAGTCCGAGATCCTCCTGCAGAGAAAGATTGACAGGCATACTTCCTGGATGAACCGGGTCCATTGCCGGAAGACCGGTAAGGACTTCTACTTCCTGCGAGTTTGCAGTGTTAACAGTATCCGTATTCTTTGTTGCAACAACAAAGTCGGTGAAGGTAAGCATCACCGGAAGGATGAGTACTAATAAAATATATTTTCTCAAAAAGATTACCTCTTATGTAATGGTATGTTTCAGAAAAGAGAGTAATCCATTTTATTGAAAAAAAATCAAGACCCGGAAAGGGGAATCAGATGCTTTTCGATATATTAGATATATTTGACATTCCTATTCCCATTCAGCCCTGAATACAACAGGTTCAGAGAGGGTTAAAAAGGCAATAAGCGGCACCTCAACAGTTCCTTCTGCTCCCTTAACGGAGAAGCTGACAGGAGAATCCCCTTTTATTACGAGATTTTTCCCTTCTACAGAGAGAGAAAACCGTATAACAGCATTTTTCATTTCAGCATCAATGGATTCCTTCGAAGCATATTCATCAAAGAGGAACTCCACAAGCTCAAGGTAGTCTTCCTTCGAATAAGGGTTCCCTGTTTGAGGGCCGAAGGTCTCTAGAATCTCGTCATTACCAAACCCCAAAAAATCGGTTACCGAGGAAAAATTATCAGCATTCAGATTAAAGACCAGTGTTTTAATGCCATTTTTACGGGTGAACGTCAGGACACTGCCTCCTAAGGAATCTCCGGAAGGGAAAATGTTCTCAATATGGTCAAAGCTGAATGAAAAGCTGAACCTGTCCGGTGCCGGTTCTTCTGCAGAGATCAAATTAACACCGTCAATGGCATTTAAACGGGTGCGGAGTTTATCCGCATCGAATATCCTCAAATTTTCTTTCGGCTGTTCTGCAGAAAATCCCCCGGCTATATCCGCGGCATATCGTACAACCAGTGGGGAAAGTGCAATGCTGACATCAGCTTTTCCTCCCCCGTCGGATGCAATATATATACTTCCGCCGGAAGAACATGAGGATAAACCCAGAATCAGGACAACAACTGCAGAGATAAGAACCCTGTTAATCGGAGTAGGTTTCATACACCCTGAATCTATCACCCGTGTTCGTATTAATCCATTTTCCAGAGGGGAGACGGGTAAATTCCTTCATCTATAAGCTTTTTAAAAGCACTTTTTACCTTCGGCCGGTCTTCTATGTAGGTCATCCCGAACCAGTTGGACTTGGTAGGTATTACCTCAACAGTGGCTTCACCCTTATTGATGAGTTCACCAAGAAGAATGGGCAGATATATCTCATTTTTTTCCAGATTATACGGATCTTTTAAAAATTCTTTGAAGGCAGCTCGTACCTTCTCAAAAAACATTGGGTTTAAGCAGAAAAAGTTCATGGAGGTAAGTTCATCATCCTTAACAAATAAAGGATCATCATCCTTTTGATGCCTTACTGCTATCTTTCCGTTAACCCGTTCGATCCGTTCCCATTCTACGATGGAGGTTAGAAGATTGTTTGAATCTGTTTTGCATATTCCCCTTGAAACGTACCCATTATCCGAAAGAGTCTTACTTAATGTGTATCCGGCCATTGCAAAAGCGGTAGAGTCGTTGCTCATTTTATTCAAAAACGGAATCACATCTGAAAAGACCTCTACCCCGTAGTAATCGTCTGCGTTGATAACGGCAAAGGGGGTATTGACAACGCTGGAACTGCAGAGGGTTGCATGAGCAGTCCCCCAGGGTTTTGTACGTTTGGTTTCCACAGGATAGGGGAGTTCACTCTCCAGGGTTTGAAACACGTAGGTTGCATCGATACTTGAAGGAATTTTGTTCATTACCGCTTCAACAAAATCTTTTTCAATGTCCGGTCTTATTACAAACACGATCTTTCCAAATCCGGCTCGTACCGCATCGTACACCGAGTAATGAAGAATTACCTCTCCGTAGTTACCTACAGGATCAATCTGTTTGATTC
This sequence comes from Sediminispirochaeta sp., assembly GCA_024763455.1. GTDB lineage: Bacteria > Spirochaetota > Spirochaetia > B11-G9 > B11-G9 > B11-G9. Next base: position 8,386 of record JANTFL010000053.1, on the reverse strand, counting down.
CACCGTATCTGCTTCCCATTCCGGCAGCCATTATTACGAGAGCGGGTTTATTTTGTTCATTTGCCATATAATCCTCCAGAGAGGAATCTATCATTAATAGACTTTTATGTGAAGATTGGTTACTATTCCTGTATCAAGGAAGGAATTATGTCAGTTTTTGTAAACAGAATGCTTAACTTAAAGAAAATCAAGGTAATCGGCTTTGATATGGACTATACTCTGGTGGGGTACAACACCAAAGAACATGAGGCGACTACTCACAAGCTTGTACTGGAAACCCTGGTCAGGGCCATGAACTATCCTGAAGAGATCAAAAAACTCCGGTTCGATTTCAACCGGTCGATAGTAGGTCTGGTAATCGATAAAAAAAACGGGAACATGCTTCAGCTGAGCCGGTACGGGAAGGTGAAAACTTCCTACCACGGTCTTAAGGAAATTGACTATAAGGAACAAAACCGGATCTATCAGGAGATGGTCATCGACATAAAAACTCCTGATTTTTTAAGCCTGGATACCTCTTTTGCAATATCCTTCGGCGTACTGTACGCCCAGCTGGTTCAGTTGAAGGACGATGGATTATCCCTTCCATCCTACAGTAATCTGGCAGAAGATATCGGCAACGGACTGGACATTGTGCATCAGAACGACTCCCTTAAAGCTGTCATTAGAAAAAACTTTAAAAAGTACATTGCTCTAGATCCCACAGTTGCGCTGCTCTTGGAGCGTTACCTTGATTACGGCAAGAAACTTATGATTATTACTAACTCTGACTATACCTACACGAACGATCTGTTGAACTATGCGATAAATCCTTACCTGAAAAAGCATAAAAAATGGCAGGATGTTTTCGATGTAGTTATTACTCTGGCAAGTAAACCGGGCTTTTTTGAATATCCCAGCAGGTTTTTAAAGGTGGACGAAGAAACAGGATTGATGGAAAACCATTTCGGTTCGGTGGGAAAAGGGATATTTCAAGGGGGATGGTTTAAAAAGCTCCAGGAGGATCTGGGGGTACAGGGAAGCGAAATCCTTTATCTTGGGGATCATATTTACGGGGACGTTGTTTCAATAAAGAAATCATGTAACTGGAGAACAGCCCTTGTTCTGGGAGATTTGGAAAGGGAGATGGACAACATACGAGCTTCCAAAGATATCCAGCAAAAGATTACAGAGCTCATGAACAAGAAGGCCGGGTTAGAGGCAAAAATTAATCATTACGATATAACAAGACACGAAAAAAAGATTAAAAGAGAGACCATCTTTAAAATGTTTGATGAGATAGATGAGATCAACAGCCAAATATCCGTCAGTCTCACGGAACTTAAAAATTGTTTCAACCCCTTCTGGGGGGAGATCCTCAGGGCAGGCTCCGAAGAGAGCCGGTTTGCCGAACAGGTGGAGAAGTACGCATGTATCTACATGACAAAGGTTTCCGACCTTTATAACTACTCACCAAAAACCTATTTCCGTCCTGACAAACGGCTGATGCCTCACGAGATAGAGGCGCTGAAGTAGATTAGGTAATTTCTATCCCATTATTAAATTGGGGATTAACATTACAATACCGGGTACAAACGTAACCAGCATAAGAACAATTATCATCATAAAATAAAGCGGCAGCATCCCTTTGGTCGCTTTTTCTATTGAAATCTTCCCTATAGCACAGCCGACAAACAGTGCAGAACCTACTGGTGGTGTTGTTAATCCTATACCAAGATTCAGGATTAACATGACCCCAAACTGAATTGGACTCATACCCAGAGCTCCGACTACTACCGGATAAAGGATGGGAGTTGTAATAAGGATAAGCGGGGCCATATCCATTATTGTTCCAAGAACGATAAGGAGCAGGTTGATAAGCAGCAGAAGGACAACTCTGTTGGACGAAACTGTTAAAAGAGCCTTTGTTGCTGCCGCAGGAATCTGCAGAAAAGCAAGCAGCCAGCCGAAAGCACTGGCGGCGGCTATCAGACTCATTACCATTGCCAGGGTTTTAAGTGATGCATACAGAATTGTTACAAATCTTTTTAACGGGATTTCCCTGTATACAAAAAAGGTTATTATAAAAGCGTAAAAACACGCTATGGCTGCGGATTCTGTAGCTGTAAAAACACCTGAAACTACCCCCCCCATAATAATAACCGCTGTAAAAAGCCCCAGCAGTGCATCTTTTGTTATTTTCAGAGACTCTTTCAGGGTGTAGCGCTGCTCTTTGGGGTACTTACGGAGAGTTGCGATTATGTAGCTTATGATCATCAGGGCAATTCCAAGGATTACCCCCGGAATAAATCCACCAAGAAATAACCGTCCCACCGAAACTCCCCCTGCAGCCATGGCATAAATAATCATATTGTGACTGGGAGGAATAATAACTCCCTGGCATGCACTGGTGACCGTTATTCCAACTGAAAAATCAGCGTCGTAACCTTTTTTCTTCATCATGGGTATCATCATGGTCCCTATGGATGAAACGTCGGCAACTGCTGACCCGGATATACCCCCAAAAAACATACTTGCGAGAACATTGACCTGGGCAAGCCCGCCTCGCACCCTGCCGATAAGGATATTCGAAAACTCAATAAGCCTTCTGGATATCCCGCCCTGACTCATTATCTCTCCTGCAAGAATAAAGAATGGAATGGCAAGCAGCGAAAATACGTTTACCCCCTGCACCATCCGCTGGACAATAGCCACCAGAGGAAGATGCAGATACACAGCTGTAACAATTGCTGAAATTGCAAGCGTAAAAGTAATTGGAACCCTTAGTACAAGCAGAAGGACGAAAAGACCAATAAGAATAGTTGACGCAGTAGACTGATTGTTCAACGATCTACTCCTTTCTGAAATATCATTTCAAATATTTCAGGCTGATCATCAATCTTAAAAATATCCATAAGAACTTCCATTGTAATAAGAACTGAAGCAATGGGAAGAATGAGATAGAGAATAAAGCTGGGCCATTCTGTAGCAGGCATAATGGATGTTTTGGTAAACTCTACAAGTTTTATCCCGTATATAAAAAATACAACGGCAATTCCAAGGGTAGTAAAATCCTTAAGCAGGTTTAAAGTCCGCTCAAACCAGTAGGGAAGCTTTTTCGGCAGAAGATGAAGACTGATATGAAGCCCCTGTTTTACCCCTATTGCCATAGCTATAAAAGTGAACCAGGCCATGAACAGTTTTGCAACCTCTTCAGCCCATCTGATCCCCGTATTCATTACGTATCTCATGAACACATTGATAATTATTATTACAGCCATTCCAACGAGAAGCACCATCGCAGAATAAACCGCTGCCAGATGTATCCCGTTTGCAATTCTGACAATATTCTCCTTATTTTTACCCATAACAACCTGCTTTTTAGATAAAGATAGTAAACAGGGGGTGCTGTATAGAACACCCCCTCTTTTTTTATATCGTCGGAAAATCTATTTTCCCACAGCTCTTATTTTTGCTACAACTTCTTTCAGCTGCGGAGACAGTTTATCATACAAAGGCTGCATGGCTGCTTGAAACTCTGAGTTATCCGGAAGTTCGTAAATTTCGTTTCCGTTGGCTCGTACAGCTTTCTCTGCAACCTTTTCGTAGTCAGCCCATGCTTTAATCTGAAAAGCCATGCTGTCTTTTGCAGCTTTCTTTATAAGATCCTGATCAGCCTTTGAAAGTTTGTCCATTGTTATCTTGCTGGCAATGGTAATCTCAGGAACCCTGGTATGTTCGTCAAGAGTATAATACTTTGCAACTTCATAATGGCTGGTGGAATAATAACTGGGCCAGTTGTTTTCTGCTCCATCGATTACCCCTGTCTGAAGAGCTGAATATACTTCTCCGAAGGGCATTGGGGTTGCAACTGCACCAAGAGCTTCAACAAGACCAACCATGAGAGCGCTCTGCTGAACACGGATCTTTAACCCTTTAAGGTCGGCTACAGATTTTATGGGGCGTACTGAGTTATAAAAACTTCTTGCACCTGAATCAAACCATGACAGACCGACAAAACCGGCCGGTTCAAGACTGTTCAAAAATTCATCCCCTATGGGACCATTCAGAACCTGCCACATATGGTCAGCATTCCTGTAAAGATAAGGCATCTGAAGAGCATCGAAATTAGGAGAGAATGCTGATAACGGGGAAATACTTACCCTGGTAAAATCAATAGCTCCAAACTGGACCTGTTCAATTACAGCTTTTTCTTCACCGAGCTGCCTGCCGGGGTAAACCTCAATCTTGATTCTTCCGTTGGATCTTTCGCCGACAAGCCGAGCAAATTCGTAATCACCCTTTGTGGTGGGATAATCTGCCGGATGGGTCTCTGCCAATCTAAGTACAATCTGTTCCTGGGCCGGTTCTGCCTTGGTGTCTTTGGAACCGCTTTTATCAGCCTGACCGTTTGCAAAAAGCATTCCGGCTGAAAGCAGAACAACAAGAATGACAACAATCGTCTTTTTCATATAATTCTCCTCCGTAAAAATATTGTTGTCTTATTATACGGTGAATATAAGGAACCTGCCCCGTTTGAAAATATTATTATCTGTATATTTTTGCCGGTGAGGTAACTTGAAGGAGATGCCCTTCCACCATGGTTAGCATTTTAATGTTTCATTATCACTTTTTTGCCCTATACACAGATGGAGACATTCCTGTAACCTTTTTAAAGACCCTTGTAAAATAGTTCTGATCTCCATATCCGATATTCTCACTAACCTCCCTGATTGACATATTTGTCTCTTTCAGTAGTTTTTTTGCTTCCTCTATCCTTAATGAGGTTAGATATTCAATAAAGGTAATATTTTTTACTTTTTTAAACAGTTTACTGAAGTAAAAGCTTGAAAGACCTGCTTCACCTGCAGCTTCCTCAAGGGTGATATCGGACATAAAATTTTTCTCAAGATAAGCGCAGGCAGCTTCTATGGCAGGGCTGTAACTATCCTTCTTTACCATGCTTCGCTGATACAGCAGTGCATTTAGAAACAGTTTGAATTCATCCATAAGAGTGTTTGGATCCCTGGATGACTTCAACTCTGTAAGTTCAGGCTGCTCAATTCCTTCAGGAAACTGATGGACAGAATAATGTCTGATGACCGTTCCTAACTCGAGAATATACTGCTTTATCTGTTCAAAAGACAAACTTGACAAAGAGAGAGACTCCCTGATTTTCTGGAACACCATCATAACTTCTGAACGGTTACCCCTGGTCAGGGCTTCTTCGAGATTAATTTCCAAACTAATAAACTGTGTTGTACTGCTGCTTTGACCAAGATCATCTTTTGCCGCTATTATTGAAGCTATTGAATCCTCAGGACCGGAAAATACTTCTCCAAAGCCAATAAGAATTTCAACCGAAAAACTCTTTTTAACCTCTGCGGCAATTCTCTTGGAGATTTCATCCCAATTTAACCTCCCGGGATCAACATTTACATGTTCAGGTCTAATAAGGATAAAGTAAATGCTTGTTAATTCAAGATTTACAAAAACATTAAAACCCAAATCACCAAGCACTTTTTTTATTATACCTGAAACTCTTTTCCGTAATATCTGCTTGTGGTAATCGGAACTAACGGCTATAGGGTAGGTATCAAACTGGATAGAAGCAATTCCGGCTACTCCTTCAAGGAACGTTACATCAAGAATGGTAAGATAGTTATCAAATTTAGCCCTGTCCATTCCCCGGATTACAAGATTATATACAAACTCCGTCTCCAGATAATCCTTTACTCTTGCCAGCTTCAGCTTGTTGTCTTCCTCTCTGGAACGGATATTCTGTCTTTCTTCTGTTTTCGCCAACAGATTCGAAGTTACTTCAATAACCTGAGCCTCTGATGCAGGCTTGATAATAAAAAAATCTACCCCTATCTGAATTGCTTCCTGGGCATATTCAAATTGATTAAAGGCTGTTAAAAAAACAATGCTGACCTCGGGAAGAAATTTCCTTATTTCCCACGCTGCTTCAAGACCGTCTATTCCGGGCATCTTTATATCCAGAAATATTATATCCGGATTAACAGATTTGGCTTTTACAATGGCCTCCCGCCCATTAACTGCCTCGTGAATCATCACTACAAAATCTATGCCTTTGTTGAGTATTGCTTTTATTGCTTCTCTTTCAAGTTTTTCATCGTCTGCAATCAGGATATTATGCATTGTTTCTCCATGGAATTTTAATGATCACATCGGTACCTTTGCCAAGCCGGCTCTCTATGTTAAAAAATGCTTTCTCTTGATATGCAATTGATAACCTTCTCTGGACGTTCATCAATCCGATACCGGTCGAAGAGGATACTCTCTCTACATCTTCTGCTGCATATTTAAGACCTTCAAGGATCTCCGAAGAGATCCCCTCTCCTGTGTCCTGGACTTTGATAACAACAAAATCACCTTCCTTTCCTATCGAAACAATGATCTCCCCTCCCTCTTCCTTGGGTTCTATCCCGTACTTCAATGCATTCTCGACAAGAGGTTGAATTGTAAAAATAGGAATCGTTATATCATCTTCGCAACCGCACCTGTTCAGAATAAAGGTAAGCCGGTCTCCATACCTGGTTTCCTGAATTTTCATGTATCTGACAAGAATATCAATTTCTTCCTCCAGGGTAACAAATTTATTCTGATTATTAAGAGTATACCGTAGAATGCTGGAAAGAGCTTCTATCAAATCGACCGTTTTGGGAGCTTTTTCAAACAAGGAAGTACGTGAGATTGTATTCAGGGTGTTAAACAGAAAATGAGGACTGATCTGGGACTGCAGAGACAGAAACTGTGCTTCCTTTAAAGAATGAGACATTTGGGCAATCTTTACCTCATCATCCCTGAGCTTCCGTTCTATCTCGACCTTGTCCTTCAGCCGGTTAACCATCCTCTCTATATTTGAAGTCATTTTATTAAAAGAATCAGCCAGAACCCCTACCTCGTCTCTGTTGGAAATATTATAAACAGGAATATTTAGTTCCCCTTCCGCAACTTTTAAAGACATGGAAGCAAGCCTTCTAATTGGGCGGGATATGGAATTTGCAAAAAAGTTTAAAAAGAAAAGTGATAGTATTCCGAATAGTATTGTTCCGGCAAAACTGATAACCCGTACAACTTTGACCTTCGATATCTGCACTGCATGAAGCTTACTCCCTTCCTCCAGCCTTAAACTGACCAGATTCTTCATGTATGAGTCTATATAACTCCTGATTCGTCTTATGTAAAAAAGATTGTTTACAAAATTTTTATCATTGAAATCTTTGTGTTGTATTGCCTTTGCTGCGCTATTCACATACGCTATATACGCATAGCGTATTGCACTGAGTTGAAAATATATTTCATTGCTGGTATTACAGGTTCTCCAGACTTTGTCCCATGATTCCCATACCTTTGGAATCGATTTTTGATAGACATCGGAATACGAATCAACTGAATAAAGCAGATAGTTTTCCAGAGCATTATCATTTTCAGTAAGGGCATTATTAAGTTCATGTATAAAAGTATTCTTGATTAAGTCAAGCTCATATATATTGAGATATCTAAAGGCATTTACCAGGGTATACAGGTTTAGAAGACTGATAAGCAGTATAACAACCGAGAAAAAAGCCATAAGCTTCCGTTTTATCGAAAGCCCGTACCAGGAATTCTTAAGAGATCTCAATGCTACCCCATGGGAAATACCGCTTTTATGTGTCTTTCATACAGATTGCCGGTAACGTTTTTTGCAATAACCCTTCTGTTTTCTTCGAGGGCAGCTAAATACTCATCCCCCATCTCCGCTGCAACCTTGTAGCCTACATGGAGAAGCTGCCTGAGATTAAGATTATAAGCAGGGTTAGACTGATCGTGCCGAAGAGCCGATGTGTACTCTTCCGGGGACCATACATCTACCTCATCAGGAGAAGGAAGCTTCTCTGTGTCAATATCTATAACATCGGCATAGGGAGCTGCAAGCTCATCATAGCGCTTAAAAGCTGAGCGGTATACCTTCTTTGCAATAACCAGACCGGTTCCGCCGGATTCAGCAAGGCCGATAAGTTCCTCCAGCCAGGTTGTTCCTGCGGTCTTTATATGCAGCCCTGCATTGTTATCCTTCAAGGCCTTCTTTATTACAGGATATATGGAAAATTTATCGCTTCCTGAATGTACACTCAACTTTAGAGACCCGGGAAGATTAAACTCATTTACAGCAAAGGCAATAACTTTGAGATCCTCGTTGAACTCTCTTTCAAACTGCTCTATGTCGCCGACATAGTCCACTCCCTTGTTAAATCTTCCCGTAAACTTGGGGGCTATAGTCTGAAGGGGAATCCCTTCATCAGCAAGGGCTGCAAGGATAAAAAATAACTCGACAGGAGTCTGGGGTGATTCGGTTTCATCCATGGAAACTTCAGTTACAAAGGTATCCTTACCCTTTTTC
>JANTFL010000052.1 GCA_024763455.1 Sediminispirochaeta sp. | reverse complement strand
GAAGCTCTCAATGAGAAACAGCTAGAGTCTGAGAACGGTCCGAGGGTAAGAAACCCTTTGGAGAAATGGTATGCTGAGGAGACATGGCGTTTTTAAAGACTTTTTTAATGCTCCGTCCCCAATTTTATCAGTTATCCCTTGACAGTTTTTGGGTTTATATATATGTTAGTGAATGTTAACTAACCAGGAGGCTTTGTGTTTACATCACGGCAAAGAGAAATTATTGATGCGTCCATCAAACTGATTGCCAGGGGTGGGATCCAGGAAGTTACCATGAAACATCTCTCTATAGAGGTGGGAATCTCGGAACCTGCCCTGTATCGCCATTTCAAGAGTAAGCATGACATTATGGCAGGGGTTATAGAATCTTTTCGATATCACAACAAAATGGTTCCTGAGAATGTGAATGATTTCGATGTCGATTCACTTGAAAAACTAAAGTTGGCCGTTGATACAGTTCTTCGGAAGTTCTCCGATAACCCGGAAATTTCCGGAGTCTTCTTCTCTGAAGAGATATTTCATAATGATGCGCAGCTGACGGCACAAATGTCGGAACTCCTGGAAGAGTATAGAGGTTTTTTCCTGGGGCTTATTGATTCCGGTATAAGGGATGGGAGTCTCAGAGTTGATATAAAAAAAGAAGATATAAGTTTGATCATTATCGGAGTTGTACGGCTCCTTGTTGTTAGATGGAGATTGTCTGGATATTCTTTTAATCTTGTAGAGGCCGGGAACGGAATTTTTGAGAGGACCATAAAGGTTATTTTTCAGAAATAGTTTAAAAAACTCCGCAAAGTTAGTTATCTATAACTAACATAAAACGGAGATCTTCTTGAAGTACAGAGGAGGTACTGGTGAAGGTAATTGAAAAGCTGCTTAAGTTTTCCTGGGTTGTATGGGTTGTTGTGATAGCACTTACCCTGGGAGCATTGTTTGAAATCAAGGCAAATGTGAGCTTGGAAACAAATCTCGATAAATACATGCCGGAGAATAATTCTGCTTTTGTATACAGCAGCCAAGCTGAGGATTTGTTCGGTATTAAGGATGGGATTATTGTTGCAATAGAAAATCCTGCCAGCATTTATAATGAGCGGACTCTTCAGAAAGTCAAGGATCTAACAAAGGAATTCCAGAAGATGGATGAGATTGAAAGAACTGATGTTACATCACTGTATACAGCTGATAACATTATTGGTTCGGATATGGGGCTTGAAGTGAAACCTTTTTACGTTAAGGTCCCAAAAACTGCAGGTAAGATGATGAGTCTTGAGCATGCAGTTCAATCCAATGATATGATAAACGGAAGGATTGTTTCCCTGGACGGAAAGTCTACCATTATCATTGCAAGGATAAAAAAGGGTGTTTTTAACGATGACTTTTATAACAGGATACTGGAAACCGTACAGAAATATGAAGGACCGGAAAAGATCTATGTAGCAGGGAGACCGATTGTAGAGGGGACTCTTGCCCGACTTATGCCCAGGGATATGAAGGTCATGGCCCCTCTTGTAATTTTCATTATAATGATAGCTCTTCTCGTAATTCTACGTAGTACAAAGGCAATGATTCTGAATCTTGCAGTTGTTCTCTTAAGTACTATCTGGACTTTCGGCCTTATGGCTCTTGTGCATATTCCTGTATATTCGGTATCTACAATGATACCGGTTATGCTGATTGCCATAGGGGTAGCCTACGGAATCCATCTGTTTAATCATCTCTATATTTTTATGAAGAATAACCCGGGTGCGGATAAAAAAAGTGCTGTACTAAACATGATACGGTATATGTGGAAACCGGTTATGATGGCGGCAGTAACCACAGCGGTAGGTTTTACCTCTCTTTTGACTTCCGAAGTATATCCGGTTAAGTACTTTGGAGTTTTTACCTCCTTCGGAGTTCTTTCAGCTTTTGTACTTTCCATGGTACTTATTCCCGCCTCTCTTATGATTACCGGACTCCCTAGGCGGCGTAAACCGGCAGCGGAAGATCTTGATCTTGAAAATAAAGAGCAATACCGTGAAAAAAATACTATTTCCTATATATTTACACGGAAAATACTTTCACATAAAGTTCTGGTAATTACTACTGCAGCTGTACTTATAGCTGGATCAATTTTCGGTCTGACAAGGGTCCGGGTAGATTCAAGTTTTCTGGCAAACTTTAAAGAAGACAGTACAATCCGGGTAACTGATAAATTCATAAATGAACATTTTGCAGGTACTTCAAGTTTTAATGTCATTCTTGAAGCCAAAGAAGATGAAGCTTTTAAAAATCCCGAAACCTTGAAACTTGTCAGTACTATTCAGGAAAAACTCTCAGTTCTGCCTGTTGTGGGGGATACCTTTTCTTTAACAGATTTTATCCGCCGGATGAATATGGTAATGAATGAAAATAAAGAAGAGTTTAACAGCATACCGGAGAGCAGGGACATGATTGCACAGTATCTGCTTCTCTATGAGATGTCCGGAGACCCTGAAACCCTTAATGGGGTCATAGATTATGATTACCGGACAATGAATCTTACCGTACAGTTGAAATCGGATGATTCCAAATCCATGAGGGAAGTTGTTTCCATTATAGATGGTTACAGGGACAGATTGGATGAATATGGTATTAATGTACGCTATGCCGGTTCAGGATACAAGGCTCTTGTATTTTCCGAGCTGATTCTAAAAGGGCAGATTTCAAGTTTGGGTCTGTCCCTGCTGATAGTGATACTTCTGCTTACTATAATGTTTAAGGATGTCCGTTTGGGGCTTATCGGTTCAATACCGGTTCTCTTTACCGCTCTTATTAACTTCGGAGCAATGGGACTGCTTAATATTCCACTGGGACCGACTACCGCTCTGATATCGAGTATCGCAGTCGGGATAGGGATTGATTATGCAATCCACTTTATTGAAAATTACCGGGAATACTCGCTGATTGATAATAACAAGCTTCATGTATCCCAGTTGGCAATGTCCCATTCAGGGAGAGCAATTCTCTTTAACGCGGTTGTTGTAATATCAGGGTTCCTGGTGTTCCTCTTTTCAATATTTCCCCCAAACCGTCAGCTCGGGGCACTGGTTTCCCTGAATATGTTTACCAGTTTTGCAGGGACATTAACCATAATGTTCATGCTTTTATATATGACTAATATTTATTTCAAGAAAGGAGACAAGAAATGAGAAAACTAAAGAAGATTACCCTTGCTATTTTTCTGCTAACCTGTGCTGCCGTATTAGGTAGTGCCCAGAGTATTACCGGACTTAAGGTTATGGAGAATGTGTATAACAGACCCACTGGGCCTGAAATTACATCGGAGATGACTATGACCCTGACAAATTCAAGGGGGTCGACAAGAGAAAGAACTATTCGTCAGTACCTTAAAAAGTTCGGTGAGGATGAGAAAAAGATAATGTTTTTTACCTCCCCTGCGGATGTAAAGAATACCTCCTTTATGGATTGGTCCTATGGAGACAGCAGTAAAGATGATGATATGTGGATCTATCTTCCTGCACTTAAAAAGGTAAAAAGAATATCGAGTGAAAACAAGAGCGACTATTTTATGGGTTCCGATTTTACCTATGATGATCTGGGTGACCGTAAGCCGGAGCAGGACTCTCATAAAATTATCGACGAGGAAGCTATTAACGGGAAGGATTGTTACGTTATAGAGAGCATCCCAAAAGACAAGAATTCCATGTATTCAAAAACAGTAACCTGGGTTGTCAAAGACAGCTGGGTAGGTGCAAAAAAGGAATTTTATGATGAAGATGGAGATCTACTGAAGACGCTTACCATCCATTCGGTGGATAAGGTGAATGGATATTGGGTTATTCTCGATATGGAAATGGAAAATGTTCAGAAGAATCATACAACCAGGCTCCAGTTCAAGGATGTGCAGATCGGTAAAAGCATAAGTGATAATTTTTTTACCGAACGGCAGATGAAGAGAGGGGTGAGATAGTATGGGAAAAATAAAATTTACAACTTTTATATCAGTTCTAATATTTGTAACAGGTCTGGTAAATATAGCAGCCCAGGACAGTATTTCTTTCGGGGGTTATGTTCGAAACTACACGGGAATTCTTTTTAATAATCTGCAGGATAGTACTTCAGAGAATGATTTTGCATCGGTTCAGAATACCTTTGATCTGAAGGCGAATTTTTCAGGAGAGATGGCTGATCTTCATGTAGAAGGTTATGTATATGCTGATGGAGACACAACTCTGAGTGCAGGTATCCGGGAGCTTTACTTTGATTTATATTCAGACAGTATGGATCTCCGCATTGGAAAGCAGCAGATCATTTGGGGTAAAGGTGATGGTGTCTTTATTACCGATGTGGTTTCACCCAAGGATATGAGTAATTTTATTATTCCCGATTTTGATGAGATAAGGCTCGGTGTTACTGCGGTAAAAGCGGATTATTATCTTGGTGATTTTGCTCTTGAGGGGGTGTGGATTCCGGTATTTACACCAAATATCCTTCCTTCACAGGATTCGCCTTGGGCAGTTTCAATGGATTTACCGACGGGAGTAAAGCCGTCAATCGCTACTTCTCTTCCGTCAACAACTCTGGAAAACAGTGAGGGCTTTGCTAAAATTTCATACATGGGATCTGCCTTCGATTTTGAGTTAATGGGCGGTACGATGTTTGACGATGCCCCAACGGGTCATGTCACTCCTGTAAATTTAGTAAGTACACCCAAACTGGTTGATGTCACGAAAGAGTATCAGCGGTTATTAATGGGAGGCGGAAGCTTCTCCACCGAGATAGCGGGGGTAGTACTTAAGGGAGAAGGAGCTTACTACAACGGAAAAGCTTTCAACATGTCTCCCGATGCGCTTTTGGCAGATCTTGGTTCAGGAGGCGACGGCACCATTGTAAAAAAGGCAGTCCACTACATGGCAGGGGCGGATTATGTTATTGCAGGCGTAAATATTGGAGTTCAGTTTATTCAGGAATATATTCTGGATTATGACAGCAGAATAAATAACGATGAGTTTAACTCCACATTGACGTTTCTCACTGCGAAGAAGTTTATGGATGACAGTCTTGAACTGAAATTCTTTGGATACTACGGCATGTATAACTCGGACGCTCTTCTCCGGTTTTCAGCAGGATATTCTGTTACTGATGGGATGCTGTTAACTGCAGGAGCGGATATTTTTATCGGGGATGCGGGATATTTCGGACAGTATGATGAAAACGATCTTGGATATATTCAGGTTAAGTACAGTTTTTAATGCTCCTAAACTAGAAAGGGTAGCGGAAAACCCGCCCCTGTGCGCCGGCGGAGGGACGGAGCCGGATACCGGCACAGGGTAAAGCGGGGTTGGAGCGTAGGGAAAGACCTTTCCCTCCCAAATCTTAAATGGTTTGTTGACGCCGAAGGGTATTTTAAATAAACTCATGCCTATGAATAAAATGGAACGATACCTAAACAGTGCAGCAGGAAAAGAGCTGTTTGCCGAATTGTACAGAGATGATGATGCAGCACGGCAAAAGAAGCGGTATATGGACATTTACCGGGAGTTTGAAGAGCGTTTTGGGCAGAATTTAAATGCTCCGTCCCCGGTTTATCTTGTAAACGTACCCGGAAGGGTTGAGATTGGGGGAAATCACACTGATCACAACAAGGGGATGGTGATTGCCGGTAGTGTTTCCCTTGATGCTGTGGCTGTTTGTTCTCCTGTATCTGACGGGAGTATAACGATTCGTGATACAGCTTACAACGACACGATTACGGTAGATTCTAAAGATCTTGAGGCTGTCCCGGGGGAAGAGGGTACAGCTGCTGCTTTAGTGAAGGGGACTGCTGCCGGGCTGAGGGATCGCGGCTATACAGTCGGTGGGTTCAATGCAGTTCTGAACAATGAGGTTATGTCTGGATCCGGGCTGAGTTCCTCTGCAGTTTTCGAAGTTGCGTGCGGTACAATTCTGAATGCTCTCTATAATAATGGAGAAATCTCTTTTGGGGTGGTTGTTGAATCTGCCCAGTATGCAGAGAATGTGTTTTTCGGAAAACCTTGCGGATTGATGGATCAAATGGCATGTGCGGCAGGGGGGATTGTATTTATAGATTTCAAGGATGATCGTTCAGCTATTGTAGAATCGGTTCCGGTAGATTTTGACGAGAGCGGATATTCGGTAATTGTTGTAAAGAGCGGGGGGGACCATGCGGCGCTTACCGATCAGTATGCTGCAATCCCTGAGGAGATGAAGAATGTAGCTGCTTTTTTTGGAAAGGGTGTGCTTCGGGAAGTTTCAGCGAATGATCTGCTGGCAAAAGCCTCGGCAGTGAGGGATATGTGCGGAGACAGGGCGTTCCTCAGATCGCTTCATTACTTTGCAGAAAACAAAAGGGTTCAGGCGGAACGAGAAGCTCTCGAAACGGGAGATATGAACAGTTTTTTGAACCTTGTTTCAAAGTCCGGGGATTCTTCCTGGCGTTTTCTGCAGAATGTTGTTCCCTCCGGAGACGGGAAGTCTCAGGATATGGGTGTTGTCCTTGCAGTTACTGAGGGTTTTATAGAGGGAAAGGGAAGAGGATCATGCAGAGTTCACGGAGGGGGCTTTGCGGGGACGATTCTTGCCTTCATTCATAGTGAGGATACTGCTGACTATGTTGAAATGATCGAAAAAATTACAGGGAAGGGCAGCGCCGTTACCCTGAAAATGAGAAGCAGCGGCGCTTTATCGGTAGTACTGTAGGCTATTGCCTTTGATACTACACTATTGTATTAAGTGCCACTTCCATCATTCCGGTAAATGAGGTCTGTCTCTCTTCACTGCTCATGGATTCACCGGTTATGATATGGTCGCTTACTGTAAGGAGCGAAAGAGCTTTCACCTTGTACTTTGCAGCGATGGTATAGAGAGCAGCGGTTTCCATCTCTTCAGCTAAGATTCCGAAGGCAGCCCATTTCTTCCACTCTTCAGGGTCTTCCTGGTAGAAAGTGTCGGAGGTAAGGATTTTACCTACATGATAGGTGACACCGGCATTCTTTGATGCGGTAACTGCTTTTTCAAGAAGTCCGTAATCTGCTGCTGAAGCATAGTCCATTCCGTTGAATTTTAGTTTGTTAAAAGATGAATCGGTCGATGCTGCCATGGCAATGATTATATCTGTAAGTTTTATTTCCTTGTCGATTGACCCGCAGGAGCCTATCCTTATCAGCTTTTTTGCTCCGAATTCCTGAATAAGCTCGGTAACGTATATTGAAATCGAGGGAATCCCCATTCCGGTTCCCTGTACCGAAACACGTTTTCCTTTGTAGGTCCCTGTGTACCCATACATTCCTCTCACCTTAGTGTATTCCACTGCATTCTCAAGAAAGTTTTCTGCAATGAAACGTGCCCGTAACGGATCTCCTGGCAGAAGTACTGCTTCTGCGATATCACCTTTTTTAGCACCAATGTGTATACTCATGATTTTTCTCCTTTGTCTGCTTTTTCTATTATTTCTCTGTGCCAGTTTAAAAGCCATTCTTCTTTTTCGGGTTTTTCTCCCTCGACATCGGCAAGGATTCTGAATACGGGTTCGGTACCGGAACCTCTCATCCATAGATAACATGTTTCTTTGCCGCTGTTATCTGAAAAAACGATTTTAAGACCGCCTTTTTCTTTACCTGTGCGGTATTTACTCCCCATACCTTCCGCAGATTGTATCCCCTCATAGTTAATTTCTCTCCATGAGTAGATATTGAACGTATCTTTTAGAAATTCCCTTTTCTTATCCCATTCTTCAAGAAAGATTTTCTCGTATCTGCTTTTAAGAACAGCATGATCCGCAGTGGTAATCTTCATAATCGCCCGTTTCTCATTTGCGTTTGTTGTGGTATACCTGGGGAGGGTAGAAATAACGTCGATAAGTGAGAAATCTTCTTTGTACATATCCTGTTGGCCGCTTACCATACACCAGGTTTTAAAGAGATCATCTTCGCTGTCCGGTGCTTTGTACAGGAGAATTTTCAATAGTGAGAAAATGGTATTTATTGGATCCCTGACCTTGGCCGGATGGGTAATATTCCCGCCGTTGGACCCCTCTCCAAGTATCCGTACCGTGTAGCCACCATTCCTCAGCTTTTGGGCCAGGTTTACAACATTTGCTTCACCAACCTCTGCACGAAAAACTTCTGCTCCGAAAGATTCTGCAATTCTGTCTATCCTCATTGAAGTAGGGCCGTTTACCGCCACTGCAAGGTTTTGATTTTCTCCGTTGTTTTGGGTGTTTTGACTGTACACAAAGGCGAGCTCCCCCAGGACTGCCAGAGCGAAGACTTCCTGGGCTTCCAGTATTTCCGCTTTTCCGCTCCTGCTGTTCATAAAGACGATGTTCCCTCTGTCTCCATCGTTATCAGGGACGTACCCAATGATAAAGGAGGAATCCTTTCTATGATTTCCCTCAAGCAATTCTTTACACTGGTTAAGACTGAAACCTTCAGGAACAATACGGTGGACAACTTCCCCGGGGGTATTGTTGAAAAGGAGACATTTGACCCCTGCAGCACTTATAATGTCTTTATCAACAGAGAGAGACCGGGCGCTTCCGTTCAACTCTCCTATAATTCCCACAGCTTTGTGAGCTGTTCGCTCTTTTATTACGGAAAAGAATGCTTCCTGTTCTTCGGGGTTTTCTGAATCTGCAATGATTCTTTTTGAAAACGACAGATAAGCGCTATAGGCTTCATTCTTCCATTGTGCCGATTCGTTGAGGATCTTCATGTATAGATTCGTATCTGCCCTTTCTGTCAGCTGCTGGATCTTTTGAATGATGGCGGGAGCTGCCAGGCAGGCGAGAAAAGAGTCAATAAGCGCGGCTGAGTCTTTTCCCCCGATAACGCCCCCCCCTTCCCCGAATTTGAAACCGTTATGTCCAATGGGGTTGTGACTTGCAGAAATATATGCAAAGCCGTCGGTATCATCTGTTATGGATGAGTAAGCCATTATCTCGGGGGCTGCTGTTATGAAAAGGTTTTTGACACCAACTCCCTCTGCTATAAATACTCTGCTCATTACATCACAGATTGCCGGACCGGTTGGTCTGGTATCCATACCGATTAATACCCTGGGTTCTTTGTTTTTCTTTTTGAGGTATTCGGAAAAGGTGAGGGCGGCAACACCTGCCAGCACCTTATCGGCAGAGGATATTTCTGCTCTTCTGCTTTCTTCTTCGTTATCAATAGCAAAAACCTTTCTCCAGCCGGAGGCGGAAAGGATCATGGAGTCTTTACTGCTTATAAGCTCTTCATAAGCAGGAAGCCCCCCCCTAAAGGGAGACTCAAAGGGATCTGCCATTAGTATTCCTGTCTTGGTATTGTAAATCTGCACTGTTTTTACCCTTTTATTCTTTATCCCTCAACTTTACGGAACTCGATAGTCCAGTGTTTTCCTGTTCCTATGTTGTAAGCCTTGGAGAAATTACCCTGGTTTATCGCAACTGCCATGTTGTAAACAGAGTTTACATAGATAATCTGTTCGCTAACATAGACATCGGCAAACGACCGGCCATAGGTGATTCTGTTATTGTATGCCAGGGTTGAGCCGTTGCGTATGATAACTTCAACCCTCTCTCCGTGTTTAAAACCTGCTGCGATAAAACTGTTACGGGGTATGTTGGTCCAGAGACTGCCGAACCGGACATCAAGAATATCAATACTTCCTTTTACAAAACCTTGTCCGGTTTCAACAACTCCCAGATCAAGTTCCACCACGGCTGAAGGATCAAGGAGGTTTCCAACCTGCTCGAAGGTGATGCCGCCGGATGCAAGTTTTGCCCCGGTGAAAGCGTAAACATCCCTTCCATGAAAGGTGTAGGAATGTTCAGTGTTTTCTCTCCTGTGTTTTGTCTCATCAATTTCCCTGATAGCTTTCAGTCCTATTTTCCTGTTTACATGGGTTAAGGTTCCGTTGTCGGGGGTGACAATAAACTGACCTCCGGAAGTTTCGGCTACAACGCTCCTACGCTCTGACCCTACGCCTGGATCAACAACTGAAACAAAGACAGTTCCTGCGGGCCAATATTCCATTGTCTGGAGGAGCCGGTACGAGGCATTCCAGATATTGTATGGCGGAATGTCATGGGTAAGATCGTGTATTTTTAATGTATCATCTACAGTCGTAGCAACCCCATGCATAGCCGCAACTGCTCCGTCTACAAGACCGAAATCACTTTGAAAAACCAATAATTTATTCATTTTGTCACCTCCACGTTCCAATTATTTCCATAATCAATGTTATATCTGCTACTAAAACTACCCATTGAGACAGCAAGACCGATGTTCATCTGCTCATTGTTGTATATAATTGGCTCTCCTTTTTCCGCAAATCCAAAGGATTTATGAAAGAGGACTTTTTCTGAGAATATCAGCTTATCGTTATTGAATATTTTTACCTGTAAATAATCCCCATATTTAAATCCGGCTTCTGTAAACATGGAAAGTGGGATATTTGTCCAGACGTTACCGAAGTTAGGATCTTTTATCTCAAAGATACCTTTAACTTTTTTTCCTGAGATCTCCGGCTTACTTATGGGGTGGGTAACTATAGCTTTCACAGGATATTCAGGCCCCACTTCTTCGAATGTGATTTTACCTGAAGCCAGTTTTGCTGCACAGTAGGCGAATAGATCTCTTCCATGGAAGATACTTGTCCGCTCCGTCCCCATTCCTTTGAGTCTGTTAACCTTCTCATCAATCTCTCTTATTGCCGATATCTTTTCTGTTTTTGAAATATGGGTAAGGGAGCCGTTATCCGGTGTTACGATGTAATATCCGCTTTTTGTTAGAGCAACAGAAGCTCTTCTATGTGTTCCTACCCCCGGATCTACGACAGATACAAACACTGTACCCTTTGGCCAGAATTTCATGTACTGATTTAATCTGAAAGATGCACTCCAAGTATCAAATTGCGGAATTTCATGAGTTGCTGTGATTATTTCAAGATTGTGGTCAACACTTTTTACTACTCCGTACATCGATGCGACCGCTCCTTCTTTGAAGGTGAAGTCGGTTTGAAATACTAGTATGGATTTTTTTACTGTTTCAGTCATATTGCAGAGTATTACATATTGATTTGATTGATGTCAAATATACAACCGTAGGTATGATTAAGGATAGTTCGTGAAATAATTACTTTTTATTCAACTTTATATCTTGACGCCGCGCAGTAATTTGAAATAGCATTGCCGCAAAGGAGTGTTTTATGTTTAAAAAAATTGTACTGATTTTGTTAATCTGCCTCTTGGCTATGCCATTGTTTGCAGGCGGCAAAAATGAGCAGCCTGCAGCAGATAAAGCTGTGGTAGAGAAGAAAGCTGATTTGGAAGGTACTGTCAATGATCCAAGGCTTTATACCCCAGGAAAACTGACAGTTGCAACAGGAGAACCTGCTTATCCGCCATGGATAATGGATGATAATCCCGAAGGCGGTGTCGGTTTTGAAAACGGACTGGTCTATGCTTTGGCTGAAAAGCTCGGGTTCGCAAAAGAGGATGTAGTTTGGGTTCGACAGACTTTTGACGAGGGTATTGCCCCGGGACCAAAGCCCTATGATTTTAACATCCAGCAGTTTTCTGTGACTGAGGAGCGCCGTAAGTTTGTAGATTTCTCAATGGTATACTACAAACCACAGAAAGCAGTTATTACCATCCCAGGAAGTGAAATTATTGATGCAGAAAGCTTTGAAGATCTTAAAAAAGGAAACTGGGGTGCAACTATAGGCACAGCAGATCTTTCCTATATTGAGAATATTCTAGGGGTAAAAGATGTAGCTGTCTTCAATGATGTTGCCGGTACTTTTCAGGCATTGCTTGCCGGTCAGATTGATGCAACTTGTATAGAACTTCCAACTGCACTGTATATCACGTTTGTACAGGTTCCTGATGCAATCATCTCGGCAGTGCTTCCCAATGATCCCAATGATTTAGGTCATGGACTTGTATTTGAAAAAGGTAATCCGCTGGTCGGATGGATAAACGAAGGTCTTAAAGCCATTATTGCAGATGGTGTTGTAGATAAGCTTACCAAAGAATATTTAATTGGCGATCAGCCGATCCGGGAAATTAATAAATGAGTTTAAAACGTCCTGCTCCGCCCAGGCGGGCGGGGCGTACTTTAAGTGCAAAGGATAAATACGGGCCGGCGATTATAAGTGTAAGTACTGTAGTTGCTGTTACGCTCATTATCCGTGCTGTAGTTATCCGTTCCAGTCAATGGCCAAGAATTAAAGACCAGTTTTTTAATGTGGATGTTATTGTTGAGGTATTTCCCAAGGTACTTCATGGATTCGGTATCAATATGGCTGTGTGGATAGTTGCTCTTGTTGTAATTGCCCTTTGGGCGCTTATCCTGGCATTTTTCCGTTCCCTAAATGGCCCCTGGTTCGCCCCGTTAAAGGTTTTTTCGATTGTGTACATTGATCTATTACGAGGGCTGCCTTCTTTACTGCTTGTTCTTTTATTCGGTTTCGGAATGCCGGCCTTGCAGATACCTGGACTGCCAAAAAGCAGTCTATTCTGGGGTGCACTGGCTATGATTTCCAGTTATTCTGCCTATGCTGCAGAGGTTTACCGGTCAGGAATTGAATCAGTACACACTGGTCAGTATTTGGCTGCCAAAGCACTTGGGCTTTCTCAGGTACAAACCCTTTTCCATTGTATTCTTCCCCAGGCTATTCGAAATGTTTTCCCCTCCCTGCTTAATCTTGCCGTTGCACTGCAGAAAGATGTTGCATTATTAAGTGTTCTTGGTGTTCGCGATGCGGTTCGGGAAGCACAGATATACACAGCAAGAACTTTTAACTATTCATCATTAATCGCTTCGGCTGCACTTTTCCTTGCTGCAACTATCCCTTTAGCCAGATTAACTGATTATTTCACAAAAAAAGACCGCCAGCGCCGGTTACAGGGAGCTTAGCCGATGTACAAAATAGAAGTTGAACACCTAACCAAGTACTATGGTCATAAACTGGTTCTTGATGATGTTTCACTCAGAGTTGCAGACCATGAGGTTGTGTGTCTGATAGGTTCCTCAGGTTCCGGGAAATCGACGCTGTTACGTTGTGTGAATGATCTTGTACCCTTTAATGAGGGTGTTGTTAAACTGGACGGGGTTTCGATTCATGATTCTGAATTTGATGTTAGAGATTTGTATAAACGGATAGGCATTGTTTTCCAGGCTTATAACCTTTTCCCCCATATGACTGTTCTCGATAATATTACCCTGGCACCTAAGAAGGTTCATGGGCGGCAGAAGGCTGAGAGTGAGGCACACGGCAAAGAGCTCCTTTCACTTTTCGGTCTTGGTGATTTCGCAGATTCCTATCCCGAACAACTGTCAGGAGGACAGCAGCAGAGGGTTGCCATAGTACGAGCAATGGCTAACAAGCCTGATATTCTCCTTCTTGATGAGGTAACAGCCGCTCTGGATCCTGAATTGATCGGCGATGTTCTATCAGTTATAAAAGATCTAAGAGAGCAGGGAATGACAATGCTGATAGTTACTCACGAAATGGGTTTTGCAAGGGATGTTGCTGATAGAGTATGTTTCCTGGACGGGGGCAAAATTCTGGAAGAAGCTCCACCGAGAGAACTTTTTTCACACCCGGAAAACCCCCGGACACGACAGTTCCTTCAGAGGATTATTGAGTCTGGTAGATTATAATGGAGCTATTGGTTTTACAGAGTGATTTCGGATTGAATGACGGTGCAGTCAGCGCCATGCACGGAGTCTGCAAAGGGGTTCATAAGAATTTGGATATTCATGATTTAACCCATGGTATCACCCCTTTTCAGGTTTTTGAAGGGTCGTATAGATTATTTCAGACAGTTAAATACTGGCCCAAGGGTACCGTATTTGTTTCTGTTGTCGATCCTGGAGTAGGAACTCCCCGTAAATCAGTTGTTGCTGAAACAAAAACTGGACATTATATTGTTACTCCGGATAATGGGACTCTTACACATATAAAAAAGGAATACGGCATAACCGCTGTAAGAGAAATTGATGAGTCTGTTAACAGAATAGATAATTCGGGAGATTCTCACACTTTCCATGGTAGGGATGTGTATGCTTATACCGGAGCCAGGTTGGCATCGGGAGTTATCACATTTGAAAACGTTGGGCCGTTGCTGAAGGTAGAGGATATTGCAGAAATCAGCATTAAGACTCCAGAAGTTTCTACAGGACAGATTGAAGGTACGGTAGAGATTGCTGACGTTCGGTTTGGGCATCTATGGACCAACATTTCCAAAGAAATGTTCGAAAAGGCTGGCTTTAGTTTGACCAGTGAGTTGGAAGCAACAGTAGCTCACAAAGGAAAAATGTACTACAAAGGGGTTATCCCCTATGTCCGGTCTTTTGGTTCTGTTGAAATTGGGAAACCATTAATCTATATAAACTCATTATTAAAAGCAGCAGTTGGTTTAAACGAGAAGAGCTTTGCAGAAACTTACAAAATCGGCACTGGTCCTGAGTGGAGTATTACATTTCGTGTTGCAGGGAGTGAAGGGGGACGGAGCATGCAAACGGATGAGAAAATAGAAATTTAATTATAATCTACGGGTTATCTGTATTGAACGGGAATAACAATCATTAAAAAAAACGAGAAATGCTTTGATAATGCAGTGACCTACATAAACTATACTTTTAGGGTAGAATATTTTGGAGAAAATCCCTCGTTTTTGTTTTTATTTCTAAATTCACAAAGAGCTTTGGGTTCAGCGGATATATATATTTTTAAGATTTATTCTTTAAATTTGACTTGGTGGTTTTTCTAGAATACCAGTGCCAAATTTTGGATGATACCCAACACCGCAGTAGGGATAATCAACTGCGTTCTTGACTATACCGGCTCTAACTGGATTGTTTGAAATATAAATAAATGTGTGTAAAGCTTGTCTGAAATCATTAATTATTTTGCTTTTAAAGCGATCATACCATACATGCCCACGGAGTGAGTATGTCCTGTTATATCTTTGAGCAAAAACACCAAGTATCCATTGCATTATTGATGAAAGATTTTCATTGTTAAGCGGTTTAATCATAATATGTACGTGATTTCCCATAATGCAAAAGTTGATTATCTGAAACTTGAATTTCTGTTTTGCACGTTCTAGAACTTTCATGAACATTTTTTTTACAAAAATCTCCTCCAAGATAAATTCTTGCCTGTTTGCTCTCGCATAGACATGGTACGTGGCGCCGTGTCTCAACTCTCTTTTCTTTCTCATATAAAGGGTAACAGAGAAATTATTGCTGCTGATTCAAAAAAATAGGTTTTTTCTCGATTTTTGCTCCGTCCCACATTAAAAACAGTTCACCATAAACAGTTGTAATGCTCCGTCCCTGTTGTTATACTAATAAAATGAAACATCCTGTTCCGCGGGTAGCGGCAATTCATGATCTATCGGGATTTGGGAGAGCTTCATTAACCATAGTTTCTCCGGTTCTCTCTACTATGGGCATGCAGGTTTGTCCCCTCCCTACATCACTATTATCTACACATACTTCAGGCTTTGAAGGGTATACTTTTCTCGATCTAACCTTGGAAATGGAAAAGATTATTGATCATTGGAAGAAAATTGGTATAGAATTTGATTCTATCTATTCCGGTTTTCTCGGTTCGCCGCAGCAAGTAGATATTGTGTCACGGTTTATTGATGATTTTAATTCCCGGAATCAACTTGTTGTTGTTGATCCTGTTATTGGGGATGATGGGGTTACTTATGGCCCTTATGGTCCAGATATGATTGAAGCAATGAAGAACCTGGTTAGAAAAGCGGGTATCATAACTCCAAATTATACAGAAAGTTGTTTTCTCCTGGACAGGAAATATAAAAAAATGGTTTCCGAGGCTGAAATAAAAGAACATTTATTCAGTCTTTCAGAAAAGGGTCCAGGCAGGGTTGTAATCACTAGTGTGCCCTTAGGCCAATATAATGAAAAGTCATTTGTCTATGCCTATGACAGGGAATTTGATACATACTGGAAGGTAGGATGCAGTTATATCCCTGCGAGTTATCCCGGAACTGGAGATATGTTTACCAGTGTTCTTGTAGGTGCTTTATTGCAGGGGGACAGTCTTCCTATAGCCCTTGATAGAGCTGTTCAATTTGTTTCATTAGCCATTCGTTCAACTTTTGGATATGGAAGCCCAGGAAGGGAAGGGGTTTTATTTGAAAAAGTTTTGTATAGCTTGATGACACCTTTATCAATGAGTAATTATGAGGTTGTTAAATAGGTAATGGGTCAATATGAAGCAATTGCCGCAACTGATTTTGACGGAACATTATACAGGAGTGATTTTTCGATTTCTTTGAAGAATATTCAGACTCTTAGATCTTTGGTTAAGAAAAGAATAATGTCAGTTATTGTCACAGGAAGATCCTATTATTCTCTTTCAAGAGTGATTAATGATATGTTTCCCGTAGATTATTTAATCGTTTCGTCAGGATCTGGTATATATTCTATGAAAACAAAAGAACTAATATATAATACATCGATTCCTCCCGGAGATGCTTCATCTATTTGTAGATATTTACTTGAATTAGGCTGTGATTTTGTGATTCATGAGCCACTCCCTGATAACCATTACTTTTATTATCGAAAAACTAGTAAATCAAATGAAGATTTCGAAAAAAGACTGAAGTTCTACCCTGATTTTGGCAAAAAGCTAACTATTTCAAGAACTGTATCAAAACACGTTTCTCAGTTTTTGATAGTGGATAAAGAAGGCAGTTCTCTTTTTAGGAAAATAGAACAAACTCTTACTAATTTTACAATCATAA
>JANTFL010000051.1 GCA_024763455.1 Sediminispirochaeta sp. | reverse complement strand
CCGGCTGAATACGATGGCGGGCCGCACCAGGTGATTGAAGCCGGAACAGAATGGAAACCCTCTATTAAAATCGACCAACGGGCAGCTACGCTTTGGTATCATCCTCATTTAATGGGTAAAACTGCCGAGCATGTGTACAATGGTATGGCAGGAATGTTCTATATTGAGGATGATTATTCAAAAAGCCTTGCATTACCCCGGGAATACGGAGTAAACGACTTTCCCCTAATCCTTCAGGATCGACGGCTGAATAGCAAGGGGCAGTTTATATATGATCCTTCGAGACCGGATATTATGCACGGGTATACGGGAAACGTTGTATTGGCAAATGGGGCTTATCAGCCATTACTCTCGGTAAAATCTGGAACCTATAGATTCCGTGTCCTTAATGGATCCAATTCATCCATCTTTAGAATATCATTCACAGATAAACGGAAGTTTACCGTTATCGCCAGTGATGGAGGATTTTTACCCCAAACAGTAGAAATATCTTCACTCGTACTAGCGCCTGCAGAGCGGTACGAGATTCTTGTAGACTTCAAGCAAGGGGAGAAAACAACACTAAATACAGAAATTTACGGTGGAGAAGCCTATAGGACGCTCGATATCTCTGTTTCAAATGAAAAGGGGCTTTCTTTTACACATCCTGCATCCTTTGAATATTCTCCGGTGCAGTACAATGCTGAGGAAAATATTAAGCGTACCTTCAGGATGGAATCCCGGGGAATGGGAGGTTTTTCCATTAATGGCAAACAGATGGACATAAACAGGATTGATTTTACATTAAAGAAAAACAGCACTGAAATATGGACAATCAAAAATAGTGGCATGGGAATGATGAATATACCTCACTCTTTTCATGTGCACGATGTACAGTTTACTGTTCTTTCAGTTAACGGGGTAAAACCGGGGCCGTTGTATTCAGGTCCAAAAGATACGGTACTTCTTATGCCGGGAGATACAATAGTAATAGCACTTCATTTCCAGGATTATACGGGGATCTATATGTATCATTGCCATTTTCTTGAACATGAAGATGCCGGAATGATGGGACAGTTTATGGTGGAATAGTGAAGAACCATTTTCTCAATCGTACTGTTATACAGATACTTATTCCTCTTTACCTGTATTCATTTCTGTTTCAGTACATATGGGAAATGGTGCAGATGCCTCTGTACTCAGATATGTCTTTCAGCAGCTTACAATCATGGATCGCCTGCGCAAAAGCTGCGGTAGGAGATGCACATATTGCTGCTTTTATGTGGCTGACAGGAACTTTGGTTTACCAAGACCTCTGGTGGTTTAAACAAGTAACCTTTTTAAAAACACTCATTATTGTAATCATCGGAACGGGAATAACAGTTTTTCTGGAACTACATGCACTGAGGACCGGCAGATGGGAATATTCTGCTTTAATGCCGGTTGTTCCGCTGCTTGAGGTTGGAATTGTTCCCCTGTTGCAAATGACCCTGCTCCCCCTTTTGATCTTTCATGTTGTTGCAAAAAAAGGGACCCGGGGTCATTAACTGGTTACTGCTCCCCTGCTCGCAGAGGACACAAGTTTGGAATACTTATATAATGCCCCTGTCGTATAACCGTGGGGTCTGGGTTTCCAGCTTTTAAGCCTCGTTGAAATTTCTTTTTCCGACAGATCTACGGAAAGTTTTTTTTCATGGCTCTGAATCCTGATAATATCTCCATCCTGTAAAGCAGCAAGAACTCCTCCGTCCTGAGCTTCCGGTGAAATGTGCCCCACTACCATTCCATGGCTTCCTCCGGAGAATCTGCCGTCGGTTATAAGGGCAACATCATGGGTAAGTCCTGCTCCTGCTATGGCTGCAGTCGGTGCCAGCATTTCCCGCATCCCCGGCCCTCCCTTAGGACCTTCGTAGCGGATCACAATAACATCACCTTTCTGTATATGATGATTGAGAATTGCATCAAGAGCATCTTCTTCGCAGTCAAATACCCGGGCCGGACCTGTATGTACCACCTCCTGTAAACCACAGGTTTTAAGTACTGCTCCTTCTTTTGCCAGGTTGCCTTTTAAGATAACGATAGGACCGGTTTTTTTCTCCGGTTTGTCAAAAGGAAAAACAACCTGCTGCCCCTCAAGGTCAACCTTTACCGATGAAAGATTTTCTTCCACCGTTTTCCCCGTTACAGTGAGACATTCCCCGTGGAGCAGCCCTTCTTCGAGAAGCATTTTCATAACAAGAGGAACTCCTCCAACTCTATAGAGATCTTCCATAACATATCTGCCGGCTGGTTTCATATCGGTAAGAATGGGCGTTGTATCGGAAAAGTAATTAAAATCATCTATGGAAAGTGTTACTTCTGCTTCCTTTGCCAGGGCTATTAAATGGAGAACTGCATTGGTAGAGCCTCCAAGCGCCATAACAGTACGGATGGCATTTTCAAATGAAGCTCTGGTCATAATATCCCGTGGAAGAGTATTATTCTTTATTAAGTTGATGAGAGCAACCCCTGAATCCTGCAGGTGTTTCTTTTTTAACGGATCCACGGCCGGAATAGACGCTCCTCCGGGCAAACTCATTCCCAGTGCTTCCACAGCCGATGCCATGGTGTTTGCTGTATACATACCGCCGCAGGCTCCTGCTCCGGGGCATGCAGCACATTCAATTCCATGAAGATCTTCTTTTGTCGTTTTCCCGGCTGAGTAAGAACCGACAGCTTCGAAAGCACTTACAATATCTACAGCTTCTCCATGATAAT
Source organism: Sediminispirochaeta sp. (assembly GCA_024763455.1). Taxonomy (GTDB): domain Bacteria; phylum Spirochaetota; class Spirochaetia; order B11-G9; family B11-G9; genus B11-G9. The sequence continues at coordinate 14,133 of JANTFL010000051.1, read as the reverse complement.
GCCCAGCTTTTATTGTTCCGCCATAAACAAAAATTGACGGGATATTCAGTCGTGCCATGGGCATTACTGTTCCGGGGATTGTTTTATCGCAGCCGCCTATACCGAAGATTCCATCAAGCTGGTGGCCTCTGCACACAAGCTCTATTACATCGGCGATGGTCTCTCTGCTTACCAAAGAAGCCTTCATCCCCTCATGCCCCATGGCTTCTCCATCGGTTACCACAAAGGTATTAAACTTTAATCCCATCCCGCCGGACTGTTGTATTGCCTTTTTCCCGTAGGAGGCCAGATCATCGTGATGGATATTACATGGGGAGACTTCACTCCCTGCAGATGCAATCCCGATAATTGGTTTTGAAAAATCTTCATCAGTAAATCCTACCGCCCTCAACATTGCCCTGTTTGGTGTCCTTTCCAGACCTGAAGTCATCTTCCTGCTTGTTCTGTTTAAAATTTTTTTTCCCTCTTTCATGATGAGAATCCCCCCATATAGGGAAGTCGTGCTGCTGTTTTTAGAATCTGCTCCTTGTTTTTAAGAAGGATCTCTGTAGAATCCCATGTCCCGTTTAATAACGCAGCTTGCTTTGATGGCGGAATAGTGCAGGGGAATGTTTTGTCACCTATCCTGATTTCAGGGATCTCAATATTAATTGTTAAAGCAAGGTCCGGATTATTGGTTACCAAATCCATTAATTCTGCGGTACTCTTTTCATCTGTCGTAACCGCAGGAATCCCCATGGCAGTACAATTTCCTGCAAAAATTTCGGCAAAGGATTCTCCTATGATCCCTTTAATTCCCCATCTCGCAAGAGACTGCGGTGCATGCTCCCGGGAAGATCCGCACCCGAAGTTTTTATTAACAATCAGGATCTCAGCATTTTTATAAACCGGATTGTTAAAGGGGTGATCTGTAGGATTCCCCTTTTCATCAAATCTGGCATCGTAAAATGCATAGGCTCCCAAACCGTCGAAGGTAACAACCTTCATAAAACGTGCAGGGATAATTCGGTCTGTATCGATATCGTTTCCCCTGACAGGTATGCCAGTTCCTGTAATTATGGATTTTTTTAACAATTTCATAACGTAATCTCCGTAACGTAACCTTTAAGTGCAGCAGCAGCAACCATGGCAGGGCTCATAAGCAGTGTTCTTCCTGTGGGTGAGCCTTGTCTTCCAATAAAATTCCTGTTTGATGAACTTGCGGAAATTTCATTTCCGCGGAGTTTGTCGGCATTCATTGCCAGACACATGGAACAGCCCGCTTTTCTCCAGCTGAATCCTGCTTCGGTAAAGATCCGGTCAAGACCTTCAGCTTCAGCCTGCCGTGCCACGCTTTTTGAACCCGGTACGACCAGTCCTCTGACAGTACTGCTTATTGTTTTACCTTTTACAATCGCTGCCGCAATGCGCAAATCCGATATCCTCCCGTTGGTACAGGATCCAATAAAGGCCGTCTGTATTTTTTTACCTAAAATCGGGTCACCTTCGTTAAAGCCCATATGACTATAGGCCTTTACTGCTGTTTCTCTCTCTTCCTCGGGAAGTGATTTCAACAAGGGAAGTGTTTCATCGATACTACAGCTTTGACCGGGATTAATTCCCCAGGTAACCATTGGTTTGAGATGAGAAATGTCAAGGTGGTAGGTATCCTCGTATTCTGCATCCACATCAGAGGCAATTGATTTCCAGAACGAGACGGCGTTATCAAAGGCGGCTCCTTCCGGAGCGAATTTTCTGCCCTTAAGATAGTCAAAGGTTTTCTGGTCAGGGTTAAAGTATCCTACTCTGGCCCCGCCCTCGATGCTCATATTACAGATAGTCATCCTCTCTTCCATTGAAAGTTTTGCAGCTGCATCCCCGCCATATTCATATGCATATCCCAGACCGCCGTTTACACCGAGATCATGAATAATTTTCAGGATGATATCCTTTGCGTATACGTGATCGGGAAGTTTTCCTGTCATTTCAATTTTTCTCACCTTAGGTTTCTGGATACTCATTGTCTGGGAAGCGAGAATATCCCTTATTTGAGAGGTTCCAATACCAAAAGCAATTGCTCCGAAAGCTCCATGAGTTGAAGTGTGAGAATCTCCACAGGCAATGGTCATTCCCGGCTGAGTGAGACCGAGCTCCGGTCCGACAATATGCACAATGCCCTGGTGCTCAGTGGTAAGATCAAAGAACCTAATCCCGTACTCTCTGGTGTTTTTTTCGAGTGCTTCCATCATCTTCTCTGCCAATTCATCCTTAAACGGCCGGCTTTGATCATCTGTCGGCACAATATGATCAACTGTAGCGAATGTTCTTTCTGGAAACAGGACAGGGAGGTTCCGTTCCCTGATCATGGCAAAGGCCTGTGGAGAGGTGACCTCATGAATCAGATGAAGTCCAATAAAAAGTTGATCAGTCCCGGAATCAAGCTCAGCTACTTTATGGAGGTTCCATACCTTATTGAGTAAATTTTCCTTCATTTAAAGATCCTCCTGGCTTTGGGAAAAGGAGGTAAGTTCTTCACCTCGTGAAATGAGTACTTTACCTGTACGGATAATTTCAATAATTGCATAACTTTTAAAAACAACTTCAAGTGCATCCAGCTTTCCTGATGCACCGGTTATCTGAAAGGTGAGGGTTGTTTCTGTAATATCCACGATCTCCCCTTTTACTGCATGCACAAGCTGCAGTATCCCTGTTCTGTCAGTTTCTGTACACTTAATTTTAATAAGGGCCAGTTCTTTCTCAACTATATCGTTCCCCTCGTAATCACGGGCATGCACAACATCCACCAGTTTATTAAGATGTTTTAGAATTTGATGAATTGTTTCCTCTTCGCCGCTTACAATTATATTCATATGTGAAAAGCGGGGGTCACGAGCCTGTGATACCACAAGACTGTCTATATTATAACCTCTACGGGAGAAGACAAGGGCGATCCGGTTAAGCACTCCCGGCTTATTGGCAACATACAGCCCTATGGCATTGGTAAATATTCTGTTCTTTATCATTTTAAGTACTCCCTTTCGGTTTTTTTAATCCTGCAGCAGGGGTTTCCAGAACCATTTGATCGAGCGTACCACCTGCAGGTATCATGGGGAAAACGTTATCCTGTTTCTCAACACGGGCTTCGATAATACAGGGTCCGTCGTTATATGAAAGTGCTTCTTTAAGAATCTTCCGTACATCGGAGCTTCTATTAATCCTGAATCCTTTGGCACCGTAAGCCTGTGCAAGTTTTACAAAGTCAGGATTACCTTTAAGATCTACCCCTGATAATCTATTATCATAAAACATATCCTGCCATTGCCTGACCATACCAAGATATCTGTTATTAAGTATTACAATTTTAACCGGAAGTGCATGATTGACCGCTGTTGCAAGTTCAGAAAGGGTCATTTGAAATCCGCCATCCCCTACAATTGCAAGAATTGTTTTTCCGGGATTCGCAAGAGCTGCTCCAATTGCGGAAGGGAATCCGTATCCCATGGTTCCGGCTCCTCCGGAAGAGAGCCAATGATCCCGTTTGTCAATTTTATAATACTGGGCTGCCCACATCTGATGCTGCCCAACGTCGGTTGCAACAATGGCAGCTCCCTGTGTCAGTTTATATAATTCTTCAATAACATGCTGGGACCGGAGTTTTCCCCCCTTTACATATTTTAACGGGAACTCCTTCTTCCATTTGGCTGTTTGCTGTATCCAGGAGTGAGTATCCCCCGCTTCAAGATACGGCATCATTGTTTCCAATACTGTTTTTGCATCTCCGACTATTTTTTCGTCTACCTTTATTACTTTGTCAATCTCAGATGGATCAATATCAATATGAATTTTCACTGCATGTTGACAAAATTCATCTACTTTCCCGGTTATCCGGTCATCCCACCTGCTTCCGATTGAAAGGATAAGGTCACAGTTGAAGACTGCTTGATTTGCATATGCTGTCCCGTGCATCCCCAGCATTCCCAGGCTGAGTTCATGAGTTTCGGGAAAGCAGCCCTTTCCCAATAGTGTATTGGTAACCGGTATTTTAAGTTTTTCCGCAAGGAAGCGGACTTCATGCTCTGCTCCTGAAATAACAGCACCATGACCAACAAGAAGCACCGGTTTTTTTGCTTCCTTTAACAAAGCTGCAGTCCGTTTTATTGCTTTTAAGGAGCCTTCTTTTGGTACTGTGTATCCGGGAAGATGAAATTCTTCATTATATTGAGGATCAATAAGTGCGCTGGAAATATCTTTTGGAAGATCAATAAGTACAGGCCCGGGTCTTCCCGAGGTAGCGAGGTAAAAAGCTTCTCTTATTATCCGGGGAATTGATTCAGCATCCTTTATAAGATAGGAATGTTTCACCACGGGGTAGGAAATACCAGAAACATCTGCCTCCTGAAATGCATCAAGACCGAGTGTCCAGGTGGGTGCCTGCCCTGAAATGATGATCATCGGAATTGAATCCATATATGCAGTGAGAATTCCGGTTATGGCATTTGTTGCCCCGGGACCTGATGTCACCATGGCTATTCCCGGTTTCCCGCTGGACCGGGCATAGCCGTCTGCCATGTGTATAGCTCCCTGCTCATGCCGTGTAAGAATAAGTTTGATGGGAGAGTCAACAAGTGCATCGAACAACGGTATGACAGCTCCTCCCGGCAGTCCGAAAACAGATTCAATCCCGTGCTGCTCTATGATGTCGACAACTACTTCTGCCCCTGTAGGGAGTTTTTTTGTCATTGTTTACTCCTTTTCCCTTGGTTGTGCATGAATTTAGCTAAAACAAGGGTTATAACAACCTAAAATATTACAAATATTGTCATATTAAGTATGTTAGCGTTTTTATTCTGATGTCAAGAGCTGTACCTGCCGGATAAACGAAAAAATAAACGGTTAAATGCATAAAACCAGCCGGATTCCTTTTTTTGTCGTAAAAATAAACCTGTAATTTGAATAGATAGGGAGTTGAGTTTAAACAACTGCAGAAGTGTTATTGTATTATATCATGAATAAACAAGCAAATTAAAAGTAAAAATAAACAAATATTTCTGAAGAAACCGGGATTAAAATATAGTATCACCTGTAAATAGCGTGTGTTACACGTTTTGGTAGATAGTTCATATTTTCTTGGAGGAAAAAATGAAGAAGATTCTTATTGTTGTTACACTTATTGTTATTCTAAGTGTAATGTCCCTGCCGCTTTTTGCCAATGGTCAGAAAGATGGCGGAGCTGAAAAAAGCAAGGTTACCTTCTGGCTTGCTGACTATGAAGGTATCGACCATGACTTTGTAGGCAAAATTGCAGATGCCTTTGAGGCAGCGTATCCGCAGTATAGTATGGACCTGGTTATTGTGGACTGGAATGCAATGCATGACAAACTGACCACTGCATTGGCTGCCGGTACCCCTCCTGATGCTTCCGTAATCGGAACCAGATGGCTCTTGGAGTTTATGGATCTTGATGCAGTTGTTGAACCTGCAAAGTATGTTTCCCAGGCAACCTTTGACAACATTGCTCCCGGAGCCATGGAAGCCAAAGTTAACGGAACTCTTATGGGTATCCCATTTGCAGCCGGTTCCAGATTTATGGCAATCAATACTTCTCTGACCGATAAAGTACCCCAAACCATGGAAGAACTTGAAAAATATGCGATTGAAGCAACAAAGAACGGTAAATATGGACTTATCATGCCCGGTGGAAAACACACGGAGTTAACAGATTTTGTATACTACTTCTATGCTGCCGGCGGTGACTTCTTTGATAAAGACGGAAAGTGTATTGTAAACTCAGCTGCAGGAGTCAAGGCTCTTGATTTCATGCTGAAACTTGCAAATGAAGACAAGGTTGTTCAGGACGGGTATCTTTCCCAGGATAGAAAACAGGCTCAGCCTATATTCTTCGGAGGCAAAGCTGCTTATGTTATGATAGGTGCATGGGCTGATACTGAATACAACAAGATGAACGCAGACTGGAAGATCAAATATGCCCAGATTCCTCCCTTTGCCGGCAACAAACCTGCACCGCTTATTGTTACAGACTCCATTGCTCTGTACAAAGACGGAAAGAATCTCGAAGGGATCGGTAAGTTTATTGACTTCCTGTACAAGGATGAATGGAAAGCTCCGTTGGATAAGCAGATGGGATTTCCCCCTGTAACAATCAGTGCTTCAAAACGGCCTGAGTTCCAGACTCCGATGTATGCTGCTATGGCAGAAGCCAACCTGAATGCAAAGGGCTGGCCGCTGGTAACCGGCTGGGCCGAAGCTTCCAGTATAATAATTGATGCAACCCAGAAGGCATATCTTGGTCAAATGAGTGCAAAAGAAGCTCTTGACTGGGCAGCTGCAGAAGTTGATAAAGCCAGAGCTGAATAAACACCTTTTCATTGTATTGATTTTAAGGGGGAGAGGGTCATCTTCTCCCCCTCTTTTTAGAAACATTATGGAGTATTATTATGGGAGACACCGTTCTAACTGCTCGTAAGAGAGGACTGGGAGGGGAGGCCAAGCTCGCTTACGCTCTTCTCTTTCCTGCAGTTTTATTAATGGTCATATTCATGGTTTATCCAATCATTTACGTATTTATACTATCACTTTTCAAAACAGATAAACTTGCCCGTATCAAGGATTTTGCGGGTTTTAGTATTTATGCATCTCTGCTGTCCTCAAAGGATACATGGGTAGTAATAGGACGTTCATTGATCTGGACCTTTACAGCAGTTGCAGCAAAGACACTTTTTGGAGTTATTATTGCTCTTGTTTTAAATGTTAAGTATATGGGCCGTAAGATTGCAAGGCTTCTGTTTATAATCCCCTGGGCCAGCTCGATTCCTATAAGTGTAATGCTCTGGAGGTGGGTACTGCATAACGAGTTCGGGTTATTAAACCATACGTTAAAAATAACAGGACTAATGCAGAATCCGCCTGTATGGCTGGGACAGTCCTCCACAGCATTCCTTTCATGCCTGTGGGTCGATGTCTGGATAGGTATTCCGTTTATGGCTCTTGTATTCCTTGCAGCAATGCAGGCAGTACCGCAGACCCTGTACGAAGCAGCGGAAATTGACGGTGCTTCCAAGGCGGCGCAGTTCCGTTACGTAACCCTGCCGGGAATCGCAGCTATTCTGCTTATTGCTACGCTGCTTTCAAGCCTCTGGACGTTTAACGACTTTAATACAATCTATATATTGACAAACGGCGGTCCTGCAGGATCTACAAATATTCTTATAACCTATGTCTATCAGAACAGTTTTGAATGGCTTAAGTGGCAGAAAGCATCTGCTCTCTCAGTGTTCACCTTTATCATTCTTTCAACGGTAAGCGTAATCTATTCGAGGGTTTACTTTAGAAGGGAGGAGATGTAGTTATGGCGGCATCAAAAAAAACATATGCAATAACTGCGAAAACATTTGCCCTGTTGCTCACTCTGGTTCTTCTTGTCATTATGCTCTTTCCGTTTATGGTAATGCTTGTTTCAATGTTTAAATCACCGGAAGAGATTTATCATATTCCCCCTTACTGGTTTCCTAAAACCCCGACAATAAAGAACTTTTTTCTGGTATGGAATACCATTCCTCTGGCAATGTACTTTAAAAACTCCCTTATCATTGCCCTTGGGACAGTGCTGCTGAATACAGGAATCAGCATTCCGGCAGGGTATGCCATTGCACGGCTCCACTTTCCGGGGAAGAAAATAATTATGTATGCCTTTCTTGTAACCCAGATGTTTTCGCCGGTTGTTGTGGTTATAAGCCTCTTCAAAATTGTAATCAAGATCCATTTTATCGATACCTATTTGAGCGTCATTATAGCAAATGCGGTGTTTACCACACCTTTTGTAATCTGGATGCTTAACGGTTACTTTTCAGGAATTCCCAAAGGGATAGAGGATGCTGCCCGGATAGACGGCTGTACCAGGGTTGGAGCTCTCTGGAGGGTTATTCTCCCTATAGCAGCGCCGGGACTGGTAACGACAATTATCTACACCTTCATTTATGGATGGAATGATTTTATCTTTTCCCTTACCTTTCTTCAGTCCGGAGAAAAGTGGCCGCTGACAATCGGGCTGTATCAGTTTGTGGGAAGGTTTGCGGTGCAGTGGGAACAGCTCCTCTCTGCAGCTTTCATGGCAATCCTTCCGGTATTGATACTGTTCTTTATTGTTGAAAAGCAGCTTGTTTCAGGCCTTGCCGGCGGAGCAGTTAAGGAGTAAAAAGATGGGAAGTAAAGTAAAAGTTGGAATTATCGGACTGGGGTTTATGGGGACAACCCATTTCCAGATCCACCTGCAGCTGGGGAAATCGGAAATCCTTGCTGTTGCCGATGTAGATGAAAGAAAGATCCAGGGTGACTGGAGTAGTGTGGTCGGCAATATCGGTGATATGGATTACTCAGAGCCGGTGGATATGAGGGGTATTAAAACATACCGGGACGGCTTCGATCTGATTGCCGATCCAAATATCGAGATGGTTGATATCTGTGTCCCGACCTATCTGCATGAAAAGTATGCGGTTGCAGCTCTTAAGGCAGGGAAGCATGTTCTGTGCGAAAAACCAGTGGGAAGATCATTGATTGAGGCAAAAAGGATAACAGAGGCTGCAGAAAAGAGCGGGAAGTTTTTTTCTAACGGTCTGTGTGTCCGCTACTGGCCGGAGTACAGACATGCTTTTGAACTGTACAAATCCGGAAAGCTGGGAAAGGTTGTAAGTGCATCCTTTAAACGGGTGTCCCCCTCTATCCACGGAAACGCCTGGGAGGACTGGTTTATGAAGAACAAACTGAGCGGCAGTGCACTGTTGGATCTGCACCTTCACGATACTGATCTGGTCAGATATTTTTTCGGATGCCCCCGGTCGGTTACGTCCTTTGGAGTAAAAGGGTTCAGGTCTGATGAGGGTATAGATCATATTTTTACTAACTACAACTTTGGTGACGGAACGTTGATTATGGCTGAAGGAGGGTGGGACCCTGCCAAGGCTTCCCCCTTTGAAATGAGTTTTCAGATTGTATGTGAGAAAGGAACGGTCAGACTTTCGGAACTCGGATACAAGGTTATCTGGGAGGATGGCCGGATAGAAGAACCAAAGCCGGCATCGGATAAGCTTCCGACAGGATGGCATGTGGAGATAGATTACTTCCTCTCTTCAATAGTGAGAGGGGAAAAGCCTGAAAAGTATTTGACTCCCGGTGAAATAAGGGATTCCATGGCTATTATCGAAGCTGAGGAGAAATCGATAAAAGAAAACCGGACGGTAGAGGTGGAATATAATGGGATATTATAAAGCAATAAACTACTGGGTACTGGGAGGGTTTGAAGGGGAGAAGTCTCCCTTTCAGGCAATAGACGATGCCGCAGAGATGGAACTTGATGGAATTGAACTTACCTTCGGTGACTGCCTGAAGGAGGATATCACAAAAGAGGAATGCCGGAAGATTGAAGCATACGCAGATGAGAAAGGAGTGGGGCTTAAAACTCTTGCTTCCGGGTTCTTCTGGGGATGCTCTCTTGGTTCCGATGATCCTGCGGAGAGAGAAAAGGCTGTTGATTTTACCAGAAAGTATATAAAAGCAGCCTCCTGGATTGGAGCGGACAGGATTCTTGTTGTCCCCGGAGCTGTTGATGTAGCCTGGGATGAATCCCGTCCCGTTACCCCTTATGGCAATGTCTGGAAGAACTCAACCGAATCATTACAAATGGTTCTTGGTACCGCAGAGGAGTACGGCGTAACCGTATGTCTGGAAAATGTATGGAACAAGTTTCTGCTTTCACCCATGGAGTTCAGGTTTTATCTGGACCAGTTCAATTCAGACTACATAGGTATTTACCTTGATATAGGGAACACTCTTTTGAACGGGTACCCCGAGCACTGGATTGAAATACTTAAAGAAAAAATAAAAGCTGTGCATTTCAAGAACTTCAAACGGGAAGACTGCGGGGGGACACTCCATGGATTCGGCGAAGATCTTATGGAAGGAGATCTTGATTACGGCAAGGTGCTGGATGCTCTGGAGAATATAGGATACAACGGCCCGGTAACAGCAGAAATGATTCCGTTCTCGAGACTTCCTGACCTGGTCCTTCCGGACATGGAGCTGGCAGCCAAAACTGCGGAAAGCCTTAAAAGAATAGTGAAGTAATTAGTAACTCTATGAACAGCATAACAAACCTGGCCGTTATTGGATATGGCTACATGGGCAAAATCTACCGGAAAGCAGCTTTTGAGCTGTATGACCGGAAGAATATAGAGAGTTACTACAAGTACGATCTCCCGGGGATGTTAAAAAGCTTCAGGCTTAAGGCTGTGGTGGACATCAAGTTTGCAGACTCCCGTTACAGCAAAGAGGAAGATCTCTGGTATCTCGATTCGGTGGAAACTCTTATCGGGATGAAAGAACTCGGCATAAACGCAGCGGTAGTATCCACTCCCATAAAAACACATTTTGAAATTGCAGAGAAACTTATTCAAAGCGGTATCTCTCTTTTAATAGAAAAACCGGTGTGTGAAACTGCAAGAGAGATAAAAGCGTTAATGCATCTGGCAAAGAAGAACAAGGTCCGGATAATGCCGGGGCTGGTGGAGCGGTACAATCCGGTAACCCTTGATGCCGAAGAAGCGGTTACCTACAAAATGTACGGCAGGGTTGTAAGCTACAGTTTTTTACGGGCAAGCCTGAAGCCGGAGAGGGTCAATGACAGTTTGATTATAGACAAACTTATTCATGATCTCGATCTTGTCCAGTGTATATTCGGGAAATACAGGATTACAGATATACGTTTTAAAAAAATAGAGGGCGAGGTGATGGAGTGTACCCTCCTGACCAGCCACCGGAAAGGGCTTAACGGCAGGATTGTATCCTCCTGGCTTTCTGAGGAAAAGACACGGGAGGTAGTTATAAAGTTCGAGCGGGGGATGATCCGGGGAGATCTTATAAGCAAGAAGATATTTGTGGACCGCTACAAAGAGCTTTCCAAGGTCATTTCCGGGTACAGGAATAATCAGATAAAGGACCAGCTGGTAGACTTTATTGCATACAAAAACAAGCTGATAAAAACCCTGGTAACGATGGAAGATGCTCTGAATGCGGCATATCTTCTGGATGAGATAACAAGGAAGGTGAATAATGAAGTTTAAAACAGGAATACTTCTGGACAGTCTGCAGACCGATCTTGATGATGCTTTGGCTTTTGCCGCAGAAACCGGTGTTTCCGGGGTTCAGATCTACGCAGCCCCCCATGAAATGTCCTCTATGAAGATAGATCTTAAGGACGCCGCAGCATTAAAGAAAAAGGTGCAGAGCTTCGGCCTTGAGATCTCAGCCCTCTGCGGGGATCTGGGAGGACACGGGTTTGAAAGAGAAAATGAGAACCCAGAAAAATTAGCAAAGACGAAGGAAATCATCGACTTTGCCGCAGAGCTGGGGACTGAAGTTATCACAACCCACATTGGGGTAGTATCTGAAACCGATGTGGTACAAAACAGTATTATGCAGAAAGCACTCCGGGAGATCTGCAGTTATGCTCAGCAGGCGGGGGTTTTTATTGCCGTTGAAACAGGACCGGAAAGGTCCTATGTATTAAAGAAGTTTATTGAGGGAACCGGTGAAAGGAATTTAAAGGTAAACTTCGATCCTGCCAACCTCGTTATGGTTCAGGGGGAGAATCCTGCAACAGCTGTCGGGATTCTTAAGGACTACATTGTATATACCCACGCCAAGGACGGCAGGATGGTAAAAAAGTGTGATTCCGTGGAAATTTACGGTGCCTTTGCCGATGGAAATCCTTCGGGAATAAACTTTGATGATTACTTTGTAGAGCTTCCCTTAGGTAAAGGGGACGTAAATTTCCCCGAATACCTGAAAACCCTGGATGCAATCGGGTACAGCGGATATCTGACCATTGAAAGGGAAGCGGGAGATAGAAGAAAAATTGATGTATCCGAAGGAATTTCCTTTCTGAAAAAAATTGCAAGAGTATCGTTGGAGGAATATAGGTGAAGGATAAAATGGGGAAACGGGTTTTTGCAATACACTGCCATCCCGATGATATAGAGTTTATGATGGCAGGTACACTGTTCCGGTTAAAAGAAGAGGGGTGTGAGCTGCATTACATGAACCTTGCCAACGGATGCTACGGCAGTGCACAGTACAGTAAAGAAGAAGCCATCAAAGTGCGGAAAAAGGAAGCAATTGCAGCCGCTGATTTTCTGGGGGCAGTATACCATGAAAGTATTGTGGATGATCTTACCGTATTCTATACACCGGAACTCATAAAAAAGACCCTGGCTGTTATCAGGGAAGTAAAGCCGGATATCCTTCTGCTCCCATCCCCTGAAGAGTACATGGAGGACCACATGAACACCTGCCGCATTGGGGTAACGGCGGCTTTCTGCAGGGGGATGCCCAACTACCCTTCCATCCCGGAAAGACCGGCAATTGAAGGAGAAATGACGGTTTACCATTCCATGCCCTACGGGTTGACCGACGGTCTACGCAATAAAATAAAGCCGGACTTCTACGTGGATATAGAGCAGGTTATGGATAAAAAAACGCAGATGCTCTCCTTTCACAAAAGCCAGAAAGAATGGCTGGACACAAGTCAGGGTATAGACTCATATCTTACAACAATGCAGGAGATGAGTGCAGAAATGGGAAAGAATTCCGGCATATACAAATATGCAGAGGGGTGGAGACGCCATTCCCATCTCGGGTTTTCATCAAAGGAGTTATCTCCTTTGGAAGATATTTTTCAAAAGAGTTAATGTATCTGCACCTAATGGAGGTTAGCAAATGACAAAGAGGGAAAATCTGAGAAGGGCCATACAGTTTGAAATACCCGAGTATATACCGATGGAATTTGTTGTAAATGATGCCTGCTGGCATCACTTTGACAACGAACAGCTCTATGAACTGTTGGAGGCTCACCCTCATTTGTTCCCGGACTTCAAGCGTCCTGAAGGAAAGTATAAGCCCGGTTATCTTGTAAACGCTCTGGCGGACAAACCGTACACCGATCCCTGGGGTTGTGTCTGGAAGACATCTGATGACGGTATTACCGGTTCTGTTCATGGCCACCCTTTGGATACCTGGGATAACTTTAAAGATTACAAAGCTCCGGACCCGGCTGTAACCGACGGCACCTATAGTATAGACTGGGATCAGATTGCCCGGGAGGTCCGGGAGAAAAGAGCAAAAGGGGAACCTGTTATCGGGGGGCTTCCCCACGGACATACATTTCTAAGAATACAGGATATCCGGGGATACGAGAACTTTATCTTTGATATGGTGGATGAAAAAAAAGAGCTTCTTGAACTGCTGGAAATGGTGGAGAATTTTAACCGCGGTGTTATTGAACGGTGGATTGAATTGGAGCCGGATGTAATAACTTTCCCTGAAGATCTCGGGATGCAGGTGGGGCCGATGCTTTCTCCGGATCAGTTTGTAAAGTACATTAAACCGAGTTATCAGCGGTTAATGAAACCGGTCAGGGACAATGGCATCATTGTACACATGCATTCTGACGGAGATATTAGAACTCTTGCAGAGGATCTGATTGACGGAGGGGTAGAAGCGCTGAACCTTCAGGATCTTGTAAACGGAATAGACTGGATTGCAGAGAACCTGGCAGGAAAAGTATGCGTGGATCTTGATATTGACCGGCAGGATATAACTTTCGGCGGAACCCCTGCCCAAATCGATGCTCTGGTCCGGGAAGAGGTAGAAAAAATAGGGAGCAAAAAAGGGGGGCTTATGATGATATACGGACTGTACCCCGGTGTTCCAGTAGAAAATGCCTCGGCTCTGTTGGATGCCATGGAGAAGTACAGTTTCTTTTACAGTTAGAAAGTGCTGCTTAAAAACAGGGAAGCTGCACCATCAGAGGAGGTATCAGATACAATAGTAGAGATTCCTTCCTTCTAGCGGCCGTAAATTTCATCCAGAATTCTGTTGATCTCCCGTCCGGTTTCTCCGCGGACTGCAGGAGTGCGGTTTTCCAGCACCGCAGCAACAAAATCATTCAGCAGGGGCTGGTGAAAGTTTGCATGATTCGGATGTTTCTCCATCCTTGTTTCCCCTTCGGTTACAATGTGTATGGTCCCTTCATTAAGATTAGGGACATGGATCGAGCCTTTGCTTCCATAGATATCCAGCGTATCC
>JANTFL010000050.1 GCA_024763455.1 Sediminispirochaeta sp. | reverse complement strand
AGAATTTGGAAAAACTCTTTGCTGGTTTTAGATACCGTTTTTACAATTCTACCAGTTTAGTTGAGTTCCTGGAGGGGATAAAAACAACTATTAATAATTTCGGATCCCTCGAAAACTGTTTTAAGACGGGAATGATGGGGACGGAGGAAGATAGAGAGGAAGGAATAAAACCTGTATTTGCCGGAATGACTTTTCTTGTCGCTTCTATTGAAGGTAAATCCACAGCAACTAAAAGAATACTGCCCGTTCCGGAGAACGGAAGTGCCATGAAACGATTGAATATGTTTTTGAGATGGATGGTGAGAGAAGACAGCATAGATCCGGGGCCATGGAAAGATATCGGGCCAGCAGCTCTTATTATACCGCTTGATACACATATCAAACAGATATGCAGAATTCTTGGCTTCACTGATAGGAAACAGAGTGACAGGAGGACAGCTCTGGAAATTACTGAAGCGTTTAAGGAAATTGATTCTGATGATCCAGTACGTTTTGACTTTAGCCTAACCAGATTGGGAATACATCCAAAATTGAGTTATGATGAACTTTACAATATGGTTGTGAAATAAGCACTTGACACCCTCTATTTAAGAACAGAGTTTTGAGTATTGTACACATCGGTTTCTGCCGCATTCTTTTGCATGGTAAAGAGCTTTATCAGCCATAAAAATCAGTGAATCTACACCGTCTATGTGTGGGCCCCGGCAGTCAGCACAACCAATGCTTACCGTAAGTCCTGATGCTGATCCTGCTATCAGGAGTGTCCCTTCTACCTTCATCCGTATTCTTTCAGCAATCTCAAATGCCGCTTCTTCGTCAATAGAGGGAAGTAATACAGCAAATTCCTCTCCCCCGTATCTGCATATGATATCTGAATCCCGAAGATCGGATTTTATTATCTCAACAAGGTCCTTCAGCACATTATCACCAGCCTGGTGTCCAAATCTGTCATTGATATTTTTAAAAAAATCTATATCGATCATCAGAAGCGAAAAGACACTGTTATAGCGTTTGAATACTTTGTCCTGTTGTGCCATGAAGTCAAAAAAGGCCCGGCGGTTCTTTGCCTTGGTCAGAGGGTCGGTTAATGCTATTTCTTTTGTTTTCTCAAAAATGCTGGCATTATGAACAGCAATTGCGACATGACTTGCGAAAACAGTCCCTACATTTGCGTGCTTATAGGTAAAAAAGTGTTCCGTATTTTTGTCAAAAGTCAGTATTCCAATTACCTCGTCTCTGAAGATCAGTGGGATTCCCAGCCAGGACTTTCCTGTGTATTCCTCAGGCAGTTGGTCAAAGGAACGAAGAAGCTGTTCAGAAATCTCCCCTAAAATAAATGGTTTTTTGGTTTTCACTACAACAGTATTGGGGTTTTCGCCGGGTACTTTCCACCTATACCCGATAACTTTTCCAAGGTCTTTCCATCCTCTTCCACCGATTATTGTAAGGTGATTATTCTCTAAAATTTGGACAGATGCAGTATCAAAAGGGATTAATCTCTTTGCCTGATCCAGTATTGCTTCGATGGTTTTATCAAGATCCAGAGAAGATGATACAATTGCTGCGATCTCTCTCATTGTCGTAGCTTCCAGGGCATGAGCTTCTGCTTTTTCCTTTTCTGCTTTGGTCTCCTCAAGAGCTGCCTTGAGTTTCCTTTTCGCTTCTTTTTCCTCTGTAATATCTGTATCAAATCCAATGTACTGCTTTACTTTTCCCGATTTATCTTTCAAGACAGAAACTGCAGTGGATAGAACCCATCGCCATTCTCCATCTTTTGTACGCAACCTAAAAGCAATATGGCCTGATTCCTGAAGTTTCTTATCCTCGGTTACACTAAGATCCCGAACCAGGGGAGCATCTTCCGGATGTACATATTTCATAAACCTATTTTCTTTCATATCTTCTGCCTGGTATCCCCAATTATACCAGTATCTATTGGGATATACTTCTCCATTTTGGGCATCATTTATGAAAAGCCCAATGTTTCGAAGTTTTTCAAATAGCTCGTCTATATACTTTGTCCAGGAATTAATAACCCTCTCAACCTCCATTTTCTCCTCCGGAGGAATCAAAGGAGAAATAGTATCCATTATTTTTATATAATCAGTCTTGAATCCGGGGATCAAATCGGTAATATTTATTTTTTTTCTTTTATACATTTTATATCAAAGTATAAACCGAAGTGCTGGAAACGCAAAGGAGAAAATTCCAGCTCCTGTTGCACCTGCCGGGGAAACAGGACAAGAATTCCCCTCCTGGAATCTAACTGTTTTTAAGAGCGTTAAGCACCTCTGTATGGCTGTCTCTGCTTATAGGTAGTATAGAAGCCATAGGAGCGGTTTTATCATTTATTTGACAGCATGGATATTGTAGGGAATGAAATCCGGTGTATGTCCGAACATAATTGCAGAACTCTGATCTCTTCCCTCCA
Organism: Sediminispirochaeta sp.; assembly: GCA_024763455.1. GTDB lineage: Bacteria > Spirochaetota > Spirochaetia > B11-G9 > B11-G9 > B11-G9. The sequence continues at coordinate 14,448 of JANTFL010000050.1, read as the reverse complement.
GGAGGATGCCGTAACTATTTTCGTAGTCCAGGTTGAAAGGTCCGGTTAAAAAAGCCATCCCTTTATCATGTGCCCATTGCTCTGAAAATTAAAGATTGCCGTTGAAACAGCTAAATCATTTATACGATCAAAATAGCCGAAAATGGCTTCTGCTGTATTTCTTCGTTCATTGGTTAAAGATTCTATTCCCAGACAGAAGGTCCCTGCAGTTTCCCCGTTTCAATCTTGCGGATAACCATTGAATCTCCCGTCATGTACCCCTCCGGTTTGTACGGTTATTATATACAGTATTATCCCGAAGGGAAGGAAAATTATTCAGAAGGGCAATGTTCGAGTACTTTTTGACAGATAATTCCTAAGGCCTGACTCACTTTTGTCGACAATCCTTCCCCGTATCCGCTATCTTCCGGTTGAACTCCAATGATGGTAATTCCCGGAAAGATGCCGAGTTCTCTAGAGAGAGTAATAAGTTCTGCGATCCCAAATCCATGGGTAGAAAGGGAGTCTTTGTTGATCTTCAAGACGGCCTCGTCTGGAGTAAACGGTTTTACTGTTCCCGGCGGAAGAGCCATTTCAACAGCATCGATAATTATTACATTTTTATATGCTTTAAGGTATTCTATCAGGCCCAGCCCGTCTGTGCCCCCATCAATTATATCAGCTCGGATAGTTAGTAATTCTCCGGATTGCTTTAACTCTTTCAGTTTTTGTATCGAAGCCAGCCCTATACCGTCATCCCGGCGGAGGGGGTTCCCCACGCCGAGAATCAGGGTCCCCTTATCATTCATTGACAAATTCAACATCCAATAAATGACATGAACATGAGATACACGGGTCGTATGCTCTGACGAGCATTTCCAGATCCAGTGTCAGTTCCTCTTTGGTTCGTTTTTTAATTGAATCAGGAACCATATCATTCATATCGTCCTCTATATTCTGAAGGTTTTGAGCTGTAGGAATTATACAGTTTGCTTTTGTGATAAATCCGTTCTTGTCATAGGTATATTCATGAAAGAGTATCCCTCTGGGCACCTCAACTGCTCCGACACCGGCGCACTCTTTCAGCTCTGGTATAACTGGTTTTTCATTCTTAATCCCCTTTGCCAGCATGTCATTTATGATTTCAGTACTGTTGTCAACTATGTGAATGAGTTCGACAAGTTGGGCAACGGTATTCATGTAGGGATTGTAGTATTTCGGTTTAAGTCCAAGGTCTTCGGCAGCCTGCTTCGCATCGTCACTCAAGTATTTGTAGTTGTTGTTAAATCTAGCCAGAGCACCCACCATGTAGGAGTGCCGTGAAAATTTTGCCCTTTTAGCGGTTGAATGTGGAACAAGATATTCATTCGTTACCTTGCGGTAATCCTTGTAGGATATTTCACCCCTGTCGCTGGAGAAAATATTCCCGTCAATAAACGCGTATTCTCCATCTCTGTACATGGAGATATACTCGGTTTCCCTCTCGAAGTCCGGAAGGGTAAGACTTGAAACCAGTTTCACTCCGTTTTTCAGCTCTTCTTTGGCATCCTGTATACGGTTTAATATCTCTTCGAGCTTTTTCACCGTCGGCATATGGGTAAATCCTCCGGGGATCATGGATATTGGATGAACAAGCCTTCCCCCTATCATTTCTCCAATGTCATGCCCAAGCTTTTTCAGTTTTAACGCGGAGAGAACCACATCTTTGTGGGTTGCAACAAGGGGGAATACTGAGGGAGCTCCGACAAAATCCGGAACAGCCAGGAAATAAACATGCAGAACATGGGACTCGAAATACTGACCCATATCGAGAAGGGTTTTTAGCTGATGATTTTGTTTTGTCAGTTCAATGCCAAAAGCATCTTCTGTCGCTCTTACCGAAGCCAGCTGGTGCCCGACAGAGCATATCCCGCATATCCTGGAAGTTATTATAGCAGCCTCGCTGTAGTGCCGGCCTTCAAGCATTGCTTCGAAAAAACGGGGTGCTTCGACGATTTCCAGTTTACATTCCTTAACCTCGCCATTTTGGACATCAACCTTAATGTTTCCATGTCCCTCAACCCTGGTAATATGATTAACGCCGATCGTTATTGTTTCACTCATTACTGCACCTCCCTGGCATTTTCTGTCATGAAAAGATTCACCGAATCAATTATCCGCTGTATATCCAGACCATATTTCTGCATAATATCTTTCTGGGAATTAAGATTTGGATTCGGTATAAGACCTCTGCACCCAATGCAGACCCCTCCGTTACTAGTACAGACAGCATTACAGCCGGCCCTCACCACTGGACCGAGGCATGTTTTCCCGAGTTCGTACACACAAATATTTTCATTAAGCTTACATTCTACACAGACAGGATAGGTAGGCAGTCCGGGATCCTTACCGAGGACGAGATTCTTTACTACGTGTACAAACTCCTTGACATCAACAGGACATCCCGGGACAACAGCATCCACCTTAATTGCTGCTGAAATAGGAAGAGCCTTCTCGTTTGTTTCATACCAGTCAGGATGATCTGGGTATACTTTTTTTAGTAAATCCTCTCTCTGCTGACTGTTTCTTAAGGCGTTGAGTCCTCCAATGTGAGCACACGCTCCCAATGCAACGACAACACCCGCTGTTTCCCGGATTTCTTTTAGTCTTCCAAGATCACTGTCCCTGGAATAACTGCCTTCAATAACAGCAATATCGAAAGTATCTGATTTTTCACTCATTGCCTCTCTGAATTCAACAATATCGACTATATCAAGAAGCTCCAAAAGTTCTGTTTCCAGGTTCAGAATAGACAGCTGGCATCCTTCACATGAGGTAAAGTCAAAAAAAGCAACTTTAGGTTTACTCATCACAGGGCCTCCTCTTTATCTTCTATATCCGAGAACCGGAAAACTGGGCCTTCCTGGCATACGTAGATGTCATCGAGCTGACAATGTCCGCATTTCCCGACTCCACATTTCATTCTTCGTTCGAGAGAAACATATATGTTTTCATTGGATAAGCCTTGATCGTTTAGAGTTTTAATAACAAATTTGTACATAACCGGAGGACCGCAAACTACCGCGAGAGTATTTTCCGGGTGAAATTTGACCATGGGGATGAGAGAAGTTATTACCCCGGTGTTCTTGAGCCAGCTTTTATCCGCCGTATCAACTGTCTCTAATAGTGTAACATTCCCGCCGATTGTTGAAATATAGTCCAGTTCATCCTTGTACATCCTGTCTTCCGGGCTTTTGCATCCGTAGAGAATTGAGATTCTGCCGTAGTCCTCTTTCTGTTTGAGGGTGAAATTGATAAGAGATCTAAGCGGTACATACCCAATACCTCCGGCAATGAAGAGTATATGCTTCCCTTCCATCTTCCTCTGGATGCTCTCATCAAATCCATGTCCGAAGGGACCCCGTATAAATACAAAATCTCCCTCTTCAAGGGTGTGCAGTTTGTTTGTTACATCCCCGACTGCCCGTACAACGATATCAAACCGGTTGCCGAAGCTGGGGGGAGAAGAGATTGATATGGCAGCTTCACCTATCCCGAAAATTGACAGAAGAATAAATTGACCCGGCTGGTGGTTGAGACTTTTCCCGTTCTCCAATTCAAGTTCAAAGAACTTTTCCTTCTCTGTGAACTGGACGATTTTACGTATAAATGCTTTTACCGGTAAATAGAGCTCATTGTTTTTTTCGGCAAGTCTCATTTGTTTACTGGTTTTGGTTAAAGCCTCAACTATTGTTACAGGAGAAATATCTGCAAGACAGCTTCTTACGCACCTCCCGCAGCCGACACAGACCGATTTACCGTGTTTTTTCATAAGGAAATTAAACTTTCTGTTTATTCTGTGCTTAACCCTGTTTTTAACTTCCTCTCTGAAATTTTCTCCTCCGGCAACCTCTGCAAAACTTCTGAGCATGCATGCATCCCATCTTCTCAGACGGTCACCGATCTTCATGCTTAATGCCAGCTCATCAATCACATCGAAACAGTAGCAGGTCGGACAGACCATAATACAGGAACCGCAGCTCAAGCATCTCTCCGCCTCGCTCTCCCAGATTGGATGATGCTCGTTCTCTGCAAAAATTTCCGGTAGATTTTCGAGTTCTTCAAATGGACCGCCGGCTTTTACAAATGCATGCTCCTTTACCCTGAGGAATTCTTCCATGGCTTCACTATCAACTTTACCTGAGTCAAAGTACTGTTCGGCGAAGGTTTCTCCCTTATCAGTTGCTATTGTCATTGCATAACTGTTACCCAGGTCATGAAGCATTATATCAAAACCGCCGTCGGGATACTGGGAGTTTACTTTGTAACAAAACGCGTTTTCATCACATACACTGTTACAGTCAATACCGATAATGACCGAATTTTCCCGTTTTGTCAGATAGTTGGGATCCCCGTTGCTCTCTGCAAATGCTTCGTCAAGTATCTGGATTCCCGTAATGTCGCATGGACGAACTCCAAAGAGTACCATTTTCCGGTAGTTTATCTTTGCCTGTACTTTTCCTTCCATAGTGTATTCAAGAATTACCTCCTCCTGGGGAAAGAAAAACTTCTTGGGAGAAAGTACCGTCGGGGTATATTCCAGTTCTATTTTGTTGACATCATCGATGTAGTCAAAAAGGACTTTCCCCTCCTTCTTTGTAAGAGCAGCTATATCATATTCTGACATGGCCTTTTTCATTCCAAGAATAATATTGTCCTTGGTCGCCTGTTTTTCAAGCACTGCAGTCATCATCACCTAACCTCCAAATCGTTTATTTTCTTTCGAACCCATCCATACCATTCCTCCAGACCTTCTTCTGTTGTACAGGATGTTTCTATGATTTTGATATCCGTGTTGATTGCCTTAAGATCCCTGTAGAAGAGATCTTTTTTGAAATTTACATACGGGATAAGATCAGTTTTATTCAGCAGAACTGTTTCCGCTTCCTGAAAGAGCAGTGGGTATTTTGCTGGTTTGTCATCGCCTTCGGTTGTACTTACCATGGCAATTTTGGCACTTTCTCCTATATCAAATTCCGATGGGCATACCAAATTCCCCACGTTTTCTATGAAAAGAAGGTCGATTAAATCAAGATCAAACTCATTAAGCGCTTTTTCAATACTCATGGAATTGAGATGGCAGGCTCCGTCGGTATTTATAACAACCTGGGGAATATCGAACTGCTGCAGTCTTTCAGCATCTCTTGAAGTCGTTATGTCCCCTTCAATCACTCCAATGGAGTATTCATTTTTAAGATTCCTGATTGTTTTCTCAAGGAGAGACGTTTTCCCTGAACCGGGAGAGCTTATAAGATTTAATACCAGAACCTTCTTTTCCTTAAAAAGTTTCCTGAGATTTTCGGCTCTGCTTATATTATCTTCCATAATAGCCTTCATGACCTGAATTTCCATTATCTTTCCCCCTCAATGGTTTCAATTGTAAGTTCCCGTCCGGATACCATTTCCCATTGCACCGATCCGCAGAATGGACATATATAGTTACTGTCTTCAACAGTAAAAGAGCTGCTGCAGTTTCGGCATAAAAGTGAAACTGGAACTTTCTCTACTTCGAGTACTGCAGGAGCAGCAATGGTTCCTTTTTTTAAATACTCAAAAGCATATGTCATTAGATCTGGAGCCAGATGGTGCTGTTTGCCGACTTTGACCTTGATTCTGTTTATGACCGAAAGGTTATTCTCCTTGCCGGTTTCAAGGACAATATTCAGGATGTTTGAAACAATCGTCATTTCATGCATCAGCAGATCCTCGGTAACTGGGTTCCGGCGGGTATATCAACAATCCTCCGTCCCCCCGCTGAAGTATTGATTACAATTTCCCCTGGATGTGCACTGGTAACGCTGCCGATAACCGCACTGTTCCTTCCTTCCTCCGTCCCTCGTAAAGCTGACAGTACTGTACCCGTATCTTCTTCAGAGACAGCGATAATAACTTTTCCCTCATTTGCAATGTACAGTGGATCAAAACCCAGAATTTCGCACAGACCCTGGACATCATCCTTTAGAGGTATGGAGTCCTCGTTAAGCTCTATTCCGATATTTCTCTTTTCCGCCAGTTCTGAGAGAACTGAGGCGATGCCGCCTCTCGTTGCATCGCGGATAAATCTTATCTGTGCCCCTGTATCGAGACATTTGTGAATCATTGAATTTAAAGGTGTACAGTCAGAAACTATGGAGTTTTCAAAGGAATTTCTCAAAGAGAGAACTGCAAGACCGTGTTCAGCGATGGTTCCGTTTACAATGATGCTGTCCCCCTCTCTTATTCCCTCTGCCTGTCCAATTCCGGAATATTCTTCCCTGACAAAGCCGATTCCGGATGTATTGATGTAAAGGCGGTCACAGGAACCTTTTTCGACAACCTTTGTATCGCCGGTGACAATGCTGACACCGCATTTTGCTGCCGTTTCAGCCATGGAAGCGGCTATGCTTGCCAGATCATCTATGGGTAAACCCTCTTCAAGAATAAATCCGCAGGATATGAACTTCGGTTCAGCGCCGCACACGGCAAGATCATTTACTGTTCCGCATATTGAGAGTTTTCCAATATCGCCTCCGGGAAAGAATACCGGCTTTACAACGAAGGAGTCTGTTGTAAATGCCAGTTTTGAGGAACTTCCCTCAACAATGGCGCTATCGCTCTGCTCCGCGAGGGAAGAACCTGAAAAATACTTTAAAAATAAAGCTTCGATAAGTTCAGATGTTTTCCCATATCCGCTCCCATGGTCCATGGTGATTATACCTTTCATTGCCTTGATCCCCTGCCGGAATATCTGAACCAGGCAGCACAAGCGCCTTCGCTGGATACCATGCACGCTCCTACGGGATCTTCCGGTGTACATCTGGTTCCGTAAAAAGGACATTCTGGGGGAGAAATACTACCTTTCAGTACATCTGCACATCTGCAGCCTTCATCCTCTTTAATAGAGGATTCATCCATCTCCTCTTCCAGCTGAAACCGGCTGTATGCGTCGAAGGCTCTGTATTTATCCCGTATTGTAAGACCGCTGCCCGGGATCATGCCGAGGCCTCTCCACCAGTCGTTGGCTGGTTCAAAGACAGCGTTCATTTGCTCTATCGCTTTAAGGTTGCCTCTGGGGGTTACCGCTCGAATGTACTGGTTTTCTACTTTTGGAGAGCCTTCTTCGTGCTGCCGTATCAGCATGTATATAGTCTGGAGCAGGTCAAGGGGTTCAAATCCCGAAACCACGCACCCGACTCCGTAATGTTCAACCAGAGGAAGGTACATGTTGGATCCTGTAATGGTGCTTACATGTCCGGGGCAAATATACCCGTCTATCTTTACCCCTTCATCGATGAGAGCCGCCATTGCCGGGGGCATTACCTTGTGGGCCGGCAGGACGGAAAAGTTGGTAAGGTTCTCCCTTTTTGCTCTCATTATTGCAGCAGCGCTGGATGGTGCTGTTGTCTCAAAACCTATGCCGAGAAAAACTACCTGCTTACCCGGATTTTCACCGGCGATGTTCAACGCATCTGCTGAGGAGTAGACAATCCGTATATCACGGCCTGCCGCTTTCTCTTTTTCAAGGGAAGTTTCTGATCCCGGTACTCTCATAAGATCTCCGAAGGTTGTTATAACAGAATCTTTGGTTCGTCCCACTGCAACGGCGTTGTCGATAAATGTCCGGGAGGTGACGCATACAGGGCATCCCGGACCGGAGAGCAGTGTAATTGTTTCGGGGAGGAGGGCAGGGATGCCGTTCTTATGCAGTGACATGGTATGTCCTCCGCACACTTCCATAAGGGTTATCGGTTTATGATGAATCCTTTTGATTTCAGAAAGGGTATCCCCAATGAGTTTTTTATCTCTGTACTCACTTATGTATTTAATCACCCGCTTTCCTCTTTATCTCTGCCATTAAGGAAAGGGTCTGGAGAGCTTTGGCGGCATCGATCTTCCCGATGGCATAGCCCGAATGGAGAAGAATGAAGTCTCCTGGAATAACACCGTCAACCATCGATATATCTGCCTGATATCTGGTTCCTCCTACACTGACCGTAGCTTTGTCCTTATCGATATTAATTATTTCCGCAGGAATGCTCAGACACATGGAATTTCTCCTCTCTTCAATTTCGCTGCCCCGATTACGAGCTGCCCCAGAGATAAACCTCCGTCCCCGCAAGGGACTTTTGATTGGGTTAAAACCGTAAAACCGTGGTTTTCGAGGAGTTTTATGCACCCGGTCAGTATCTTTCTGTTGTTGAAGACTCCCCCAGAAAGGGCCGTTTTTTTAATACCGGTTTCTTTTTTCAGTGACATGGCAGCATTCAGGACTAGTCGGATTATTGAATTATGAAATTTGGACGCGGTAACAGCCCTACTTGTTCCTTTCAGAATGTCTCTGCTCATTTCAATGATCAAATCAGCTGTATTAATTTCTCCGGAAGCAAGGGAAAAGGGGAGTGTATAGTACTCCTCAACCGTTTCTCCAGTCATGGATTCCAACCGTAGAGGCCCTTCTGCTTCGAAGGTGGAAAAGCTGCAAAGTCCGTGCATTGCAGCAGCTGCATCAAACAGCCTTCCCATACTGGATGTCAGGGGGGTGTTTACCTTTCTGTCAATCATATTCAGTATCATTTCTATTTTCGATTGATCAATTTCCCTTAAAAAAGGCATGTCCAGAGGGACGGAGGATCGAGAAGATCCACAAAAGGATTTTTTCAGTGCGGCGAGTGCCATTCGCCAGGGTTCACGAACAGCTTTGTCCCCTCCCGGGAGGGGGATGTATGTAAGATGAAGTTTCCTTTTATAGCTCAGAAGATCGGCAATAAATACTTCTCCCCCCCAGATGGTGCCGTCATCTCCGTATCCGGTACCATCGAAGCTGAACCCTATTACCGGTCCCTGTTCTCTGTTTTCTGCAAGGCAGGAAGCAATATGTGCATGGTGGTGCTGAACCGGAAAAGCCGGGATCCCAATTGATTTTGCATAGGCTGTGGACCTGTACCCTGGATGTAGATCATAAATCACCGTCTTCGGGGTAAAGCCAAAAAGTGAGCGGTAGCGTTCCACGGTGTGTTTATAGAGGGTGTAGGTTTCGGGGTTTTCAAGATTCCCGATATGCTGGCTTATTATTGCCTTTTTAGCCTTCCCGATACAAAAGGTACTCTTGAGATCACCCCCTGCAGCAAGGATTGAATCTACATTAAAGTTGAGTGTAATCGAGTCTGGGGCATATCCCCTGGACCTTCTTATCAATCTGAAACTTTTTCCGCTGGTGAACCCAACAGAATCATCACATCTGTTATGAATTTCCCTGTTATAGGTAAGCACTCCGTCTGTTTTTTCAAGAAAAATGGAGAGAGCTTTTCGGTTATCCTTGATTATCGGTTCACCTTCTCTGTTGCCGCTGGTGAGAATTAGCACTGTAAGGTCAGTGGTGTGGAATAAGATGTGGTAAAAGGGAGTGTAGGGGAGAAAACAGCCGATTGAATCAAGCCCTCTGTTAACTTCCGGTGACAGGCGGCTTCCTTTTTTCTGTTTGAGTATTACAATGGGTGCCTGGGGGGAGTGAAGTATCCTTTTATCAAGATCGGTTAGGTGGGCATGATTTTTCACAATCCCAAGATCTGCAAACATCAGGGCAAAGGGTTTCCCCTCTCTGTTTTTCAGTTTCCGCAGGGTTGTAACAGCATTTCCGTTAAAAGGATCACATGCAAGGTGGTATCCCCCTATCCCCTTGATGGCTAGGATACCTCCTTCCATTATAATGTCAGCCGTTCTCTGAAAGATTTCAGAACCCTTTATCAAGGGAAAGTCTTTTCCATGCAGAGAATATTCCGGACCGCAGGAGCTGCAGCTGTTAGGCTGGGCATGGAACCTCCTGTCCATAACATTTTCATATTCACCGCTGCATCGTTTACACATTACGAAAGGAGCCATCGTTGTCTTCTCCCTGTCGTAGGGGAGCCCCTTTATTATTGAGAATCTTGGACCGCAGTTCGTGCAATTGGTGAATGGGTAGTTCTTACGCTGAGGATCGTTTTTAATATCTTCCAGGCAGTCCGGGCAGACAGCAAGATCAGGACTTATTTCTGCTGCAGGGAGATCACTCCGGTTACCATTATTCCCATTTGCCTTCGATGAAACTATAGTAAAACCGGGGAAGTTTTGTATGTCCGCTGGGGTTGTTCTTATTGATTCTACCCGTGCTGCCGGAGGAGCTTTTACCTTTATTTCTGAAAGAAAATCTGTCAGCTGGGCAGGTGTCCCTTCTACATGCATCTGAACACCCTGGGAAGAGTTTCTTACCCACCCTTTCAAGCCGTGGATTGTTGCAAGACGGTAGATAAAGGGTCTGAAGCCGACTCCCTGGATTCTCCCTTCCAATTCAGCCGTAAAAGCAGAAATTGCCCGAATCTTTTGTCTGCTAAATCCTTCCACACAGTCTCCATTCCTGAAACTGCTGCAAAACATAATATAGTAGCTACTATTCATATATTATCACAATAAATTTAAAAAATCAAATAAAATATATTGTAAAATATAAATATTAGTAGCAAAATTCTATTATATGTAGTATTATTTTATTTACAGGGGGAGATATGGAACAAAAGAATTTTAGCCTGCTGAAAGCACGATCTGTTGTACCGAACAAGATATCTGATAAATACTCCAGAATCCTGGGGGGATTCCCCGATAGTGTTTTCATGAAATCCGGACTCATTACCCTAAAACCAGGCGAGGGAGTAGGTGTACACAGTACTGAATCCAATGAAGAGCTTCTTATTGTACTCTCAGGATCAGGAAAATTTAATCTTAAAGAGGGAGATGGTATCCCTATTGAGGGTGGAAGCTTCCTGTATTGTCCGCCGGAAACCACCCACAACGTTGTGAATTCATCGGAGGAAAATTTGGTCTATGTATATGTTGTTTCAAAAGCTCTCTATGCCTGAGCAAGACTCTGCAGGGGAAACTCCACAATAAACGAAGATCCTTGCCCGGGGGTACTGTCTACAGATATTTCTGCCCGGTGCAACTCAGCAATCCGCTTTGCTATTGCAAGTCCAAGACCGCTTCCGTTGTAGGATTGCCGTACAGCTCTATTTGTTCTGAAATATTCTCGAAAAATGTTTTTAAGATTTTTTTCTTCAATCCCTATCCCCTGGTCTTTTACAGAGAAATATACTCTTTTGTTTCCGAGACATCCCACTTCAACAGAGATACTCGACTCATGGTGAGAATAATTGATCGCATTTTCAATAAGAATGTGGAAAAGCGCCTCAATCTGTTTTCTGTTCACCGTTAGAACAGGTTCTCTTTCACAGGGATTGAACAGAATTCTAATATTTTTACTGTCCGCTACTGGTTTGAATCTTTCTATTTGTGCGGATGCAATATCATTCAGATTCTCCTTTGCCATTTTAAGGTTTTCTTCAACAAACGAATTGAGATTGGCAAGTTCCAGCATCTCTTTGATTGAGTTTGAGAGCAGAATACATCTGTCACGGATCTTTTTTACGATTGTCTCACTTTTTTCTGAAAGATCATCGGCATAACCGTTGATCAGAAGCTCTGAGTAGCTTTGAATTGCTGCAAATGGAGCTTTGAGCTGATGGGTAGCATTTACAAGGTACTTTGTTTTCTCCTCGTTTATCTGATGCAATTTTTGATTAAGTTCTGCCAGCTCGTTGACCTTCCTCTGAAGTTCTCGATTTGTCTCTTCCAGTTCCTCAGTTCTTTCCATTACCTTTTCAGAAAGATACAGTTTGCAGTATCTGAGTTCTTCTGTAATATTCTGCTGTGATTCCAGGAGATAAAAAAGAACCTTTGCACCGGCTGCACCCACTACCGTACAGTTTTGACTAACTTTTTCCTGCAAATATTCAAAAACATTCTTATTACCGGTAACCTCAAATATCAGATCTAAAGTGTTATCAGCAACAATGGGTGAATTTTCAAGTTCATACACACGCTCGATTCTGTTTTCGGCAGCAAGAATCATCCCTTCGGACTCTTTTTCCTTATCGCAGACATACTTTACGGTGACTCCCGGTATCTGGAGAAGTATTTTCAGTATAGCTGTACCGCCTTTTCCTGCTCCTACTATTGCGATTACGGTATCCTGTTCTTCGGTATGATGTGCCATGGTTCTCTGCTAAGGCAGGAATTTCTTGACCATTTTGACAAGGTTTGAAGGAGCAATAGGTTTTTCAGCAAATTCCTCAATTGGCAGAAAGACTTCATCTTTGTCCTTGTTAGAGAAGGATCCTGAGTAGTTACCCATTTGGTTAACCGCTGAAAGGATAATTATAGGTATATTCTTTGTTCGTTCATCATGCTTCAATTCCCTGGCAATCTCAAAACCTGCACTGTCGTTTTCCGGAAAGATAACATCGAGAATAATCAGGTCAGCGTTGAATTTTGCTGCATTTTCAGGTGCGTTATCCTCTTCAAGCTGAAACCCTGTTTCGTATCCCTCTTTTTCAAGAATCAGTGTCAGGAAATCAATAATATCAGGATCATCATCAATTATATAAATTCTAGCCATTTTTTCCCTCCTGTTATATACTCTATTTTGTTATCATACCGTTGGTTTGTCAATAAAAAAGAAACAAAACTTTAATTATTGTTATTTTAACGATATATTATATGATAGGGGGACTATATGAGTAATTCGGGAGCATTTAATTGGAAATGGTTTTTATTCAGTATTGCCATATTTCTGGTAGTTCAGGTGTTTTTAAGCATTTTCTTTGTACTATTCGGATTTTTTACCTTCGGCCTCGGGTTCCTGTTGTTTTTACTCTTAAAACCCCTTACCTACTATTTCGGCGGTTATATGACCGCCCTGCTTTCACCTGGGGTAACGATCAGAGAACCGGCTGCAGGGGCCCTTGCCGTTACAGTTTTAGGCTCCCTTGTTGATGCGGGAAGAACATCAGGCGGCCACTTTATCGGTCTTGTTATTTCCGGTGCTGTCGCATATTTCTGCGCCCTGTGGGGAGCCCGTTCAGGGGAGTAGCATTTACAAGAGCGCTACAGCTTAATTTTAAAACTTCCTCTTTTCACGTGGTATGATGCAACATCATCCCGTTTCCCATAGGCGACTATTACCTTATAGGTTTCCCCCTTTTCAAGTTTCCTGTCAAAGGTATCCATTGAATCCAACGGTATGGAGAATCTGAGAGTTGTCGTGCCGTTCTCTTCAGAACCGCTGAGAACCGTTACATCGTTAGTTCCCCCGATGTCTACGTCCGGGACGTGTGATGTCGGCCGAACCCCAAAATGATCTTCAATAACGACCTCAGAACCGGTAACATAGCCAATGATAAGATCAGCGTTCTTCATCATCATAGTAGGTTCAAATCCTACGGCAACCCACCCGGTTGTCGGTGCAGAAAGATTCACAAAGAGAGTTCCCTCTTTAACAGCCCATTTAAACGTTACTCGTGCGGTTGTTTTTTTCTGATACACAAGGTCATTGGTGGAATTTGTATCCTGTGCAAAGGTAAAGAAAGGTACTAAAATTGAACTAAAGAGCAGCATCAGTAGTGCTAGTCGTTTCATAAACAGCCTCCTGTTCTTAAAGTATACAGTAAAACTGAGTAATTTTCTCAAAAAAAAGAAAAAAATCGGTAAAAATGCAACAACTAGATCCTTGCGGCCAGATAATGGATAAAAGGGCTACCCATCCACAGTGCAAAAAGTGCCACCATGATGTAGGAGGCAAGCTCAAGGCGGTCACTGTATATCTTGATTCTTTGTTCCCTCATTTTTAATGAAGTAAAGAGTTTTCTCCGGCCGCCCATTGCCAGATACCCTGCTGCTGAGATAACCATTCCCATCCCCAGGGACATTGCTGCAACTCCCAGTATGCCGGTAATGAACATTCCCTGGGAGAGAGCGAACAGCAGGATCATGGTAGCACCGGGGCAGGGGAAAACACTTGAAATCAGGATTACCAGAAATATGTTTCTGCCGGATTGTGTAGTATCAGTTATATTTACCCTTCTTCTCATTTCAACTATTTTAAGAAAAATGAGAATAACAGCAAAAGCGGAAAGAACAACAAAGGTCCACCCTTCCATGTAAAATGAAAATTGTGAAGTGCTGGTGAAGACTGAAACAGCCTTAAATATATATTTAAATATAAGAACCAGAAGAACGCTTGAACCGGCATGAAGCCCGGCTGACATAAATCCTGCCGCTGCCGGCTGCCAAATTCCGGTATCCCTGGAAAGGAACATGGAGAAGATTACTGTTTTCCTGTGCCCGGGGCCTGCAGCATGGAGGATTCCGTATACAAAAACGACGATAAAAAAAACGGTTAATGCAGTTGTAGATGTACCTGATTTTAAAGCTGAAAGAACATCAGCTGCCTTCTCTCTGAAAGCCAGCTGGAGATCTACCATAAACTGGGGAAGTTTCAGTACCGGTGCCCTTGATGCTGTGGGAACCGGTGAAGATTTTAATCCTCCGGTAAAGGGATCGGCTTGTACAAAAAAAAGGGGA